>JAHFOS010000280.1 GCA_023261545.1 bacterium
AAGAGATTTTCGACAAGATCGAGGAGGTCGCCGCCCATGTCCACAACGGTCGCCGAGTTTACGCCTCAAAGTTATAAGACCGACGAGCACCCCATCTGGTGCCCCGGCTGCGGGGACTTCGGGGTGCTGGATTCGCTCTACAAGTCGCTGGCCGGGCTCTCCGTCAACCCCAAAGACCTGGTCGTGGTTTCGGGCATCGGCTGTTCCGGCCGGACCCCGGGGTTCGTCAAGTCGTACGGGTTCCATTCCGTCCATGGCCGCGTGCTGCCCGTCGCGCTGGGCGTGAAGCTGGCCAACCCCGCCCTGACGGTGATCGGGGTCGGCGGCGACGGGGACGGATTCGCCATCGGCGGGGGCCACATCCCGCACACCGCGCGCCGCAACCCGGACTTCACGTATCTCATCATGGACAACTCCACCTACGGCCTGACGAAGGGGCAGTATTCGCCCACCTCGCCGCTGGGATTCCAGGCCGGCTCCACGCCGTACGGCAGCATCGAGCAGCCGCTGAACCCGCTGGCCATGCTCATCGCCTACGGCGCGACCTTCGTGGGGCAAGGCTACTCCGGCAAGCCGCGCGAGCTGGCCGACCTCATCACGCGGGCGATACAACACAAGGGATTCGGCTTCGTCAACATCCTGAGCCCCTGCATCACGTTCTACAACACGTACAAGGTCATCCCGCCGAAGATCGCTGAGGTGCCGAAGGACCACGACGTGAGCAACCGCGCGAAAGCGTTCGAGCTGGCCCTGGAAACGGACCACGTCATGCTGGGCGTCTTCTACCAAACCCAGCGCCCCACCTTTGAAGACGGGGTCGCCGGCGTGATCAAGCAGGCTCAAGCCGCCGGCCCGCCTCGGTTGGAAGCCATCTTCGCCGAGTTCTCGTAACGCCTCCGCCGCCGAATGCCCACGCGCCTTGAGCGGGACTCCCTTGGGACGAAGCGCGTCCCCGCCGCGGCGTACTACGGCATCCAAACGTTCCGCGCGGTCGAGAACTTCCCCATCAGCGGCCTGCGGCTGCAGCCGGAAATGGTGCGCGCCTACGCCCTCATCAAGAAGGCGGCGGCGCATGCCAATGGGACCCTCGGCCTCCTGCCTTCGCGCCACGCGTCGGCCATCCGCCGCGCCTGCGACGAGGTTCTGCACGGGAAGTTCGACGACCAGTTCGTCGTCGACGTCTATCAGGCCGGCGCCGGGACGTCGTTCAACATGAACATGAACGAAGTCGTGGCCAACCGGGCCAATGAGCTCTTGGGGGCCCGCCGGGGCCGCTACACGCACGTGCGCCCGAACGACCACGTCAACATGGCGCAGTCCACCAACGACACGTTCCCGACGGCCATGCGCCTGGCCTGCCTGATGGCGTTGCCCCCGCTGCTGGAGTCCATGCAGGAGTTGGAGGCGGCGTGGACGCGCAAAGCGCGGCAGTTCGCCGGCATCGTGAAGGCCGGGCGGACGCACCTGCAGGACGCCGTGCCGGTCCGGCTGGGGCGGGAGTTCGGCGCGTATGCGCTGGCGGTCCGCAAGGCGAGGGCGCACGTCGAACAGACCGCGCGCGCCCTCCGGGAGCTGAACCTCGGGGGGACCGCCGTGGGGACCGGCATGAACGCGCATCCACGGTACCGGCGGCTGGCGATCGCCGCCCTGCGCCGGTGGATGCGGTGTCCGCTGGCTCCGGCGGAAGACCTGATGGAGCGGACGCAAAGCCTGGCGGACTTCTCCAGGCTTTCCGGCAGCCTGCGCGCCTACGCGCTCGAATTGATCCGCATGGCCAACGACCTGCGCCTGATGGCCTCCGGGCCGAATACCGGGCTGGGGGAAATCGACCTGCCGGCCATCCAGCCGGGCTCCTCCATCATGCCGGGGAAGGTGAACCCCGTGGTGCCGGAAATGGTGGACATGGTCGGCTTCCAGGTGCTGGGGCACGATCAGACGGTCGCGTACGCGACCCAGGCCGGCCAGCTGGAGCTGAACGTCATGATGCCGGTCGTGGCCTACAACCTCCTGCAAGCCATGCACATTGCGGCGAGCGCCGGCCGGGTGTTCGCGCGGCGTTGCATCACGGGCATCGCAGCACACCGCGAGCGCTGCGAGGCCTTCGCCCATCGCAGCCTGGCGCTGGTGACGGCGCTGGCCCCGGCCATCGGCTATCTGAACGCGGCCATGGTGGCGAAAGAGTCTTTGAAGACCGGCCAGTCCGTCCACGAGCTGGTCCTCCGGCACCGCCTGTTGAGCCCCGCCTCCGCGAGGCGCCTGCTGGACCCGGCACGCTTGAGCCGCGGAGTCTCCTAGCGCTCGGGCGGCTTGTTTGGCTCGTCCTCGCATGTTACAATCTTCTGTTTATCGGGGCTGGGGAACAAGCGCCCGTAGCTCAATCGGATAGAGCGCTTGGCTTCGAACCAAGAGGCAGCAGGTTCGAATCCTGCCGGGCGCGCTCTTTCCATCGCGGGCCGCTAGCTCAATTGGCAGAGCAGGGGACTCTTAATCCCAAGGTTGAAGGTTCGAAGCCTTCGCGGCCCACGCTTTCCCCACATACGGGCGAGTGGCGGAACTGGCAGACGCGCAGGCCTTAGGAGCCTGTCCCGAAAGGGGTAGAGGTTCAAACCCTCTCTCGCCCATCTGCTAGCGTGCACATCGCAGGTGATGCGGGTGTAGCTCAGGGGTAGAGCGTCACGTTGCCAACGTGAATGTCGTGGGTTCAAATCCCATCACCCGCTCCATTTTTTAACGTGCTCTCTTTTTCGCTTGATCAGCCGCTAACCACACAACGAGGGATGTACATTATGAGGATGCGCGGATGAACATTATGGGGTTTTTGGACGAGCGAGCGGTGACGACCGATGTCAAGGCCCACGCCAGCAAGGAGGACATCATCCGGGAGCTGGTGGAACTGCTGGTCAAGACCGGGTCCATCAAGGACAAGGACGTCAACAGACTGGTCCAGATTTTGTTGAAGCGGGAAGCGTTGGGCTCCACCGGCATCGGGCAGGGGGTTGCGATTCCGCACGGCAAATCGGACTGCGTGGATCGGCTGGTGGCCGCCTTCGGCGTCTCGAAGGCCGGGGTACCCTTTGATTCCTTGGACGGCGAGCCA
>JAHFOS010000157.1 GCA_023261545.1 bacterium
CGCGAGACCCAGCGCGCCTTCTACAAGAAAGTCCCGGAAACCGAGGAATGGGCCGAGAACAACTATTGGCATTTGCGGCCCGAGCAGCAGCTCGCGGAGCTGGTGCCGGCCTCGGCGTTCTGGCTGGATCTCGCACGCCATGGCAAAGCCGAGGGCTTCCTTTCCGGAAACGCCGGCCTCGCGCATCGCAACTTCACCGAGATCATGTTCGCCCTGGCGCTGGTGGACCTCCCTTTCCATGCTGGCGAGCACAAGCGCGAGTTCAAGGACGGCGCCATGACGTTGATCGCCGCCTCCAGTGCCATCGCCTTCCACCGCGAGATCCGCCCCATAGAAGCTGAAAAAGACCCGGTCGCTGGCGTGCTGCTCCAGCAGAACCTTTTCCGTCACGGCGAGCGCGAAGTGGAGGAAGCGGGCGAAATGGTGGCGCGCTACGCCACGGGCGAGCTGCTCGCCCGCACGGTTTACGGCCTGGAAGTCGTGCTGACCAACCCCAGCGCGCAGCGCCGCCGCGTGGATCTGCTGTTGCAGATTCCCGAAGGCGCGGTGCCGGTACTCAAGGGCTACGCTACGCGCGCGCTTCCCGCCACGCTCGAGCCCTACACCACGGCGCGCTTCGAGACGCACTTCTACTTCCCGGTGGCCGGCGAGTACGGGCATTTCCCGGCGCACGCCGCCGAGAAGGGCCGACTGGCCGCATTCGCGCCCGCCCGCGCCCTGGTGGTCGTGGACAAGCCCACCAAGCCCGATGCTGAGTCCTGGAACTACGTCAGCCAGGAAGGCAGCGGCGAGGAGGTGCTGAAATATCTGGAGTCCCACAACCTGCGGCGCGTCGCCCTGGGGCGCCTGGCCTTCCGCCTCAAGGAGCGCGCCTTCTATGGGAAACTGCTGGATTTCCTCGAAAGCCAGCACGCCTACGAGCGCACCCTGTGGTCGTACAGCGTGCATCACGACGACGCGCCGCGCATCACCGCCTTTCTGGAGCGCGAGGTGGGGAGCGGCGAAATCTGGGGACCGGTGCTGGACTGCAAGCTGCTTAAACTCGACCCCGTGGAACGCGGCCTCTACGAGCACCTGGAGTACTCTCCGCTGATCCACGCGCGCGCGCACCGGGGCAAGCTGCCGCTGCCCAATGCGTTGGCCGCCGCCCAGGTCCACCGCTTTCTCGAAGTTTTAAGCTTTCGCAAGGATTTTCGCGACGCAGATCGTCTGGCGGCCGTGTATTACCTCTTGTTGCAGGATCGCGTAGAAGAAGCCCTGAAAAATTTCGCGCTGCTGAAGCCCGAGGCGTTGGCCACGCGCCTGCAGTACGACTACTGCATGAGTTGCCTGGCCCTCGCCCAGGGCGACGCCGCCTTGGCCGAAAAGACAGCCGCCCCCTACAAGGACTATCCCGTCGAGCGCTGGCGCAAGCTTTTCGGATCGGCTTTGGAGCAAATCGCCGAGGCCCAGGGCGGCGCGCCGGGCGAAGTTCAGGATCGCCAGGAACGGCTCGCCGCCGCCGAACCGGTGCTGACCCTGGAGGCCCAGGGCCGCAAAGTCATGCTGGCGGCGAGCGGCCTCGGCAAAGTGCAACTGCGCTACTATCCCATGGATATCGAGATGCTGTTCTCGCGTCAGCCCTTCCTGCTGGGCTCCGGGGCCCGGGGTTTCTCTTTTATCCGCCCCGCGGCGGTGGGTGTCGTTGAACCGCAGGGCGCGGGTCTCGCCGAAATCGCCATCCCCGAAGACCTCGCGCGCGGCAACCTCATGGTGGAGGCCGAGGGCGCGGGGCTGCGGCGCACGCTGGCGCTCACGGTGCACACGCTGCGCGTGGAGCTCATCGAGAATTACGGCCGCCTGCGCGTGCTCACCGAGGCCGGGGGCAAGCCCGTGTCAGCGGCTTACGTCAAGGTTTATGCGCGCGAAGGGGGCGCGACTCCGCTGGACGGGCGCGTCAATTTTGAAGGCGGCGCCGAGCGCTTCTACAAGGACGGCTACACCGACTTGCGCGGCGTTTTCGATTATGCCTCGCTCAGCAGCGGCGAACTTGGCGGTGTGGGCCGTTTCGCCATCCTGGTGCTGAGCGAGGAACACGGCGCCAAGGTCCTGGAGGCCGCGCCGCCTAAATCTTGAGACTCATCCGAAAAATGCATACCGCTGGCGCTGTCATTCACCCCAGTTTTTCCCTGGTGCTCCGTGTTCTCAACTCGGATTTATCCACAGATTACACCGATGGGCACTGATTAAAGATGCCAGCTCGGATTGATTATTTTCTGTGTTAATCTGTGTCATCTGTGGAAAAATCCCCCAGGATTACGAATTGCCTCCCGCCTTGCAAGATCGTGTACCAGTGTGAAAACCCTTGAAAAGTACGCATTATTCGGATAGCCCATCTTGAGGGCGCCCGGCGGCCCGGGCCGGTTCGACATTCATGCGCGCATTCTATGATGTCGCCCGCAAACCATGGGTGTTATCTACTGGACTCCGCTTTGCACGGCCATCGGCGTCATCAACCTCGCCGTGTTCCTGCTGGAGCGCATTTTCCCCAAATGGGAAATGTGGGGGCGGCTCGTTTTCCACACCACCAATCCCGAGTGGTTCCAGTATGTCACCAGCCTTTTCATGCACCAGGGTTGGCTGCACCTCACCACCAATGCCTTCTTCCTCTTCGCCTTCGGGGCTGGCCTTGAAAAACGCATCGGGCAACTGCGCCTGCTGGCCGTCTATCTCATCGCTGGCGCGTGTGGCTGCCTGGTTTTTTCGCTGCTGCAAAAACAGGATGTGGCGCTGGTGGGCGCCAGCGGGGCCATTTTCGGCATCATTTGCAGCATGGTTTTCCTCGACCCCAAGGCCTTCGTGATGATTCCCGGAGCCCCCCTGCCGCTGCCCATCCTGCTTTTCGCCTTGCTCTATGTGCTGACCGAAATCGTGGAGGGCCTGAAATTCCTGGGTCCTGGCATCGAGGATAAAATAGCCCACACCGCCCACGTCGGCGGCGGACTGGCCGGGGGACTTGTGGGCCGGGTGCTCACGGGCATCAAAGCAGGAAGCAAAAAGGAGCGCGGCCCTGCGGGCGAGGGATAAGCAGCGCGCGGCCCGCGGTGGACGCGGCACCGCCAAGTCCAGGGTTGGTGTCGGTCAACGCGGCGACCGGCGCGCGGCGCAACCCTTCACCCACCTTGATCAGCGCGGCTCCCCGCGCATGGTAGATGTGGGCGAGAAGCCCGTGACGCAGCGCACGGCCCGCGCGCGCGCGCGCATCCGTGTTCCCGCCGATCTCTTGAGGCTCCTGCGGCGCACGGGAGAGAACCGCAAGGGTCCCATCCTGCACACCTGCGTGCTCGCCGCCATCGCCGCCGCCAAGCGCACCGCCGACATCATCCCCCTATGCCACCCGTTGCCGCTCGACGCCCTGGAGGTGCAACCCGAACTCAAGACCCGTCCACCGGAGGTTATTTTCCATGTCACGGCGCGCACCTCAGGCAAGACCGGCGTGGAAATGGAAGCGCTCACCGGGGCGGCGGCGGCGGCGCTCACCTTCTACGACATGGTGAAAAGCGGTTGGCGGGCGCTGAGCCTCGGACCCATCGAGCTCGTGGAGAAAAGCGGCGGGCGTTCCGGTCATTTTTGCCGTGCCGAATCTTAGAATCGTGACACGCAAGTAATGAAACGCAATAGTTTAGCCGGTCATAAAGCCGTTCGCCCTGAGCTGAAGGGTGAACGGCGGTGGGATCGGTTTACTCATGCTTCGACAAGCTCAGCACGAACGGACCTGGTTGCATTGATTGCCTGTCGTGAAACTAGACGCCGAGGCATGAATGGTAGTGCTTCTATCCTTCGACAGGCTCAGGACTCAGCACGAACGTAAAATCTCGTTGTGAAGCGTTCCTGCAGATTATCAAATAAACTCTGAGGGGGAAACTACCGTGCAGGAATCTTTTCCCACGCCCGGGCACACCGGCGATATCATCGCGAGCTGCGAAGACTGCGGGAACTTCCTCTACATCCGCGAAAAGGAGATCAAAAAGGTCTTTCCCTGTCCTATCTGCGGCTGCCTCAATAAAATCGAGCGTTCCGCCAAGGGCGCCGCGGCCAAAGGCCATATCGTGCTCACCAGTGCCCTCATGACCATGAACCGCGGCGAGCTCGAAAGCGGTTTGGTATCCCTGCCCGAGCTCCCCGAAAAGGTGCAGGAGGCCCTGGTGTGGCTGCAAAGCCACGGCTGGCGGGTGAACTTCGTCGAGGAGACGGAGCCTGACGATGAAAAAACCTGAGGACGGCTCCGCTCCCGTCCTCTACGTGGACGCCGATGGTTGCCCCTTCAAGGAGGAAATCATCGCCGTGGCGCATGCGCTAAGAATCCTCGTCGTCTTCGCCTGTGCCCAACCGCACCCGCGCCTGGCGGGCCGCGAAGGCGTGGAGGTGCTGGACGTGGGAGACGAGTTCCAGGCCGCCGACGAGCGCATCCTCGCGCTCCTGAAGTCCGGTGACGCCGTGGCCAGCGGCGATCTCGCGCTCGCGCGCGCGGTCCTGGAGCGCGGCGCCCACGCCATCGGCTGGCGCGGCATCTTTACCAGCCACAACATCTCCGAGGCCTTGGCGCGCCGTGATCTCGCGGAAACCGCGCGCGCGCTTTAAATCCGAACTTAACAACCTGCTGGCGCGGCTGCTGCCGCAGAAGCCGACACCATGAGGGTGCGGGTCCTAAATGCGAAGATTTATTTTGAATCTGGAACTCAGGAAAGTTAAAATTCCGAAGATAAGCAAGGACGTATTTTCACTGAGCGGACGATCCTCGTGAATTTTTCCTGAGTTCCTGAGTTCCAGATTAAAAAATTGTTTTCCTAAGCTTTTCTTGTTTTGGGGGACGCGCTTGTCGTAAACGCTTACATCTTTTTTCTTCGAGAACTCCTGCGGTGCGCCACGATTCTTTATTGGGTCTGCAAAAAATCAATAAAATTTTGTTTTAAATGCTGGTTCCACATTACAATCCCGGAAACTGTCTTAAGGAGACAAGGTCATGGCTAAAGGTCAGCACGTCAAGAAAGATTCGAAAAAGAAATCGGAGAAGACTCTGAAAGAGAAGCGTCTCGATAAGAAGGCCAAGAAGGCGGCCAGGTAACATTCGTTGGTAGGCGCTGACCCGTACCCGGGGTCAGCGCCGGTTTTTAATATCAAGACAGCGGCTCAAACTCGCCTATACATACCCTCTCCCTTCGGGATGATGGTAGGGGGCGCGGGTTTTAGGAATGGCGAGGTGAGGGGGACCGCCGCCCGCAAAACGTTGAGGTGTTGTTTTTTTTCCCGCCTCTAACTGGGATGGCGCGAGCGCCATCCTGCGAATGAGTCTGGAGCCGCCGCTGTAGGGCTTATGCTGCCATTTGCAGCCATGTCTCCCCTCGTCAGCATCATCATCAACGTCCACAACAATGCCCGCTTCCTGCCGGCGGCCATCGAGTCGGCCCTCGCCCAGACCTACTCCCCCATCGAGTTGCTGGTTTACGACAATGCTTCCGAGGAGGATCTGCGTTCCATCGTCGCGCGCTATCCCAAGGCGCGCTATTTCCGCAGCGAGGAGTTCCTGCCCCTGGGCACCGCGCGCAACCGGGTGCTCGAAATGGCCCAGGGCGAGCTCATCTCCTTCCTGGATTCCGACGATTTATATCTGCCGCGCAAGACCGCTTGCCAGGTGCCGCTTTTCGAGGACCCCTCCGTGGCCGTGGCCTTCGCCAACGGCGTCGAGTTCCACGAGGGGGAGGGGGCCCTCACCGAGTCGCCCATCTACCGCCGCCGACCTCCCGAGGGCGCCGTGTACCCGCGCCTGCTGGGAAACAATTTCATCTCCTGGGTGACCACCATGTTCCGCCGCAGCGCGGTCGAGGCCGTCAGCGGCCGGCGCTGGTTCGACGAGTCTTTCGAAATCTGCACCGACTATGACTTGTATCTGCGGGTGCTGCGCCAGCACCGCTTGCGCTACGCCGACGAAATCCTGTGCAAGTACCGTTGGCACGGCACCAACACCTCCCAGGTCAAGATGCACCTCACCGTGCGCGAACTCCACGTTATCCTGGGGCGGCTCATCGAGGGCGAGCCGGAACTTTTCGTCCGCTACCCCCGGGAGTTGGCGCGCTACCTCGCCATGATCGCCGAGCACCAGATCGTGATCCATTGGCGCCGCCGCGAAACACGACCGGCCCTGGCCTGGGCCTGGCGCGCCTGCCTGCTCTCTCCGCGCCTCGCGAACCTGGCCAAAATACCGCTCCTGCCCGTGGTGAGCGACTACGACAGCCTGATGCGCCTGTGGGGCCGCCTGCGCCGCTGGCGCGCCGCTTTTCCTCGCTAGATCGTGTGCAGGGGACTTTGAGAAGGAGGATGCCATGAGTGCCATCGAGATATCGGAAGATTTGCCGTTCAAGGTGCTGCGCAAGACCTGGCAGCCGGTGGCCGTCGCGAGCGCCGTCGGTGCCGGCCAGGTGCGATCCTACCGGTTGCTCGGCGAGGAAATCGTCATCGCCCGCCTGCCGGGCGGCTGGCTGGCGGCCCTGGATGCCTGCCCGCACAAGGGTTTTCGGCTTTCCCTGGGCCAGGTTTGCGATTCAGAACTGCGCTGCGCCTACCACGGCTGGCGCTTCGACCACGAGGGGCGCTGTACCAACATCCCCTCGCTGCTTCAGCCCCTGCCCAACAAGCAGGAGCAGGCGCGGCTCACGAGTTTTGCGGTTCAGGAACGCTACGGGATGATCTGGGTGCGGCTCGACCCCGAGGAACTGGCGCGCATCCCCGAGGTTCCCGAGTTCGAGAAGTCCGGCTGGACCTACCTGGTGGCCGAACCCATGGCCTTCGAGGCGGGCTTCCGCCGCGAGATTGAGAACTACCTGGACATGACCCACTTCGCCTTCGCGCACTCCACGACGCTCGGGGTTTCAGCCGACCCCAAGGTGCCGGCCATGAAGATCACCGAACTCGCCGATGGCTTCGAGATGCAGGCGCCTTTCCCCGCGCTCGCTGCGCCCAAAGAGCAGCCGGGCAAACTCCAGCAGGCCCATGAGCGCCGCCAGCGCTGCTGGCTGCCCAACTTCACCACCATCCGCCAGAGCTTCGCGGATGGCGACGAGCGCGTGCTGGTGCATATTCCATCCCCCAATACCGTGACCCAGTGCACGGTGTTCTGGGCCCTCGCCATCTCGCCCGGATTCAAGGGTCCTGCCCCCGCCGAGCAACTGAAATTCGCCCATCAGGTCCTGGATGAGGATCGCCGCATGTGCGAAAACCAGGTGCCCCGCGAGGTCCCCGTTAATCCCGCCAAAGGCGGTTGGGGCGTGCTCGTCACCCCCGGCGATAACCTCGCCAATATGTTCCAGCGCACCTTCAGGAAGTTCCTGCTCCAGAGCATGACGCCGCGCTGAGGTAGAAAGTGCCCGCTCGTCGGGTTGAGGGAAAAGCCATAGAAACGTGTCTATGTCAATTCGATACCCCCGAGATGTGAATGCCCAATTCAGCGAAACTGCGATGCCAGGGCAGGAAGGTGATGCCGTCTTCGATCCTGACCATGGGGTCATTGGATATACAGAAACACACGCAATTCTGGAAATCCTGCCGCACGGCCTTCAGGTGTTTCGCGTCTTCGCCCCTCGCATGAGACGATGATTTGATTTCGATGAGCGCGGTGGGCAAATTGGGACGGTCTACGATCAGGTCGATTTCCACTCCGGAATGGGTCAAGAGGTAGGAAAAAGAATAGTCCAGCTTAAGATAGGCATTCAGTCGCAGCAGTTCCATGATGTAGAATTGTTCGAAGGCGCGCCCGTAATCATAGGTGCCTTGCACGATATGCTGCCGCAGCGTTCTCGCCAGGGCATGGGTTACTCCGCAATCGAAGAAATAGAACTTCGGAGCCTTGATGAGCCGTTTTCGGATGGACCTGCAGTGCGACTCTACAAAGAATCCCAAAAGAGAATCCTCCAGTATCTGATAGTACCGTTTGACCGTCTTCTCGTCCGCACCCACGTCGCGGGCAATATTGGCGAAGTTCACGACGTTTCCGCTGGATTGCGCGGCTACTTCCAGAAATTTCCTGAAGGGGTCAAGCTTTTGAACCAGATGCTCAGCCCAGATCTCTTCGTTGAGGTACGTCAAAGCATAGGCCCTGAGGTACTCCCTGACATCCTCCGTGTCTGTAAAATGGAAAACTCCAGGCAGGCTGCCAAAGTTCAATACGAATTCCAGGTCAAAGCGGTTTTCCAGTTCCATGGAGGTCAATGGAAAAAGGCTGTTCACGAACGCCCGTCCAGCCAGGAGATTGGCCCCTCCGTATTTGAGTTTTCTCGAGCTCGATCCCGTCAAGGCAAACTTCGGGGCTTTGAACTCTGTACTCTCAATGACTCGATGGACCGTATCGAGGAGTTGCGGCAGCTTCTGAACCTCATCAATGACGACCCATTCAAGATGATCGCTTGCTTTTGCTATCTCGCCGTACAGAAGACTTGGTTCCCTCGCATAGCGATCCTCAACCTTCCGATCCAGGAGATCGATCCACAGCACGCGCTCCGATTGGCCATGAATCTCTCTCAGAAGCGTGGATTTCCCTGTTCCGCGAGCGCCAAAAAGAAAATAACTATTTGTTTTTTTTATATTTAATAGTCTTTTGGCTTTCACGGATAGTATTCCATTATTTAATATAATTTCCGGAATCGTATCCAGATAATAAGATCTACAAGCACGAAAGGATCGGCAATAGAGCTTCAGACGAATGGGCCACCCCAAGATTTCCATTCGTCTTTCATGCCTTCGTGAATGCTCACGGGACCTTGCTGCCTATGTTCCTAACCCGGCAGAGCCGGAACCAAAAAGGAAAAAGTTGAACAAGTTTCGACCCTCATCTCGGGCGGCTGCAAAAGCCGCGTGCCCACTGATTTTTCGAGGGGCACGGACTCGCCACCAGCGGGCGTCAGCGCTGCTTCAGGTTTTGGGCGTACTCTTCGCTGGCGCGGCGCAGGTATTCGCGCTCTTTGCGGGTGAGCGAGTTCATGCCCTCGCGGGTTATCTTGGCCAGGATCTCGTCCACGCGCTCCTTGAAGACGGCCTCACGCTCCGCCAGGCGGCGTTCCTGGCGGGAATGGCGACCCTGCCACCAGGTCTGGATCGGGTCCTCGAAACGGAACCAGAGGAAGCCGGCGAGCACACCGCCGATGTGCGCCCAGCTCGCGGTGCCACTGCTGGCGGGACCGGCCAGGGAGGCGAGGTCGAGGAGGAAGAAAACGAGCAGCAGGTATTTGAGGCGCAGGGGAAAGACCAGGAAATAAACCACGGCGCCGGGAAAAAGGCGGTAGCAGGCATAGAGGACGCCGAAGATGGCTCCGCTCGCGCCCAGCGTGACTCCGGAGCGCAACAGGGGGGCCAGCAGGTAGGCGAGCAGGGCGCCCCCCAGCCCGCAGACGAGATAGTAGATCAGGAAAAAGCGCGTGCCGAAAGCGGACTCCACCGCCCCGGCGAAACAGATGAGGCGCAGGATGTTGCAGAACAGATGCCAGAGACTGAGATGCAGGAACGCGTAAGTCAGGGCCTGCCATGGCGCGAAGCGAAAGGGATCGAGGGCGAACCACGCGACCGCCTGATCCTCCAGGGAGAAGATCGCGATGACGATGAAGACCCCGACATTGATGGCCAGGATGCTTTTCACTCCCGGCCCCATGGTGTCCATGGGGTGAAAATCGTCGTAGCGCACGGCGGGGCTCAGAAATTCTCCTTCGGCTCTTTCACCGGCAGGTTGGAAATGGGCAGCGGCACGATGCGGACCTTTTCCGCTTCCTCGCCCCGGCGATGGTAAACGATTTTAAGCGCCAGCGGCACGTCGTTCTTCTCGGCGGAGTCCCATTTTTCGACCCATTCTTCGCCATTGTAAACCCAGGGGACGGCCTCTTCAAGCCCTTCGAGCACCGTGTAGCGGCGGTAGTCGCGGGTGAAGTCCGGCTTTTGCTCGTCAGAGCCGAATTCCTGGTCTTTCTTGCTGAGGTAGGGGTTCCACCTCGTCTCGTCGCGCAGCAGCAGCAGCCCTTCTCCTTCCGGGT
>JAHFOS010000265.1 GCA_023261545.1 bacterium
TCCCTGGGGCCGTGCAGCGCCAGAGAAATGTGGGCTACGACTTCGTCACCTACCGGACGGATGAACGGGGCTTCCGGCGTTCTGCCCAACCGGGGAACCCAGCGGATATGGCTATCTTTCTCGGCGATTCCTTCGTTTTTGGTGTTGGCGTCGAGGATGACCATACCTTGCCCTCGCTCTTGAACCAGCTCGTTCCCAGCGTCCGCTTCCTGAACGCCGGTGTCTGTGGTTATACTGAAGACCAAGAACTGTTGCAATACCTGAGGCTGCGGGAAATCGTACCGCACAAGATCCTGTTGCTGAACGTCTTCCTGGGCAACGACATCGGAGACCTCACGCCCGTGACCCGCATGTGCAAACCTTACTTCCGCTGGGACGATGCGCACCGGAACCTGGTCCTGGTCCGAGACTATATCTCCGAGGAGAAAACCCCCGCCTTTCCTGATCCGCCCATCGCCCCGCCTTGGTATTGGAGGCTGCTGAGTCGCAGTGCCCTGGCCAAAATCGTTTACCAGGCGGGACTGTCCTACTTGCCGGGGACTTTCACTTCAGTCAAGAACCCGCGCACCTACGATGAGGAGCTCGACATCTTCTATGGAATCATGGCCAGTTTTGTCGCCCAGACCTCCGCTGCGGGCGTAAAATTCCGGGTCATCGTCAGCCCCTCGATGGAACAGATCCTCTACCGCACGCCCTATCTGGAAGAGTTGGAGCGGCGCGTGGCCCGTATTCTGGACGATCTCGGGATCGAGCACCTGTTGCTATCTCCAGCCATGCGCCGAAGGGCGGATGGTGGTGCCTCCCTCTACCGTCGCAACGAGGGTCATTGGAACGAGGCCGGCAACGACTTCGCCGCCGCTGCCATCGCGGAGGCCTTTTTTAGGAAGCTGAGCCCACCTTCTCCCTGAGTTGTGCCGTCAGGTCAGCCCTGAACCTGCGGATTCCACACCTTAAAATAAGCGCCCCTGTTATTTCAGCAGCTTGAATTGCGATCCCTGGAATTAAACTTTTCGAACTCTCTCGCACCCCAAAAAAAATGAATTTCGAGAACTCCGCCCGACTTTACGCCCAGGCTACGGAGGTGCTGGCGAACGGCGTCTCCAGCGGGTTGCGCCGCCGTGTCAGCACCCCGCCGCTCTATTTCAAGCGCGCCTCCGGGCCTTACTTCTATGACGTGGATGGCAACGAGCTGCTGGACTACACCCTGGGCTGGGGGCCGCTCATCGCCGGCAACGCCCATCCCGCCATCCACAAGGCGGTGGTGGCGGAGCTCCAGAAATTCACCTCCCTGGGCGCGCAGCACGAGGGCGAAATAGCGCTGGCACGGCGCATCATCGCCGCGGTGCCGGGCGTCGAGCAGGTGATCTTCTCCAACAGCGGGTCGGAGGCCGTGCAGGCCGCCCTGCGCGTGGCGCGCGCGGCCACCGGGCGCGGCAAGTTCATCAAGTTCGAGGGCCACTACCACGGCTGGTTCAACAACGTGCTGGTGAGCTATCACCCCACCCCTGAGCAGTTGGGCCGGGCGGCGCCCACCTGCGGCGGGCAGCCGGCCGCGGAATACCAGGACACCCTGGTGTTGCCGTGGAACGACAAGGCCGCCCTGGAGCGCGCGTTCAGCGAACACAAGGGCCAGATCGCCGCCGTCATCACCGAGCCCATCCTCGCCAACTCCGGTTCGTGCATGCCCGAGCCGGGTTTCCTGGAGGCCGTCATCGCCCTGTGCAAGACGCACGGGGCCATCTCCATCTTCGACGAGGTTATAACCGGCTTCCGCATCGCGCTGGGCGGCGCGCGCGAGTACTTCCACCTGCGGCCCGACATGAGCGTTTACGCCAAGGCCATGGCCGGCGGCTTTTCCATCTCCGCCGTGGGCGGCAGCCGGGCGGTCTTCGATGCGCTGCGCGACGGACGCACCATCCACGCCGGGACCTACAACGGCAACCCCGTGAACATCGCCGCCGCCCTGGCCACCCTCGAGCTTTTGAGCGTGCCGGGCAGCTACGAGCGCATGCACCGCCACGGCCAGGCCATCCGCGAGGAGCTCGAGCGCTGCGCGCGCGCCAAGGGCTTGGCGCTGGTCACCAGCGGCACCGGCACCATCTTCAGCGTGCACTTCGGCCTGGCGGCGGCTCCGAAACGCTACGCCGATATCCTCAAGGCCGACGCGGCGCTCTACGACAACTTCCGCGCGCTCATGCTGCAGGAAGGCCTGCTGTTGCTGCCCGAGGGACGCTGGTACGTCGGGCTCACCCACGGGGAACCTGAGCTCGGCAAGACGCGCGACGCCGTGCGGCGCTGCTTCGACAAGCTCAAGGCGTGAGCGCGCGCATCCTCATCGCCGGCCTTTTCCACGAGACCCATACCTTCCTCGCGCGGCGCACCACCCGCGCCGATTTCGCGGCCCAGCAGGTGACTTTCGGCGCGGACCTCATCCGCGCCAACAAAGACAAGGGCTCGCCCATGAGCGGCTTCCTCAGCGTCGCGGAGGAACAGGGCTGGGCGCTCGTGCCCTCGGTTTATATGACGACGACACCGAGCGGAACGGTGGAACAGGCGGTGCTGGACGAGTTCCTGGAGCGCTTGCTCGTGGACACGCGCCAGCACGCGCGCGAGCTGGATGGCGTTTATCTGGTGCTGCACGGGGCCATGGTTTCGGAGGGAACGGACGACGTCGAGGGCGAGGTGCTGGAGCGCCTGAGTCAAGAGCTGGCCCTGGCCGGGCGCCGCATCCCCATCTGCGGCGTGCTGGATCTCCACGGCAACTTCACCGAAAAGATGGCGCGTTACGGCAGCCTGTTCTACAGTTACCGCGAGAATCCCCACACCGACGCCTGCGAGGCCGCCGCCGCGGGGGCGCGTCTCATGGGCTGCATCCTGCGCGAAAAGCTGAAACCCCAGACTTTTTATCTGCATCCCCCGCTCATCTTTCCGCCGGTGGGCGTGGCCACGCGCGCCGACCCCATGCGGGCGCTGCTGGCCCGGGCGCGGGAAATAGAGGCGGCGCACGCCGAGGTCCTGTGCATCAATGTTTTTGCGGGCTACTCCTACAGCGATATCCCCGAGGCGGGGTTCTCGGCGACTTGCAC
>JAHFOS010000266.1 GCA_023261545.1 bacterium
CTTCTTCAGCAGCAAGCGCCGGTCCAATGAGGATGCGAAATGCTTGGCATATTCGGTTTTTCCCGTTCCCGGCGGCCCTTCGAGCAGGATGGCGATGCCGCTCGGCGGGTTGCCGGGTCGCTGTGGCGCATCGAGGAAGCGCCGGGAGGCGGAGAGCACCCCCGCCGGATCGGGCTCTGCGTTCACGAACTCCAGGCTGTAAACACTTGTGGGCAGCAGCATGTTCTCTCCCTCGCTGCCTTCCAGCAGACGCGCTTGGCGCCGCATCACTTCCTCGGCCACCTGCAGGCTTTCCTGGGTGTCCGTGGGATCCGCGGAAGCCCCCAAGACCTTGAGAACCGAGCGGATATTCGCCGGGCTCAGGGGAAAGCGGGCGCTGTACTCGCGGATCCGTTCGGGGCCGATGACGTTGGCGAAGGGCGAGCCTTCGAGGGCCTGCCGCCACATTTCTTCCTTCGCCTTGGCACTGAAACCGCGGAATTCATGGCTGAAATCGAAGCGCCGCAGGGTGCTCTCCTCGATGCCCTGATGGTTGTTGGTAATCCACACGATGCGTTTGCCGTGGGACTCCAGGAACTGGTTGATCCAGCCTTTATCCATGGTCTCGCGGGCGGAAAGGGGGAGATCCGCCGTATTCAGAATGCTGTCGGCCTCGTCAACCACAAGGAGGTCGCGGCGCGGGTCCATGAAGGCAACGGCCAATCTCAGCCTGGCCGCAGTCTCATGAGGCTTGGCGTGCTCGCATTTTAGCAGGTGGGCATTCAGACCTGCCTGATGCGCCAGAGAGCGCGTGAAGGTGGTCTTGCCCAACCCCGTGCCCCCGTAAAAGAACAGGTTCACACCATCGCCGGCCCGTTTCAGCAGGTTCAGGCAGATGCCTTTCATGCGCGCGGGAAGCTGAAAGCGATCCAGGTCCAATATCTCTCCCTCCAACGGTGCGCAGGCGATCTCCTGAGGGGTGTGTATCACGATGCCGTTCAGATAGTTCAGGATGTCTGAAGGCAGGCCGAAACTCTCAGTGAGCTCTTTCCTTCCGAAGAATTGCAGTTTCAGCAAGCCATACCGGCCAAGTTTTCCCTTGCTGGAGAATGCCTCCTCTACGCTCTCCTTCCTGAGCCCATGGGTGGCGGCGATGAAGGCTGCCAAAATCTGTTGGTTACCAAAAATCAGACACCCATCCATGAAAATAATCAAACTTTGGCTGGATGAAATGAGATAGGCCGTCCGCAACACGGCGATCTCGCTCCGCGACAGGCCGAGGATGGACGACAAGGTCTGCATCCGTCCTTTCCATTCCCGCGTGAAGCCATGGAAACGGCCCGGCCGGATCGCATTCCGCAGGAAGGAAGCCACTCCTTCCGTGAGCCATTCGCCATTTTCGCTCAGTCCGTGCCGCACAATAATTTCGGACACGGAATTTGCATTAAAAGAACAGCCTGAGAGCTCCCGACTCCATTCCTTCGCCACGTCCGTGGTGGTGTGTCCGGCATCGCACATCTCTTGGATGAACCGATCAGAGAAGCGACTTGTGCAGATTCGCCCCAGGATTATGGAGACGCCCAGGAAAACTTGTTTGAGCCTGCGGCTGTCGGCTAGTCGCCTGAGCATGGGACGGGCGATATCCAGCAATTCATCCCTGCCCTCGCACAGGCCGTCAAATATGTCAGGCTCCTTGGTCCCAGCCTTCCGGGTCTTCTGTCGGCGTGGCATCGCGCGCTCCTTTCCCTCTTTCTAATCTGAGCAAATTATAATCCGGATGGAGGACAAAATGCGTCCTCGATGATCCGGCGGGCAAGGACCCCCCGGCTTGCCCGACGCGGCGGCACCCCAGGCCCCAGATTCGCCAGCAGTTCGCCATGTGCCGCCGCCAGCCTGCGGTCAACGACGGCGATGGCCGGCATAAAGGCGCAGCGGCCCGCTAAATCCCCCCGGCTTGAATGGGCGACTTCGGCCCTAGATTGCGGCCTTCCCGTTTTGAAGCATCTCCGCCTGCCTCAATGAATCCCGACTTCCTCGTCATCGGCGGCGGTGTCATCGGCCTCACCATCGCGCTGGAGCTCAAGCGCCGCGAGCCCGGCGCCCGCATCCGGCTCCTGGAGAAGGAGGCCAAGCCCGGCGAGCACGCCAGCGGCCGCAACAGCGGGGTGCTGCACGCCGGGTTCTATTACACCGCGGACAGCCTGAAGGCGCGCTTCACGCGCGAGGGCAACCGCGCGCTCACGCAATACTGCGTGGAAAAAGGCCTCAAAATAAACCGCTGCGGCAAGCTGGTGGTGGCCAAAGATGCTGGCGACCTGGAGGGCCTGCGGATCCTCGCCGAACGTGGCCGCAAAAACGGGGTGGAACTCCAGGAACTCAGCGCCGCGGAGGCGGAACGCATGGAGCCCCGCGCCAAGACCTTCGAGAAGGCGCTGTTCTCCCCCACCACCTCCTCGGTGGACCCCGGCGCGGTCATGGCGAGCCTGGCTGAGGACGCACGAGCGGCCGGCATCGAAATCTCTTGCGGGGTGGCTTACACCGGGCGCAGCGGCGCGGAGGTCCGCACCAGCGCCGGCTCCGTGAGCCCCGGTTACGTGGTCAACGCCGCGGGGCTCTACGCCGACCGCATCGCGCGCGACTTCGGCTGCTCGCAGCACTACACCATCCTGCCCTTCAAAGGGCTCTATCTCTATTCCTCGGAGCCGGCGGGCGCACTCAAGGTGCATATCTATCCCGTGCCGGACCTCAAATACCCTTTCCTCGGCGTCCATTACACCATCACCGTGGACGGAAAAATAAAGATCGGCCCTACCGCCATGCCAGCCTTTTGGCGCGAGCACTACACGGGGGTCGCGCGCTTCGACCTCGGGGAGTTCCTGGAGATTTCCACCCGCGAGCTGGGCTTGATGTTCAACGCCGGCTTCGACTTCCGCGGCCTCGCCCGGGCCGAGCTCAAGAAGTACAGCCGCCGCGTGCTGGTGGAGCAGGCGGCACGGCTCATGAAGGGCGTGCGCCTGGAGGACTACACGCACTGGGGGCGTCCCGGCATCCGCGCGCAGCTCCTCGATCTGCGCACGCGCAAGCTCGAAATGGACTTCGTGGTCG
>JAHFOS010000267.1 GCA_023261545.1 bacterium
GGCGTTCTGCTCGACGAGCAGCACGGTCACGCCTTCGCGGTTGAGCGCGCGAATAACCTCAAAGATGCGGTGCACCACCAGCGGTGCAAGGCCCAGGGAAGGTTCGTCGAGCAGCAGCATGCGCGGCCTGGCCATGAGCGCGCGGCCGATGGCGAGCATCTGCTGTTCACCGCCGCTCAGGGTTCCGCCCGGCTGGCTCAGGCGCTCCTTCAAGATGGGAAAGAGCGCGAAGGCATGGTCCATGTCGCGCCGGATGCCCGCGGTGTCATTCCTCGTGTAGGCGCCAAGCTCAAGGTTTTCAAGGACGCTCAACTCCGAAAAGATGCGCCGGCCTTCGGGGACGTGGAGCAATCCGCTGGCGGCGATGGTGTGCGCTGGTCGTCCCAGGAGCTCGCGGCCGGCGAAGCGCACCGATCCGCTGGGGGCTTGCAGCAGACCCGACAGCGCGCACAGGGTGGTGGTTTTTCCAGCGCCATTGGCCCCGAGCAGGGTGACGATCTCACCTTCCTCGACGGCGAGGCTCACGCCACGCAGAACGCGCAGCGATCCGTAGCCAGCTACCAGGTCGCGGATTTCAAGGAGCGGCATCGCTCACCCCGCCTCGCCGTGGCCCGGACCGAGGTAGGCCTCGATCACCCGCGCATCGCGGCGGATGGCCGCGGGCGGACCCGCCGCGATGAGCTCGCCGTGGTCCATGACGTAGATGTGATCGGAGGCGCGCATCACCAGCTTCATGTCATGCTCGATGAGGAACACCGTCACGCCCGAATCCCGAATGAGGCGGATCAGATCCATGAGAGCGTCCGTCTCCTGGGGATTCATCCCGGCGGCGGGCTCGTCGAGCAGCAACAGTTTCGGCCCGGCGGCCAGCGCGCGGGCGATTTCAAGCTTGCGCCGCTCGCCGTAAGCCAGGGAGATGGCGCTCGTGTGGGCCTTTTCAAGCAGGCCCACGAAAGCCAGGTAGCGCAGCGCGGCGGCGGCGATGCGCTGTTCTTCGCCGCTGCCGAAAAGCGCCGCCATGAGTCCTGCGCGCGTGCGCGCGTGCAGTCCCGCTTTGACGTTGTCGAGGACGCTGAGCCCTGTGAACAGGCGGATGTTCTGGAAGGTTCGCGCCACGCCCGCCCGGGCGATACGGTGGGGGGCGAGGCGCGTAAGTTCCAGAGCTTCGCCCGCGCCGTGGTAACGGATGCTGCCGCTGTCAGGGGGAATCAACATGCTCACGGTGTTGAAGAAGGTCGTCTTGCCGGCTCCGTTGGGGCCGATGAGCGCGGTGATGCTGCCTTCCGCGATCTCGATGGAGACGTCCTGTACCGCCTTGAGGCCGCCAAAACAGCGGTTGATGCCGCGCGCTTCGAGCAGGGGACGGATCACGCTCACGGGGAGGTTTCCCCACGCGGGGTTTCCAGATGGTAAAGGTCCCCGGAACTTTCCAACAAAGCGCGCTGTCGGCGCGGATCCAAAGGTCGCGATGCCGCGCGTGGCGGCAAGAAACCCGAGGGGCGGAAGATCATCAGCAGCACCAGGATGAGCCCGAAGAAGAGGTAGCGCGTGCGCGCCAGATTGAGCTCCACGCCTTCTTGGCGCACGGTGAGGATCTGACCGACCCAACCTTCGCTTTCGCGCACCCAGGAGCGCCAATTTTCGCTGGCCTCCCTGAAGAGTATGGGCTGACGCAGCAGCTCCCCCAGGCCGATGAAGATGACAGCCCCGATGGCGGCCCCGCGCACGCTGCCCATGCCGCCCAGCACGACGCAACACAGCACTACGATGGAGAGCCAGAACTCGAAGATGTTGGTGCTCACGATGAGGAACTTGTAGGCCATGAGCGCCCCGCCCACGCCGCCAGCGAAACCGCTCAACGCAAAGGCGATCATTTTTTTGCGTTTGACGTCCACCCCGCAGCAGCGCGCGGCGGTTTCGTCGGCCTTGATGGCCGCCCAGGCTCGTCCCAGGCGCGATTGGCTCAATCGCCACGCGGCCAGCAATCCCGCGCTGGCGATCCCGATCACCAGCAGATAAAAACCGCGCGTGCCGTCTTTGAGCTCGGCGCGCCCGAATTGAGTTTGCAAGACGACTTCGGCCTCGTGTCGGCCTGGCGGCAACCGCGCGAGATCGAAATAAACCAGCGGTTTCAGGAAGGCACCAGGCTGGCGCGTCGCCGGGGGCATCACTTCGACGGAGCCGGGTGACTCTCCGCTCACGATGCCGCTCCGGAGCGAGATCCAGGGAGCAGAGGTGGAGAGGGTCAGGAAGGCCGTGCCCGCGTCGAAGTTGCGCAGCCGCAGGCGCGGACCCCAGTCCTGCGCCGTGGCGCGCAACCCGCCTTCGTAGCGCCGCTTGAGCGAAGGGCTGGCCTCATCCCTGGGCCGGCCCAGCCATATTTCGCTGGGACTGAAAGAGAGCTCAGCCCCCTTAATGCCCGGGATGTCCTCTCTCACGGCGAGAGCCACCTTGATCCGCTGGGGATGATCACGCTGGTAAGCCAGCGTGATCGGCGGGTATTCCTTGATGCCGCTCGGGCCGCCCGTGAGCCAACCCTCATTGAGGATCACGAGGTAGAGGATCTCGGCGAAGGCCAGGGTCACGATGGCGTAGTAGTCGCCGGTGAGGTGCAGGGTGGGCAGGCCGCGCAGCCCGCCCCAGACGGCGCAATGCAGCCCCGCCATCAGCAGTACGAGGAAGAAGGACCCGGGAAAGTGCCACTCGGGCTGGCGGTAGAGCAGCACGGCGGTGTAGGCTCCGACCGTCATGAAGGTCACGTAGCCGAGGTCCAACAAGCCCGTGAAGCCCACCACGATGTTGAGGCCCGTGGACAACAGCACGTAGATCAGGATGAGGATGGCCACCTCCATGAAACGCGCGTGCGTCTCTGACCCGAGTGGCCGGCCGTTTCCCAGCCAGGGCAGCAGCAGGAAGGCGGCGGCCAGCAGCCAGGTGGCGATGAGGCCCGCCGCGCGCAGGCGCTGTTCGCGCGCGCTCACGCCCGCTGCGCTTCCGGCCGGCCGAGCAACCCCGCGGGTCGCGTCGTGATCACGCCGATGAGCAGGGCGAAGGCGAAGGCCGTGGAGTAGCCGCCGGAGAT
>JAHFOS010000019.1:0-34757 GCA_023261545.1 bacterium
CGCCAGCGACCTCGCGGTGCGCTGGAACTGCAAGGCCGGCAAGTGCGGCTCGTGCAGCATGGAGATCAACGGCAAGCCGCGCCTCGCCTGCATGAACCGCCTTTCGGACTACCCCGCGGGCACGGACATCACCGTGCAGCCGCTCAAGACCTTCCCCGTCATCAAAGACCTCGTCACCGACGTCTCCTGGAACTACGAGCAGAACAAGAAAATTCCGCCTTTCAAGCCGCGCCCCCGCGATGCCGACGGCCAGCACCGCATGAAGCAAATCGACGTGGACCGCGTGCAGGAGTTCCGCAAGTGCATCGAGTGCTTCCTGTGCCAGGACGTCTGCCACGTGCTGCGCGACCAGCACCGCAAGGACAAATTCGTGGGCCCGCGCTTCATGATCCGCCTGGCCAGCCTGGAGATGCACCCCCTGGACAGCGCCGACCGCATCCCCGAAATCCGCAAGACCTTCGGCTCCGGCCTGTGCAACATCACGCGCTGTTGCACCGAGGTCTGCCCCGAGCACATCAACATCACCGACAACGGCATCATCCCCCTGAAGGAGCGCGTGGTGGACCGCTACTACGACCCCGTGCTGTGGCTGTGGCGTAAAATCACCGGCTCCGACGGCAAACGCAAGGGCGGGTGAGGGGGCGGCTCAGGCGACCCGCTGGTGCCTGATGCCCAATTTCTTCGCCGCTGAGATGAGCCCCGCGTCGGAGGTCAGCAGCGTCAGATCGTTGGTGGTGGCCACCGCGAGATGCAGGGCGTCGAGGGCCTGCAACGGAATGGCGAAGTCTCCCAGCCAGCGCTTGGCCACGCGGTAATCTTCATCTTCCAGAGGCACGTGATGATAGCGCCCTTCCACGATGTGGCGCCGAAATAACGCCAGGATGCGCCTGCCAGCCGTGGAACGCAGATCACCGACTCTGACCTTGCGGGACACGGCGGAATGCAGCTCCACCTCCACCAGCAGGCTGATGGTGGGGTGCTCGATGCCTGACAAAACACGTTGCACACTCGGACTGCCAGCCTCAGGGCAATAATAAGCCGCCAAAACGCTGGTGTCAATGTAGCACTTCAGAACCTGGCCTCCCTGCGCATCAAGCTGACTTCAGCGCTGAGACCTTTGCCTTCACTCCGCAAAGAAGCGCGGAATTTCGTGAGATCCGGCAACCCCTTGAGCGGCCGCGTTTCCTCCGGCACCAGCCGCGCCACATCCCGACCCCGGCGCGTAATCACCACGGTGGCGCCATGGGTCGCTTCATCCACCAAGTCCCCAAGACGCCGTCGCGCCTCTTTCAGGCTCACCTTGTTCATCAGCCATCTCCAAAGTTAGCACTTAAAGTTTACACTTTAAATCCCTGGGTCAAGGCGCTGACGACACAGCAATCCGCGCCTCCTGGGGGCTAATCCGCTATGCCAAGTTCCGCTTCGCAGTAGCGGCAGTTTTTTTCGCCAGGGGCGGCGTTATAGACCGCACCGCAACCCGCGCAGTTCGTCGTGCGCGCCAGCAACGCGGTCCAGAGCTCAGCGATGCGCGCCGGGCTCAGGCCCGCGATCTCCAGGGCGAAGCGGCTCATGGGGTGCAGGCGGTCCTCGCGCTTGAAGGTGCCGACCATGGCTTGCAGGCACTTCTCCATGTCCGCCCGGGTGGCGACCCCGGCGGCGATGGCCGCTTTGGCGAATTCGCGCGCCGCAAGCAATTCGCGGCGGAACAGCGCCTCGCGGCGGCGGCGCTTCTGGAGCTGTACGGCGGCGGCGAGCTGTTCGATGGTGATGAGCCGCTCGCGCAGCAGCAATTCGCCGATGGGCTTGGGCTCCGTCTTCTGTTGTTCCAGGGCGCGCGCGACGTCGCCGTCGCGGGCGTGGCCGAGTTCCACCAGGATTTTTCCCAGGAGATAGCGATCCGGAGCGGTCTTCAACTCCAGCTCCGGTAGAACTCCAGGCAGGCCTCGCCGAAGGGAAGACCGGAAATGCGGCCGCCTTTGCCGCGGCAGGCGGTCTTCACCTTTTCATGGGAATTGGCGGGACAGCAGACGTGGTCGAGGAATTCGAAAATTGAGAGGTCGTTCAGGCTGTCGCCGATGGCCGCGGCTTCCGCGAGCGGGATGCCGAGGTGGCGGCACAAGATTTCGGCGCCGGTGGATTTATGCACGCCGGCGGTCACGTCCACGAAACGCGGCGTGAAACAGAAATGCAGTTCGCCACAATCCGGGAAATTGCGGAGGATCTCCGCGCGCAGCGCAGCCAGCACCTCTTCAGGCGCAGCCCGGGGCGGGACGGGAACGGAAAGGTTGGCCTCTTTGTCCAAGGCCGGCATTTCCACGCCGAAACGGCGCTCCAGGCCGCGATGCCCCTCGCGGCGATACCAGGCCAAGAGATCCTGCACGCGCGTGAGCTCCCCGTAACCGCGGGCCGCCGCGGTGAACCCCAGGCGGCTGGCAAGTTCTCCGAGGTCCATGCGCCGGCCACCCACCAGGTCGTAACCGAAGGCGCAGTGTTCCAGCAACAGGTAGCGCAGCTTGGGGCCGCGCAGCTTGTCGGCGATGTAGAGCGTGTCCGCCAGCCCCCGGCCCGAGTTCACGGCCACCACCTCCACCCTGGAAGCGGCGATGGCGCGCGCGATGGCCTCCAGCATGCGCTCCTGCCCTGAACTCAGCACGCCCACCGCGCCGGGGGGAAAATCTTCCCCGTCCTCGGGGTTCAGGCAGCCGTCGAGATCCTGAAAAACGATGCGCGGAGCCCGCCGATCACTCAACGGTGACGCTTTTCGCCAAGTTGCGCGGCTGGTCAATGTCGCGGCCCAGCTCGCGGGCCACATAGTAGCTCAGGAGCTGCAGGTAGATGACGCTCAAGAACGGCGTGAGCTCGGGATCGCAGCGCGGGATGTAGAACACCTCATCCGCCCCCTTGCGCACTTCCTCGTCGCCCTCGGTGGCCACCGCGATGATGGGGCCGCCGCGCGCCTTCACCTCCTGCATGTTGCTGAGGTTCTTGGCCTTGAGCCCGTCGTCCGGGCAGACGAACACCGACATGGTCTTGCCGTCCACGAGCGCGATGGCCCCGTGCTTCATCTCAGCCGAAGAATAACCTTCGGCGAAAACGTAGGCCACCTCCTTCATCTTGAGGGCGCCCTCCAAGGCCACCGGATAGTTGAGCCCACGGCCCATGTAGAGATAGCGCTCGAAGTGCTTGGATTTCTTGGCCACGCGCTCCACCGCCGCCGCGTTCTTGAGCACCCGGCGCACCAGGTCGGGGATGGCGGCGAAGTCCTCCACCAGGCGGATGCCGCGCTCCTGCGAGAGGTCGCGCGAGCGCGCCAGCAGGATCGTCAGCATGGTGATGGCGGCGAGCTGCGAGGTGAAGGCCTTGGTGGAGCACACCGAAATCTCGGGTCCGGCGTGGATGTAGATGCCGCGGCCCAGGAGGCGCGCCATGCTCGAACCCACCACGTTGCAGATGCCGATGACGTGGCCGCCCTTGTTCTTGATCTCCTTGAGGGCCGTGATGGTGTCCGCCGTCTCCCCGGACTGCGAGATGCCCACGTAGAGCGTGTTCTTGCGCACGATGGGGTTGCGGTACTTGAGTTCCGGCGCCACGTCGGAGGAGCAACTGATGCGCGCCAGGCGTTCCATGAGGTAAACGCCGGCGAGTCCGGCGTGGTAGGAGGTACCGCAGCCGATGAAGCACACCTGGTCAATATCCAGGAATTCGCGCACGTCCATGTGGATGCCGCCCAGCTTGCAGTTGCCCTCTTCCGGCAGCAGCCGCCCGCTCATGGCCCGCGCCAGGGATTCCGGCTGCTCGAAGATTTCCTTGAGCATGAAGTGCGGATGGCCGCCTTTATTCACGTCGCGCTGCTGCACGTCAATGGCTTCGAGCTCCTTGGAGATGGCCCCGCGCTCCAAATGGCGCGTCTGGTAGCCGCCATCGCTGATGATCACCATCTCGTGGTCTTCCAGGTGAACCACCTTGGAGAAGTGGGTGGCGAAGGCCACCACATCCGAGGAGACGATGATCTCGCCCTCGCCGACGCCGAAACACAAGGGCGAGCCATTGCGCGCGCCGATGAGCATGCTGGGGTGGTCGGAATGAATGAACAGCAGGCCATAGGTGCCCTGCAGGCGCCGCAGACAACGTTTCACCGCTTCATCAAAGGACAACTTCTCCTGCTTCATGAGCTGGGAGGTGAGCTGCGCCACCACCTCCGAGTCGGTCTGGGAAACAAACACGACGCCCTGCCCTTCAAGCTCGCGCTTCAGGTCCTCGTAGTTTTCGATGATGCCGTTGTGGACGATGGCGATTTTCCCGTCGGCGGAAAGGTGCGGATGCGCGTTGACGTCGGAAGGCGCGCCGTGCGTGGCCCAGCGGTTGTGGCCGATACCGAGGCCCGAGGAGGGCAAAGCGCGGATCTCGGGCTCCACTCGGGCCATCTTCCCCTTGCGCTTGACGACCTTGAGACCGCTGCCATTGAGCACGGCCACGCCGATGCTGTCATAGCCGCGGTACTCGAGCCTTTTGAGTCCCTCGACGAGCAGCGGGACGCAGTTGCCCCGTCCGATATAGCCGACTATGCCGCACATCCCCCGAGGGTATCCTTAAAGGCCTTGCTCATGCGAAAGGCGACCTTGACCGAGGCCTTGATCTGCAGGGCCTCTCCGGTCTTGGGATTGCGACCCGTGCGCGCGGCGCGATGGCTGCGCTTGAAGGCGCCGAAGCCGCTGATATTGAGCCCCTCGCCCTCCGCGCGCGTCGCCAGCGCCATGATGCCATCGATCACGCCGTTCACGGCCCTCTCGGCCTCGACCCGCGAGAGATAGACGGGCTCCTTGCCGTTGGCGTTGCAGAGGTGGTCCACGAGGTCTTTCTTGGTGTACATGGATGGCGGTCCTAAAAAGGTATTCTCCCAATTTAAAGGGGCCCGCCAGCCCTCCAGTCCCCAGCCCATGGGGTTTTGAGTCATGCGCCTAAAATCCCCGGTGTGAAACCCAGCCTGATCTTGCAAATCTTGGCGGCCCTGGGCCTGTTGTTCTGCCTGGCGCTGCCATTTCTGATCACCCCTTCTCCCCTTGGGGAAGAGGGGGAACTTGCCATCGAAGAAGTGCTGGAGGCGGTGGAGCCCGTTCCAGATCCCTTGGCGGTGGGGGCAAGCGAGAAAATTCCAGATCCCTCTGTTTCCCCTATCTTACCGCAACCGGACGATCTTCTCAAGGCCGGTCCCATGCAGGGCGAACCCACTCCAGAAATCAGCGTCATGCAAAAACTTCTTTCCCATCCGGCCCTGAAACGGCGGCCTGATATTGCGAGCGATCTGACTTCCGGTGGCAATGCCGCTGTCCCGGTCGGCGCGGGCTCAGCTACGGAAAATTCGGAAGTTGCGACACCGATGATTCTCAGCCTAGCCAATTTCTACGCCCAAATCATTCACCCCGACGGAACACCCGCCAGCGGGATCGGCATCGAAGCGCTGCCCGTAGGAGTCCCGGAACCTCTGCGCACGCTCAGCGATCCCGAAGGCCGTATTATTATTTCCGGCTTGCCCATGCACACTGTTTTCGCCCTTGAAGCCGTGTCCATTCGTGGCGAACGCCAACGCCTCGGCGGGGACATCCTTGCCGACCGACCGATCCTCAGCGGCGGCGTGTACGTCTGGGATCCCAAGGCCACTTTCACCGTGAAGGTGCGCGCCTTGGGGCTGCCTCTGCGTGGAGCCAGCGTCACCCTCACGGATGCTGGGCTCTCGCCCATGAGCCGGGCCACGAGCGAAGAAGGCCGAGCTGTATTTGACGGTCTGACAGCGGTCGCCAAACCCATTTTAAGCATTTTTCACCCGCTCTACGAGCGCATCGAAACTCCGCTGGAGCCCGGCGCTGTGCGCTCCGGAACCCGCGCCTTCGATCTTGTTCCCCGATCCGGAGTTGACGTGCATCTCGTGGGCCCGGATTTTTCCCGCGGCCTACACGTGCGCTCATGGATGGCGACGCAAAAAGCGAGCCTGCTGCTGCCGGACGAGCTTCCAGGCAACGCGTGCGGGGAAATCCTCTACAATGGCGCGCTGCGTTTTTCCGCGCCGCCCGCTGGGCCTTTCTGGATCGGCGTCGGTGAGCTGCCGGCCCCCTGGGGAGCGGGGCTCTACGGCCCTTACTACACGACAGCCGCCGGGACCTTGGAAATCCGCCTCGAAGAAACCGGACCCCTGGAAGTGCGGCTCCGGAATGAAAGAAATCCAAAATGGTGGAACGTACTGTTGTCAGCGGTGGATCTCGAACACCAGGCCGCCGCGGAAATGCGATCCGACCTGCTAACGGGGCCCACTTCCCCTCCCCTGCATCTCGCTCCAGGCCACTACCGCCTGCAAGTGCTGGCTGAAGATCGTGAAATCTATGACGAGGTTTTCCTGCACGACGGGCGCGCGCGCACCCTTGAGGTGCTCCTCCAACCCCGGCCCCCGCTTCATCTCCTGGGAGGCGCCGTGGGCAGCTACCTCGTCTCCAGCAGCTTTTCCCTCGCCGCTTCCGAGCACGACTTCCACCACGGCCCGATGTGCCATAGCTTCAACAAGGACCTGCTCGCTCATCTCGGCGGCGAAGCCGTCTTCGCCGCCGCTAATGGCGCACGCTACCCCGCGCTCGATCCCGACGCGGAGCCCACGGCTTGGCGCGAGGCCCAAACCGATAACGACGGCCAGCTCGATCTCAAAAAAGCCGTTCCCGGAGGGCCGGTGGACTACGCGGTGGCCTACGCGCAGTTCGAAGTCGAGAGTTTCTCGGCGCGCAATATTCTGTTGGGCGTGATGTCGGATGGCGGCATCCAAGGCTGGCTCAATGGAGAACTCGTGTTCCGCACGCACGCGGCGCGTCCGCTCTCAGCGCAAGATCACGAATTCGCCCAGGTGCGGCTGCGGCCGGGCCGCAATCGCTTCAACTTCAAGGTGGACCATGCCGAAGGCCCCTGGCGACTGCGCGTGCGCCTGCTGCGGCCCACCACCGCTGAGCCTCTGCCCGACCTGAACTATTTTCCCGACGGCGGGACCACGCCGCTGTTTTATCCTTCCAACCCCCCGCCCGTCCATTAAGCCAGTGCTTGCCTCAAGGTCTCGACGATCTTCTCGTTGAGGCTGAGGCCCTCGCTGTCGGCTTTGGCGGCGAGCTTGGCGTGCATGTCGCTGGGCATCCGCAGGTGGAGCTTGCCGCTGTAGGGCTTTTCAGGGGCGTCTCCGAACTTCTTACAGGCTTCCAGATAGGCATCAACGGACTCCTTGAAGAACTTCTCCATCTCATCGATGGATTTTCCCTCAAAGTGGATCACGTCACGAATACCCGCGATGCGACCATAAAGCATCCGGTCCTCGTTATCGAGGCGAATGTTGGCCGTATATCCCTTATAGGTCATCATGGTAGTATCAATAATATAGTGCAAAAAAATGCGCATCACAGCGGTTGCGCGTTCAATCCATATTTGCCTCAATCATTTGTATGAAATCTCTGGCGCTCTCGACGGCTCCCTTGCTTGTTTGTGGACGCGGGTGTGGGCTGTGGAAATGCGCCTTACGTCCGCTCTTCATGTGCTTGAAAACAATGTGCGATCCCGGGCCTCTTTGAACCTCACAGCCCAGGGCCAATAACAGACTCTCAATTTTCCTCCATTCGAGTGTTCCGGTGGTGGGTTTGTCAAAAATCTTGTCTCTGGTCTTGCGATGCTTCAAGCTCAACGCCACAATACCATTATATGGTATCAGTAGCGAGAATCAAGCCTTTATCCCGAGCTCTGAGGCCGCGCCTCGATAAGGCTCAGAGCCGCGCCCACGATGTAGAAGGATCCGGTGATCAGCTTCACCGCGCCGGAGACGGGCTTCTCCATCCAACTCTCCAGGCTCTCGTCGAGAACGCGGGCGCGGATGTCGGGCTTCAAACCCTTGGCGACTTTCAGAATAAGATGCGGGGATACCCCGGGACGCCCGCCAGGCAGTTCCGCGAAAACCGCCTCCCCGACCACCGGCAGCAGTGGCGCGAGCAAGTCCCTCGGATCGCGGCCCGCGGCCATGGCGAAACATAAAAGGTAATGCCCCGGATATTTCCTGAGCTCGCCCGCGAGCATTTCCATGGAGAGACCGTTGTGCGCGGCGTCGAGATAGAAATCCTGCCCGCGCCAACGGCGCGCGTCCATCCGGCCGCGCACGGTGCGCGCGGCGACTGCGGCGGCGCCAGGCCAAGCGCCAATGCGGTCGGGAAAAAGCCGGGCGGCAGCCGCGAGAGCCAAATGCGCGTTCTCCCAGGCACTCGGAGCCACTTCTTGGGGAGCTGGCGGTGGCTCCACGAAATCGAGCGCGCAGCCCACTTCGCGCGCGCGGCGCAGGAAAACTTCGTTCACCGCGCCCAGTTGCTTGAGCGCCAGCGCCGGCACTCCGCGTTTCAGGATGCCGGCTTTCTCCCCGGCGATGAGTTCCAGGGTGTTTCCCAGAAGTTCCTGGTGGTCGAGCCCGATGCGCGTGAGCACGGCGAGGTTTTTCTCTACGGCGTTGGTGGCATCCAATCGGCCACCGAGCCCCGTCTCAAGGATGACCAACTGCGCCCCGCGTGCCTTGAAGTGCAGCAGCGCCACGATGAGCACGGTTTCAAAAAAGGTGAGCCCGCCCGCGAAGCGCTCGCGGTTGAGTTCGAGGACCCTGCGCGAAAATTCCAGCAGGTCGCCGGGCGGTATCAGCTCCTCACCCAGACGGATGCGCTCGCGCAGGGAAACGAGATGCGGCGAGGTGAAAAGTCCCACCGGCCCGCCTGCCAGTTGGGCGACGAGGCGGTAGAGGTGTTCCGCCGTGGAACCCTTGCCCTTGGTACCAGCGATATGCGCGACGCGAAATCTGCGCTCCGGCCGGCCCAGAACATCGAGGGCGCACTCCACCCGCTCCAGCGTATAAGGCTTGGCCAGGGCACGCGCGTCGCGCTCTTTTTCGAAGTCGAAGAGCCCCAAGAGATAGCGCTCGGCTTCACTTTCCTGTGACCCTGGGTTCATGTGCTCAGGACTCGCGAGTGCCTGGCGCATCTGCCTCACCGGCCTTCCACGCCTGCGTCTCTTCGATGCAGCGCCGGCGCACCTTGAGCAAAAAGCCGTTGTAAACACCCGACGCATAATCCGGATAGGTCCAAGGCAACGCTGAAATGCCGTCTTTCTTGAAGAACAGGGTCACCTCTCCAAAGAAACCACTGCCGAGGGGCACGCGCTGCGGGCCATCTTTGGCCGAAGCCAGAATCAACTTGCCCGGGAAAACTAGCCCAGGGTCGAGATTGACGGGCCGGATTGGCTCTCTGTCCTTGTGCCTGAATAGTTCTTCGACAGCATAAGCGCGTCGCTTGAATTCAGCCAACGACTCCTGGTTTTTCAACCCGCAAAAGGAAACGAACTTGCGGGAGAGCCCCGGTCCCATTTCTTCTTCGTAATAGCTCGTAAAACGGTCGAAATCAAAGCACTCCGAACGTTCCTCGATGGGACCGAAGGCCACCTCAAGCTCGGCCTCGACGCCTGCCGCCTCGACCCCACGGGCCAGCAGCAGCCCGCAGATGAGCTTGGCGGGAGCGGGCACGCGGACCTCAGCCATGACCGCCGATTCTGCGCGCTGGCCCAGCACGGCAACGCCGACGCACCCAACCCCACCGAAGGCCCCCCGCCCAGAACGCCGGCGCCAAAGGCCAGAATGTCGCCTCAAAAGAACTTCCCGGTTCAAGTTGGTTGTACCTTATTCGAGTTTGTTGCATGCATCGAAAAAACGGCGAAAATATGTGGTCATCGGGGGCGCCGGAACCACGACCGCTAGGGTTGGCGGCACGAAAACGGCATGCGCGCAACAGGCTCTGCTGTCCCAATAAAAAATACTCAAAAATAGGTATTGATGTTCTCTGGGCCCCGCAAGAATGGGGACCATATTTCCATGGCGTTCCGTCGAGTTGATTCCGGTTTTTCTGGTGTTCTCAATGAAGGTTGATGCCATGGCTTCCACCCCGAATTCACCCCTACAGGCAAATCCGACCGCATCCAACTAGATCCCGTAGGGCTCGAATTTCGGCAATGGCTTTTCCCGCTGGTTATCAACCGCTTTCGTTCACGGATTCGTGGCCGGTTCCTCCTTTGTCACTCTTTCGTCAGGGGCGCAGCCTTTTCAAGCCGCCTCTCGTGGTCGCGCGGCCTCGTCGCGCCCCGGATCATCGCACAGCGTCCAGCGCTTTTTTTCTCTCCCGTGGTCTGTTTTCTCTCAATCTCTGTTTCTTTAAAGGAATCTCATGAATCTCTACGTTGGTAACCTCCCGTATTCCGTAACCGAAGACGAACTGCGCAGGCTGTTCGGCGAGGTCGGAGAGGTGCAAACCGTCAATATCATCATCGACCGCGACACCAACCGTCCGAAAGGGTTCGCCTTCGTGCAGATGGCCAATCAGCAGGATGGACAGTCGGCCATTGATAAGCTCAACGGGCACTCCCTGAATGGGCGCCCGATGAAAGTCAACGAGGCTCGCCCGAAGGAGCAGCGCAGTGGCGGCGGTGGTGGTGGTGGGTACGGCGGTGGCCGTAGCGGCGGCGGCGGCGGTGGCCGCAGCGGCGGCGGCTACAGGGACCGCTGAGGCGCCCCCCGTTTAGCGGGGGCAAATTGATGCAGGAAGGTGAGGGGCCCTTGTGCCCCTCCCTTCCATTTTTTCGGCATCCTGTTGAATATCGGGCATGAGGATCCTATACCCTCTGTCCGTGGGGCTCGCGGCCCTTAATCTGGCCGTCATTGGCTGGGGGGCGGCGCGGGATTATGAATGGCGCACCAGGGGGATACCCTCTCCGCTGGAGCCGGCCCAAAGCGCGGCACCCTCCCCCGCGCTTGCGGTTGGTTCCCATCAGGTCCAGCCCGAAAGCGCGACCGAAGGGTCGGAGCTTACTTCCGGCGATGAGGTCACCCGCTTCTTCGCGAAGCACTGCCTGGAATGCCACGGCGCCAAGAAACACAAAGGCGACCTACGGCTCGACGTTTTCAGGAGCGATGCGGCGCTAGGAAGAGACCTGCGCGCGCTTTTCCAGCTCCAGAACGTGCTGTCCCAGGGCCTGATGCCGCCCGAAAAAGAGCCCCAGCCTTCCGCTGAGACGCGGCACCAAATCCTGGGACGCATCCGAAAAATGCTGGCAAACTTCACCTGCTCCGGAAACCACGATCCCGGGCGCCGCACCCTGCGCCGCCTCAACCGGCGCGAATACGCCAACACCCTGCGCGACCTCCTGGGCCTGGAGGACTGGGATCCCCCCGCCTCCCTGCCCACGGACGATACCGGCTATGGTTTTGATGACATTGCCGATGTGCTCTCAATCTCCGATCTGCTGGCGGAAAAGTATTTCCAGGCGGCGGAAGATGCCCTGGATCAAACGCTCTTCGGCCTGGAATGCGAGCCCTTGAATGAGAGCTTTGCCGGCTCGGCACTGGAAGTCTCCGCCGGGAAGGGCGGCGTCGAAGGCGGCTTCGGCTTCATGCTCTACACTCAGGGCGTGCTGGAAGCCGCCGTGACCTTGCCGCGATCCGGCCGTTATCGTCTGCGCGTGACGGTGGCCGCCGATCAGGCGGGCCCCGAAAAGGCCCGCTGGGCCATCCTGATTGGCCAGCAACGCGCTGCCGAGCACGAGGTCACGGCCCCGAGCGATGAACGCCAGACCTTCGAGGACATCCTCGATTTTCCCGCCGGAAAAACGCGCATCGGCGTGGAATTCCTGAACGACTTCTACGATAAAGATGCCGCTGACCCCCTCCAGCGTGATCGCAACCTCGTGGTGGACAGCCTGGACATCGAGGGGCCCGTGAACGCGCCCGCGGCGAAGCCGTCCGCGGCCCATGACCGGGTGTTTTTTCGCGTTCCAGGAAAAGACGGCGCTCCGCGGGAGTGCGCGCGCGAAATCATCGCGCGCTTCGCCCGCCGCGCTTATCGCAGGCCCGTGACACCGGAGGAAATCGCGGCCTTGCTCGCCCTTTACGACGCCGCGCGCGCGGCGGGGGATGACCACGAGCGCGCGGTGCGCGCCAGCTTGCTGGCCGTCCTGGTTTCACCGCACTTCCTGTTCATGGTCGAGCGCGATTCCCCCGGAGTCCAGCCCGGGACCGTCCACTCCCTCGGTCCCCATGAGGTGGCCGTCCGGCTTTCCTATTTCCTGTGGAGCAGCCAACCGGATGAGGAACTTTCCCGGTTGGCGGAGGATGGCAGTCTGCTCGCGACCCCCGTGCTGCTGAAGCAGGTGCGCCGCATGATCGGCGCGGCCCAGAGTGAGGCCTTCCTGTCGGCCTTTGCGGGACAGTGGCTGGAGCTCAACAAGCTCAACGCGTTCACTCCGGACAGCGCCCGCTTTCCCGGCGTGGACCGCGAACTCCTCATGGCCATGCGCCGCGAGACCGAGCTGTGCTTCAAGCATATCTTGGACAACAATCGCAGCATCCTGGACCTACTGGATTCCCGAACTACATTCCTGAACGACCGGCTCGCCGCGCACTACGGCTACGACCTGCGGCCCGGCCCTGAATTCCGGCGCGTGGAAATCCCCGATCCCCGGCGCGGCGGCCTGCTGACACAGGCCGGCCTGCTGGTGATCACCTCGAACTCGACGCGCACGTCTCCGGTCAAACGCGGCAAATTCATCTTGGAGACCCTCCTGGGCGCTCCGCCGCCGCCCCCGCCACCCGACGCCGGAGTGCTGCCTGAAAACCCGGGCGCGCAACGCGCTCTCACCTTGCGCCAAGAGATGGAGGCGCACCGCAAAAATCCCGACTGCTACGCCTGCCATGCGCGCATGGACCCGCTCGGCTTTACTCTGGAAAACTTCGACGCCGTAGGCCGCTGGCGCGATGCTGAAGGCGGGCAGCCCCTGGACGTCACGGGCTTACTGGCCAACGGCACGCGGATTCCCGGCGCGCGCGGCCTCCAGCAATACATCCTTGAACGCCGCGAAGATGTCGCGCGCTGCCTGGTCAGCAAGCTCATGACCTACGCGCTGGGCCGTGGTCTGGAGGCCTCCGACCTCTGCATGGTGAACGATATCTGCCGCGCCACCGCGGCCTCCAGCTACCGCCTGCGGGACATCATCGAAGCCATCGTCCAGACCGACGCTTTCCTGAAGCGCCGCGCCGGGGGTCGTCCATCCATCAAAGAAGGATGACTCCGCGCTCCCGCAGAACTTTCCTGCGCGCCGCTGGCGTGGCGCTAGCCCTGCCCTGGCTCGAATCGCTGCTGCCGCGCGGCTTGCGCGCGGCGCCGGCCACAACAGAGCCACCGCTGCGCTTGGCCTTTATCTTCTTCCCCAACGGCGCCTGGATGCAGCACTGGACGCCCGCCGTTGAGGGCGGGGAATTCGCGCTGAACGAAACCCTGAAGCCCCTGAAACCCTTCCAGGACCAGTTGCTGGTGCTGAGCGGGCTGGCCCAGATGCAGGCTGCCGCCAACGGCGACGGCGCGGGGGATCACGCGCGTTCCGCGGCGGCGTTCCTCACCGGCGAGCATCCCACCAAGACCGCCGGCGCGGAACTCCAGGTGGGTATCTCGGCCGATCAGTGGGCAGCCCGGAAAATAGGTCACCTCACTTCCCTGCCCTCCCTGGAACTCGGCTGCGACCCCAGCGGCAATTCCGGTAACTGCGACAGCGGCTACAGTTGCGCCTACACCGATAATATCTCCTGGAAGTCGCCCACCACGCCCATGGGCAAGGAAGTGAACCCGCGCGCCGTCTTCGAGCGTCTGTTCGGCCGCGGCGGGCAGGCCGTGGACCGCGATCAGCAGGCGCGCCGCCTGCGCCAGCGCCGCAGCGTGCTGGATTTTGCCGGCGCGGAATCCAAACGTCTGGCGCACGGGCTCGATGGCAACGACCGCCGCAAGCTCGATGAGTACTTAGAGGCCCTGCGCAGCGTCGAGCGACGGCTCCAGGCCCAGGAGTCCTCCCAGAATAACCTCCCGCCCCCCGGATACGCGGCGCCCCACAGGGTGCCCAAGGACTACACCGAGCACGTGCGGCTCATGTACGACATGCTGGCGCTGGCCTTCCGCACCGACCAGACGCGCATCGCTACCTTCATGCTGGCCCGCGAGGGCAGCGACCGCGCCTTCCCTTTCATCGGCGTACCCGAAGGACACCACCACGTCTCCCACCACAAGAGCGATCCGTCTCTGGTGGCCGCGGTCCAGAAAATAGATCGCTTCTACAGCGAGCAGTTCGCCTACTTCCTCGATAAGCTGCGCACCGCGCGCGAAGGCGACGGCACCCTGCTGGACAACTGCCTCATCCTCTACGGCGGCGGCATCAGCGACGGCAACCGCCACAACCACGACGAGCTGCCCATCCTGCTGGCGGGCGGCGGAAAAAGGCTCCGGGGCGGCCGGCACCTGCGCTACCCCCCCACGACCCCGCTCAACAACCTGTTCCTGCGCCTGTTCGACCTGCTGGGCCTGGAAGCCGACGAACTCGGTGACAGCAGCGGGTTGCTGGACCTCGGGTGAATCCCGGCGCAGCCGCTACCGACAGAAAAATCGTCAGGGCGGCCCCTCTCAATCCTCGGTGATGACGCCCTCCTGGAGCATGAGCTTGAAGACCTTGTGCATGAAGATGTCGCGGATGACCTCGGCGGGGATGGGCGGGGCGCCGCGGAAGTCGCCGCGCTCATCGAATAGCCCTCAGTAACGTTTGCCGGCCCTTGCGGCGCGGGGTTTTTGCTGCCCCAACGGCCGCCAAGGTCTTGGATTGGCCAAGGCGGCAACGTATTGACAAAAATCCATGGTCTTTTATCATATTATATAATGTATCGCTGTATTCATAAATATCTATTGGCCTGGAAAGGCAGAACGCCACACCTGCCGTTGATTCTGCGTGGAGCGCGACAAGTCGGAAAAACCTGGGCCCTCAAGGAGTTCGGCAATCAATGCTTTGCGCGCACCGCCTATGTCGATCTCCAGGAAGACCCACGGGCTGCGGGCTGTTTCGAGGCGCAAAAAGTATCGGACATCGTCACCGCGTTGGAGGCATTCACCGGGGTGCGCATCGTGGCGGGCGAGACCCTGCTCATCCTGGATGAGGTTCAGGATCATCCCCGAGTCCTGGAGCGCCTGCGTTATTTTGCGGAGCAATTCGCGGAGCTCCATGTCATCGTCACCGGCTCATCGCTGGATCCAGCACTGTGCAACGCCAGATTGCCCATGCCGGTGGGACGTGTCGAATACCTGCACATGGGACCCCTGTCTTTCGCCGAAGCCGTTGCCGCGACCCGGCCAGAACTGGCAGCGGCGCTCGCCGCCTTTTCCATTGCCACACCGCCCTTAGCGCCAGTTCACGATCTGCTGATGGAGGCGCTGCGTTGTCACGCCCTGGTGGGTGGCATGCCGGCGGTCGTCAATACCTGGCGTGACAGCCGGTCTCTCGTGGAGGCGCTGCGGGTGCAACGCGCGCTCTTGACCAGCTACCGCGACGACCTGTCCAAATACGCCCGGCGCAGCGAGCTCCCCTTGCTGGGTCGCGTGCTGGACGCCGTGCCGCGCCTCATCGGCACCAAGGCGGTGCTAAGCCGTATCGCCGAGGAGGCCAAGGCCGCGTCGGTCCGCGCCGCCATTGATCTGCTGGCGCTGGGCGGCATCATCCACTGCGTGCATGCCAGTGCTGGCAACGGCCTGCCCCTGGAGGCCGAAGCCGACGACCGCACCTTTAAAATCCTGCTCAACGATGTCGGCCTGATAGCGGCGGGCAGCGATCTGGCAGCCGCGCGTTCCCAGCCCCAGGACTTTTCGCTGGTCAACGAGGGCCCCCTGGCTGAAGCCCTGGCGGGCCAAGAATTGCGCGCCATAGTTTCCGCCGACCTCCCCCCCCGCCTGCATTACTGGGTGCGCGAAGGCCGCACCGCCAATGCCGAAGTGGATTACCTCATCGCGCTTTGCGGGCAGGTGTTGCCGGTGGAGTGCAAGGCTGGCTCCAGTGGCAGCCTGAAATCCCTCCATCAATTCATGGCCGCAAAGCACCGTCCCCTGGCTGTGCGCGTCGCCGCCCGGCCATTGGCCATCGAGGATATCGCGACCCGCACTCCGGATGGAAAGGATGCCCGCTATCGTCTGCTCACGGTGCCCCCCTACGCCATCGGACGCTTGCCGGACCTTGTGGCCGAAGCCGGGGTCTGAGTCGGAAAAGTCCTTAGTTTTTAATTCCCGAAAAGGGATTTCTCGCCCTTCACGGAGAGGACTTTCACGATTTCCTCGTTGCTGAGCTGGTGATCCGGGACGGGGAACAGGGCGACATGCGCATCGGCAAAACCAACGGCGATCTGGCCGTCGCCTTTGCCGCTGCGCCAGTCGTAGATTTCTAGGACCAGTCTATCTACCGCAGAGAATTTTTTCTTGGGGAGACCATCCTTGTCGGCACCGTGGAAGACGTAACAGCCGCCGAAGGGGTGTTGGCCTTTATAATAAGCAAAGAGATTAGAGTGCTTTTCCACGCCCCCGGCATCCACGGCCCGGCCATCCAGGATAAAGGCGGCCTGGGAGTCCGCTCCGACGGTGCGGATGCCTAGTCTTACGGTCCATGGTTCGGTGAATTCGATATGCGGGTCATGAGAGGTGGCAATCAACGCCCCTTCTGTTATTTGCTTGATGTTGTTATTGCTGGAGGTGCGCTTGTCTGGCCCTGATGTAGCCTTTGCCGGCATGAGCAACCCCACCAATACGATAGCCACCACAAGGCAAGCCACAACAAGCAGAACCCTCGACCGAAGTCGGCTTCCGCAGCAACTTCTTTCCGGCGAATTTTTCTCCGACATTTCCTATTGGGATTCGTCTAGCAAGAACATTCCCATACCGCGAAATAGTGTTTTACCCCAGCGGATACGCCACGCCATACCCCTCATAAAGCAATTCCTCCACGCGTCGCGGCCGAAAGGAAATTGAACTCACGGAACAACCGTGATTTTAGCGCCGTGTGACCCGGAACAAGGCTGCGCAAGTTACGGCTCCTGTCCCTTTTACGGTCTTTTACGGTTTCTGTTTTGCCATAGTGCTGTGTCATGAGATCCACTCTTTACCCGCCCCCAAAATTAAGTGGACTTGCGTCTCATTTCCATTGTCACAGGGGGGAGCCTGCCCTTGGCTTAAAACTTGCCCCGAAATCTCCGAGCCTAAAATACAGCAAATGGAGAGCTTCCCATGAGAACAAAACAGCGCTACACTGTGAGTGATGGCAAGCTGGTCCTAACTCTCGAACCGGCGGCTGAGGGCGGGTTTGTCGTGACCGCTCCCCTCGACCCAGAGTTGATTACGGAAGCCGAAAGTGTTCCCGAGGCCTTTGCTAACGCACGGGACGCGCTCAAAGCATTGGCCTATTCCCGGGGCAAGTTCCTTCGACAACTGGCGACTGCCCACGCATCATAAGGGATCGTCTTGAGAAGACGGGACCTGGAACGGCATTTGCGATCTCACGATTGTTTTCTCCATCATCATGGGGGCCGGCACGACATCTGGATCAACCTCACGACCGGCGCCAGGTCGCCGGTTCCCCGACACGTCGCAATCAAGCATGGTACCGTCCGCGGGATCTGTCGAATTCTGGGCATCCATGCTCCCGAGGGTCATTGATTTTAGGCGAATTCGGGGTCGGACCACGCTAAGTCAGGAAAAAAGTATCAGGGCGGCCCCTCCCACCACCCCAGGGGTTCGAGGAAGCGCCGCAGGCCGGGAGATTCGAGGGATAAAGGCGGCAGGTAATTCGCCACGAACTCGCGCTTCCACCAGGATCCGGGGTCTTCGCCAGGCCGGGTGAAGCGGTATTGATAGAGGTCCGCGCGCATGAAGCGCGGCGGCTTGTCTCCGAAGGGCGAGTCGCCGAGGAGAGCGCGCACCTCCCGCTCCCCGCGCAGCAGCTTGTAGATGAGCCGCACCATCCACGCCTGCAAGGGATAGGGAGGGTTCCGTCCGTGGAACTGGACTGCGATCCACAACTGCCAGTCGAGCCGGTTCTGGTAGGGCGCGATGAAGGGCGGGCGGCGGCGGGGGTCCCCGGGCTTGGCCTTGAAACCGAATTCGCGCCAGCCGTCCTCCTGATCCGGCGCTGGCGCGTCACTGCCGAGCAGGACGATCTCCAGGCGCTCCCTGCCCACGCTGCCGAAAGCTCCGTAGGTATTCACGAAGTGCAGCGCATCGTAGGAACCGTTCATCACTTGTTCCTGGGAAAAGAGGTTGCGCACGGGCTCCACGCTGCGCCAAGCCACGAGCGCGGCCAACACCAGGGGAACGGCGTGCCGCCAACGCGATGGGCTCGTCGCCGCTCGGGCCAGCTCACCCAGCCGCTGGCGCAGCGCGCGCGGCGCCAGGAAGCGCAGCGCGGCGTCATCGAAGCAGGGGATGCACAGGGCGAGGGTGAGCCAGTTGAGCCAGGAGAGGTTGCCGCTCAGGATGAGCAGGACCTGGAAAATCGCGAAGATGGCGCCCGCGCCATGCCTGAGCCGGCGCGGCGCGAAGATGAACCAGGGCGCCGCCAGCTCGGCCACGTGGTTGAACAGCACCCCGCCCTTCAGCACCCAGGCCGGCAGGTGGTGGAAGTACCAGCTCAGCGGATTGGGCTGGGGCTGGGTCTCGAAGTGGAACATGAGACAAGTCCAATCGCGCCAGCACGGCTCGCCCCGCAGCTTGATGAGGCCCGAGCCCAGCATCATGCGGAACATCAGCCAGCGCAACAGCAGGATGACGATCCAGGAAGGGGGCGAAGACGGCGAGAGAGCGCGCGCTCCGCGCCAGGGAGCGAGAAAGGCCGCGAGTAGTCCCGCTTCGAGCAGCAGCGATTCCCATCCGTACTGGTAGAAGAGCTGCCCGATATGGACGAAGGACATGTAGAGCGCCCACAGCGCAAGGTACAGCGAACCGTGCCCGCAACCGAGCAGTCCCAGAAGCGCGAGGGCCAATCCGACCTCACAGAGGAAGCCCATCGCTCCATCCGAGACATGCAGCCAGAACAGCGATGGCAGTTCCGCGAAGCCCGCCTGGGTGGAGCCGAGACTCGCGCGAACCTGGGCCAGGAATTCGCGGGCCGGAAGCAGACCATGCTCCCCGAAGAGGCCCGGAAGCTGGTTCGCGAGCGAGAGGAAGGCCATGAAGTAGATGAAGGCGATAGCCCGCAAGTAGAACGCGCGCACCAGGAAGTGGCGGCCGGCAAGCTCGCCGCCGCCAGAGGCCAGATCAGTAACGCACGTCAAAGCCCGTCTCGCCCTGCACGGCATGGATCAGGGTTTCTGACACCTCGCTCACGCGCGCTAAGGCCGGGCCCGCGCGCAACTTCGTCACGAGGGTGTCGAGATCGCGAACACGACCCTGAGCTTCGAGCTCGACGCCGCTGTCCGGCAGGTTGCGCACCCAGCCCGTGAGCTTGAGCTTGGCCGCGGCGTTGCAGCAGAAATAACGATAACCCACGCCCTGGACATGGCCGGAAACCAGGATATGACGGCGCTCGGTCGGCTCCGAGTGCTGGTTGGGCTTGGGGGATTTCATGAATCCTGCCTGGCTCCTGCCCGATTTCAAAAGCCCGGCGACACCGGTAGTTCCCCGAGCGTGAGCCAGCCTGGAACATCGCGATCTTGAGCGGCATTGGCGAAACGCAGCGGCGGCCCGGAGGGCATGGGGTTGGGAACGCGCAGCAGCAGGCTCTGCGGGGCGGACGGCGCCTCGCGGACCTCAAGAGTTGTCGCGAATTCGCGCGCGGCTCCCGGGAGAATGCCGTCCAGAGTGAAACCCGCCTGAACGCTTGTCCTCAACGCGCGGTCCCGACCTGCCAGCGCCAGTTCCGCCTTCCAGGGCAGATAAAAAGGCGCGACGCCGCGGTTCTCGACCCTGAAGCACACCTCGACTTGTTCGGCGCTCTTCCACTCCGCACGCCAGGCCGCGACGTGAAGCTCGTAGCCGAGCGCGCACTCGGCCTCCAGGGCCAGCGCCCGGGCGGGTCCCTGGGGCGGCTTCGCGAAGAGTCCGTGACAGATCAGCCAGGTCGCGTGGCTTTGGCGCACCGCCGCGAGGAAGTCCTCGGCCTCGCCGCCGGGGCCGGACGGCTCGAAGCGCCGCGCTTGCAGCGACGGCGCCACCTCCCCGCCGATGGGCCGCCGGGTCCAGACCTCGCCCAGGCCGGCGTTGCCGAGAGCGGCCAGGAAATGCCACGGTTGCGTCGGCAAGGTGTTGAGCGAAAACATATCGTCGTGGTAGCCGAAGTTGAGCCCCGGGCTATCCCCTTGGGGCGTGCGCAACAGGACCGGCGTGCGGCGCAAGGCCTGATGGTAGGCCTGCGAAATTCGGTTGCGCACCGGCAGCGACGGCATGAGCTTGTCGTGGGGCCAGGTGTGCCATTCCCCCCAGAAGCCGATAAGGCCGGCTTCCAGGCATCCGACGCGCGGGTCGCCATCGTAGCGCGCGCCCAGCTCGCGGATGAATCCTTCAAGAGCAGCGATAAGCCGGGGGTTCCCGTAATCCGGCGAGCGGCCACCGCCGTGCTCGCTGTAGTCCGTGAATTTCAAGCCGCCCTCGATCAGCCACGCCGGCACGCCCGTGGCCTCGCCCGGAGTATCCAGCACCGGCCGGAACACGCTCTGATGGCCGCGACTGGCGATCTCCCCGATCCGGCGCTCCAACGATGAGAAATCAAAATTGTTTTGCCCCTTGGAAACCTCGGCGAGCGGCAGATTGAAATACTCCATGCTGTGCGGGAAATCCGCGTAATTTCCGAAAAAAGGGAGGAAACCCTTGAGCGGATTGCCGGGCGGGGCCGGAGCGTAATCCAGCGCGATCCAGGCGACGGGCTTTCCGGCTCCGCGCTGGCGCAGCGCATACCACAGCGCCGCCGCCAACAGGACGGCTAGAGCCAAAAGCAAGAGCTTCGTCGTCAACTTGATTTTAACGCCCGGCCACTAGCGGATACTTGAAGCCGTGGCGACGAATTTGCAGGCATGCGCGTTGACGGGGGCGTCCAAGGGATGCGCGAGCTGGGCTTCGAACTCGTCAATCGCGGCTATTTTTCCGGAAATAAATTCGTCCAAGCGGCGATCCAGTTCCTGATAGCGCGCCGTCAGCCAGCCCAGGCGGCCTTGGATCACTTCGAATCCGAAGACTTTATTGCTCGCCAGCCACACTTTGCGGAAGGAGAGCTGGAGGGCTCCCAGATCAACCAGCACCGCGGGGATGCCGGCGCGCACGGCGCTGAGCTCCTTGAGATCGCGGCGCTCGTAGGCGTCCGCGCAGCGGCGCAGCAAGGCGACCTTGCGTCCCAGCGACTGGGCCAGGAGCGCGCCGTGAGCGCGGTCGGCGCAGGCGGGCGCGTCCTTGAATTCCGCGAGGCGCCGCGTCACTTCGGAGCAGCGCGCCTCCAGCGCCTCCAGCGACCCCGGGCGTTGCCGGCGCTCATGCAACAGGTAGATGGCGAGCAACGGGTCGTCCCAGAGCGCCTGAGCGGGCTCCATGGCCTGCGCGGCGTGCAGCCCACAAGCAGCGGTATCGGCGGCGTAGTCGCCGCCGCACACGGCGGCGTAGCGACGCGCCAGCGTCGGCCCATCGCTACCCCCATAAGCCAGATCGGCGCCATAGGCCAGGCCCGGCCAGGCCGACTCGAATTCGCAGTAAGCGCCGTCGTCGCCCCAAAGGGTGAACAGCAGCTCCTTGAGCCCGGCTTTGCGGCAGGCCTGGATGCAAGCTCCCGCCGTGGCCTCGGTGATGCGTTGGTCATACCACAGCTTGGACCAGGTCCAAATCCCGGAAGCCATCAGCGGCTCGCTGCCCAGGGCGCGATGGCGCGCGATCCATTCGAGGTAGAAGGCCTCGTCCTCGTGGTAGTAATCCCAGTAAACGAGCTGCACGGCGCGCGGGATCTGCTTCGCGACCTCGGGCGGTATGCGGCTCGCCTTGTCGTAATACTCTCCCGTGACGCTGCCCATGCGGAAATACATATCCGACCAGATCATGGGATCCAGGCCATGGCGGCGCGCGATCTCCACCACGCGCGCGAGGTGGCGGTTGAAGATGTCGAAGCCGCGCTCGTAGCCGTGGCGATCGAGGAAACGCCCACGGCCCAGATCGTGAGCCTCGTCCATGCCGATGTGGATGCGCCGCGAACGACAGGCCGCCGCCCAATGGGCGATCATCTTTTCGATGAGCGCGTAGGTTCCCGGCTCATCCGCGAGCAGGACGGCGCCGGTATCCTTCACTTCAGAATAGGTAGGCCACTTGAGGACCTGTTCGAGGTGCCCGAGGGTCTGGATGCAGGCGATGAGTTCGATGCCCAGCCCATGGGCATGGTCGTCCATTTCCCGGATTTCCTCCGCGCTGTAGGCCCCGCGCAGGTATCCGAAATAGGGTTCGCCGGGCAGAGCATAGGTATCCTCGGTATAGAGCATGGCCGTGTTGTAGCCGAGCAAGGCCAGCCTTTCCAGCCACAGCTTGACGCGATCCGGGCGCATCACGGCGTTGCGCGAAACGTCAAGCATCACCCCCAACGCGGTGAAGGGCGTGGACTCGCCATAAACTTTTCCTTCAGGGACCAGGCCCGCCCCTACGGCGCTGATCGCGCGCAACGCCTGGGCGATACCCGAGTAACGGATGCGCACCGTTCCCGAGCGCCGCTCCGCGCTGTAGGATCCGTCATCCGCCCCGGAAGCGAACTCCAGGATCACGCCCTTTTTCCCGTGGCCCGACTCCGCGAGCGGCCGGGTTTGCCCCAGTATCGCAAGGGCCGAAATCAATGCCTCCGGCGTGCCGCGCCGGCTCCACAGCAGGGTCTCCATGGCTCTCCTCCGCGAGAGCCGCGAGCTTAACGCTCCTGCCCCCGCTTCAACCTGGACGCATGAAAACCGCCGCGACGGCTCACGATGCGCAACGCCTTGACGCGGCACTTCCGGAATAAGGTAAATGAGGAGTATGATGCAGCGGCTCTTGGCGCGCGGGAAAGCTCTGCGGCCCCGGGTCCAAACAGATTTCCGAAACCCTACGAGCCTCCCGGAACCCGCGCGGTCAGGCTCGCCAGCAGTTTGATCCAGCGGCGCGGGTTCAGCAGGGCTTGGGGCAAGCGCTCTTCCCCCAGCAGGCAATCGGTGAGGACCTCGCAGAGCTGCTGGCCGCAGCGGCGGAAGAGGAAAGCGCGCAGCCGCGGCTTGAAATAGAGGATGTGGGCCAGGCGCCGGCTCCAGGCGAGCTCGCGCAGCAGCTCGCGGCGCAGTCCGCGCTGGTAAAGGCGGGCGACCCGGCGTGCGGCCCCTCCCCCGTCGAGGATGGCATGGGCGGCGACCTCGCCGCTGCGCAGCGCGGAGGAAATGCCTTCGGCGGTGAGCGCATCGGCGAGGCCCAGGGCATCTCCCGCCAGCAACACGCGGCCTTTTGCATAAGGCGGGCGGCGCGGGCGCACGGGTATGACGTAGCCGTGCTTTTCGATGCGGAGCGGAACGATGTCGAGTCGCCGCAGATATTCCTCAAGGCGCTGTTGCAGGCGCGCCTCACCCGGCGCTGCGGCCAGGACGCCAATCGAAAGGTGATCAGCTTTGGGAAAAACCCAGGCATAGCCATCGGGGACCAGCTCGAAATCGAAGCGCGCGCGCTGGCCGAAGCTCGCGAGGATAGGCGCGGCGACGTGGACCTCGGCCTCCAAAGCCGGAATGAGCAGTCGTCCGTCCAGAAATCCCGCGAGTGCGGCCATGCGCCCCAGCGCTCCGTCGGCGGCGATGGCGAAACGCCCTGAGAAGACGCCCCGTGGCGTGCGCAACTGCACGCCCTCCGCGTTTTGGACGACGCTCTCGACAGGGCACTCTTCGCAAAGCTGCGCTCCGCTCGCTACGGCGGCCTGGACCAAGGCGTGGTCGAAACGGTCGCGCATGGCCATGGCGACGACAGGCTGCTTGCGGCGTACGTGAAAACTGAGACCGCTGGCGAGGAAGTTCATTTCGGCCTCGAAGCAGGCGCGTTCCACCGTGGCCGCCGCCGCGGGCGGCAGGCGCGCCAGCGAGCGCAGGATGAGCCCGCCGCCACAGGTCTTGGATCGTGGAAATCGGGCCTTATCCAGCAGCGCGACCTTGAGCCCCGCGGCGGCAAGCAAACGCCCTGCCGTGGACCCCGCCGGGCCGGCTCCGACGATCAATGCGTCGTAGGGAGCGTCCGCGGATGCCGCCAAATTTTCCATAACCACTTGATTTTAAGCATCTTCACCATCATCCAAGGATTTCCACCCCACAATTCCGGCCAGGGTCTTGATTTGCACAAAAATTCTGTTATATTTAGGCCTGCCGTGTTAAAGAGTCCTCCCGCACAACCATCCAAGGCGCGTTCGTGGATTTTTCCGCGCCGCACTTCAGTTCTCGCCCTCATGCGCGCGGAGGTGGCGAAATTTTCAGCGCAGAACCGCGTTCCGGAGGGCGTTGCCGGCAAGATGGTGCTGTGCATGGATGAGGCCGCGGCCAATATCGTGGAACACGCGCGCGGCCCCTCGGCTAACGATCCCAGCCTTTTCAAGGTGAAAGTGGCCGTGCAGGGCAGCATGCTCAAGGTGACGCTCTGCGACGGCGGGTATCCCTACGATCCCACGCGCCGACCCGATGTGGACGTGCGCAAGCACGTTAAATCCGGCAAGAAGGACGGCTTGGGTGTCTACATCCTGCGCCGCCTGCTCGACATTTTCGAGTACAACTACGTGGCCGGCGAGAACGTCTGCACGCTGGGTATCCGCGTGCAGAATTGAGGGGGGTGCGAGAGGCCCCGCTTCGCGTTGGCATTCTGGGTGCCGGCGCCAACACCCGCGGCAAGCATATCCCGCTGCTGCAAAAAATCCCCGGCGTGGAGGTCGTGGCGGTGTGCAACCGCGGCCTGGAGTCCGCGCGCCGCGTCTGCGCGGAGTTCAAAATTCCGCGTGCCGTCGAAAAACCGGAAGATATCTTCGCGGATGGCGACCTGGACGCCGTGGTGATCGGCACCTGGCCCGACAAGCACTGCGAGTTCACGCTCCAGGCCCTGGCGCATGACAAGCACGTGCTCTGCGAGGCGCGCATGGCCATGGATGAGCGGGAAGCGCAACGCATGCTCGAAGCCGCGCATGCCCGCCCTCAGTTGGTGACCCAGGTGGTGCCCGCGCCGTTCACCCTGCCAATGGACGGGCTCGTGCGCGCGCGCGTGGAGGCGGGCATCGGCCAACTGCTGGCTGTCCATATCTTTCTGCAAAATGGCGCCTTTCCCGACGGCTCGGCGCCCCAGAGCTGGCGCCAGACGCGCCGCACCAGCGGCAACAACATCATGATGGTGGGCATCTTCTACGAGGCCATGATGCGCTGGGTGGGGCCGGCGCGGACGGTCTTCGCCACCTTGCAGACCGCCGTCGCCGCCAGCCCCGACCCCGCGACGGGCCGCCGCGAGCAGAACGACGTCCCCGACGCGGTGCAGGCGCTGGGCCGCCTGGTCCGCGACAACGCCGATTTCTGCCTGCTCGCCGCCAACACCCACGGGCTCAGGAAGGAGACTTCGTGCTGGATCTACGGCAGCGAGGGCACCCTGGCCGTGCTGCCCGGCCAGGACCTGCTTTTCGGAAAGCGTGGCGGCCGGCTCACCTCGCTGAAACACCTCTGGCAGGACAAGCCGGGCTGGCGCGTAGAGGAAGAATTCGTCGGCGCCATCCGCGGACGGGAACAGGTGCGCTTCACGACCTTCGCCGACGGCTGCGCCTACATGCGCTTTACCGACGCGCTGCACGCGAGCGCGCGCACGGGCCGGGCGGTGGAGATCTGAAAGCAACGCCGCGGGCGAATGCTACCGGGGGAATTTTTCCACAGATTGCACAGATTAATACAGATAATCATCAATCAGAGCAGCCCTTCTTAATCGGTGTTCCTCTGTGCAATCTGTGGAGGTGTTCGAGTTGAGGGCGCGGAGAACCAAGAAAAACAGGGGGGCGCACCGTCAGAGGTACGCACTCTTCGGATGAACTGATTTTTTTTCTCCAAAAGAATAAAATGGTTCAGCTTACGCTCTCCAGGACCAGCTCGTCCCCGGGGCATAAACCCGCCAGCGGTGAATCAGGGGAGGATTCGATCACCTGGGTCGCCGCCGTGCAGCGGCGCAGGCGCCAGGGCACCAGACGCGGCGCCACCTCCACCACGCGCAAACCTTCATCAAGGAAAACCACCGCGATGGGCGCGCGCATCCAGCAGGTGTGCACGGCGTTGCAGCGCGGCAGCCACAGGCCGGAAGCGCCGCGAATATGGGAGGCCCAGATCAGCCCGAAGGCGCGCTCGAAAAGCCCCTGGGCGAGAAAGACTTCCGGGCAGATGATTTGCCCGTCGCCACGGCGCCGCAGCCGCAGGCCGCCTTTCATCAAACTCCGGAAAAGGCGGAGAAGCCTCCGTCCACCGGCAGCACGACTCCCGTGAGGAAGCGCGCGGCATCGGAGGCCAGGTAGATCACCGCCCCGTGGAGGTCCGCCGCATCGCCGAAGCGCCCCATGGGCGTGTGGCGCAGGATTTTCTCCCCGCGCGGGGTCAGGGTCTTTCCGTCCTGCTGGTACAACAGGAAGCGGTTCTGTTCGGTGACGAAGAAACCGGGAGCGATGGCATTCACGCGGATGCCTTGAGGCGCGAGGTGCACCGCCAGCCAGCGGGTGAAGTTGTCCACCGCCGCCTTGGCGGCGGAGTAGGCGCCCACCTTGGTGAGCGGGCGGACGGCAGCCATGGAGGAGAGGTTGATGATGCAGCCCGAGCCCGCGCGCGCCATGTCCTCGCCGAAGACCAGGGACGGCAAAAGCGTGCCCGTGAAGTTGAGGGCGAAAACGCTCTCCACCGCGGCGATATCGAGGCCGAACACGCCGCGCCGCAGTTCTTCCTCGCCGCGTCCCTGGAGCACTTCATCCTTGGCGGTGCCGCCGGGATGGTTGCCGCCAGCGCCATTCACCAGGATTTGGACCGGGCCCCACTTCGCCGCGATGGTCCGGCGCGCGGCTTCGAGCTCCGCGCGCGCCAGCACGTCCGCGCGCACCGGCAGCACGTCCTTGCACCCCCCCGCTTCGAGCCGGAGTGCGAGCGCTTCAAGCTTGCCCAGGGTGCGTCCGATGAGCGCAAGTCGCGCCCCCTCTCCGGACAAGGCCTCGGCCATGCCCGAGCACAACACCCCCGCGGCGCCGGTGATGGCGCAGACCTTTCCCGCGAGTGAAGGTGAAGCCGGCATGTCGTTCCTATAAGAAAACGCGGTGTTTTGCAAGGCCTGGAAGCAAAACCGTGCGGTAAGAAATGGTTCGATGATAGTGCCTTACGCATTTCCTTCTTTTAAAGCTGGGGGGAGGGGATTGATGCACGCGGAGACGCGGAGGGGGAGGTGGCTGTTGACGACTTTTTTGGTTCCGGCTGACGGGCTGGGCATTTCCCACAGGGTTGCGCGGTGGGCGACGTGGCCATAATCCGTGAAAAGTGAATTTTATTCTTGAGGTCAAGACATGTCCGACAAGAAAACTTCCCCACGGGCCGCGGCCAGTGCCCCTAAGCTCTCGCCAAAACTCAAGCAGGCGCTGGATCACTGGCTGGTCAAGCGCAGCGCCTGGAACCATCAGGACTGGCTGGATCTGCTGGCGCATCTACGGAATCACAGCTTAGGGGAATCCACCCTCACCCAGGATGGCCGGGATTCCATCGGGCATTACCTGGAAACCCATCGGCATTGAGGGATTTCCGCGGCGGGGAGAAGGTTAGCCCGCGGCGAAACTGCTCTTGAGGGCCCACAGCCCCAACGCCGGGTTGGGGATGAAAAAGATTTCCTCGCCGCCGTGGCGCGCGCGTCCGGTCTTGAGCTGGGCCGGCGGATAGCGGGAGAGCAGCTCCTGGATGTCCGCGTATTCGTACCCCACCCCTTCGATCTCCTTGCGGCTGAGCCCGCCGGGCGCGTAGATCACGCGGAAACGGCCCTCCGTCGAGCCGTGGATCAAGTGCGCCGCCGCCGAGTAGTTCTGGCGCAGTTCGCGGCTCTTGCGGCAGGCCGCGAGCGTGGCCGAGGTGCCGTGGTAGCCGAACTGGCGGATGAGCCGGTCCACGGTGGCGTCCTCGCCGAAACGCTGAACCCCCGGGGCCAGGACCAGCAGCTCGCCCGCGTCGGCCATGGCCATGCGCGTGCGATAGATGGCCTTGTTGCCAAGCCAGGTGGACTTGAATTCCGCCGGGTCGAGGAAAACCACCGCTTTGTGGATGGGCTTGTCCAGGAGCTTCAGATTAGCGCGCACGGCCAGCGCCGCCGCGCGCCGAAAGGGCTCGCGGCCAGTGCCGGCGTAGAGTCCGCGCAGTTTCAATTGGCCGCCCACGGCTTCGGTCACCGTGAGCGCGTAAAAGATGCGGTCGCAACCCAGGAAATGCTCCTCGGCATAATCAAAGGCGCGGCGTACCGGGGTGTCGGCCCGGCCCATGATGGATTCCATGCCGCACACGGCCCCCAGGAAGTGCGTCTTGTTGATCATGTCGCGGCCCCCCGCTCCCACCAGCACGTTCTTGTTGTGGTTGGCCATGCCGGCGACCTCGTGCGGCACCACCTGGCCGATGGAGACGATGGCATCGTAGCCGCCCTTGACGATGAGCTTGTCCAGGGCGACTTCGATGCTGTATCGGAGCCGGCCCCCCGAGATTTCGCGGATGAACGCCCCCGGAATCTCGCCGATACGAACCACGCCCGCGCGCCAATCGTGGGCGTGGAAGCGCTTCAAGGGTATGCCGGGATACATGCGCGCGATTTCCCCGGGGCTCATGGCCACGTGGGTGCCCGTGGCCGGGAGCACGTCCACCGCGACGGAGGAGCCAAGCTCGCGGTAGAGCGCCGAAGTTATCTCCCCGGCCTTGGAATGCAGGCGCGTCATGTCCGGGGGCAGCAGCAGCACCTTGCGCACGTGGCGGCCGAGCGCGGCCGCGATGCGCCCCACAAGTTTTTCGAGTTCTTCGGGGCCGATGTGACGCCGCGGCCCGCCCTCGGCGACCACGAGTTTGCCGGAAGTATTGGCGTCAGCGCTCACGGCAGGTGCGTTTTCAAAACCAGAAACTTAAAAAAAAGAATTTTATCTGGAACTCAGGAACTCAGAGCTTGTTTAAAAAGTGTCTTTCGTATCGCATTTTAATATTTTATAAAAAACATTTTACCACAGAGACACAGAGAGCACAGAGATAATATGGAGAAGTGCTGAAAATCCCTAGTTCGCCCCTGAATATTCTCAGTGTCCTCTGTGTCTCTGTGGTGAGTAAATTCATACTTTTCAAACAGGCTCTCAGGAAAAAATCGTGAAGATCGCCCGTTCCGTGAAAATACATCCACGCTCGTCTTTGAAATTTAACTTTCCGGAGTTCCTGAGTTCCAGATTCAAATGAAGTCTTCACGTTTTTTAACGGCAAGGCTCACCTGCCGCGCCGCACCAGGGATTCCTTGAGGCTGGTGACGACGTGCTCGACCTGCTCCTCCGTCATTTCCGGATAAAGCGGCAGGCTCAGGATGTGCGCCGCAAGGCGCTCGGTGGCGGGCAGCGCCCCCGGCTGGAGGCCGAGAAAGCGGTAGGCGGGCTGCAAGTGCAGCGGCGTGCGGTAATGATAGCCCGTCTCGACTCCGCGCTTCTTGAGTTCCGCGGCGACGGTCTCGCGGTCGTCCAGGCGTATCACGTACAGGTGGAAGACGCTCAGCCGGTCGGCCAGCAGCGGCGGGCGCTCCACCTCGGGGAGTTCGGCCAACTGGCGGTCGTAGAGGCGCGCGAATTCCTGGCGGCGGCGCGTCTTCTCGGGAAGCACGGCCAGCTTGCGCCGCAGGAAGGCGGCTTGCAGCGCGTCGAGCCGCGAGTTCATGCCCACCACGAGGTGTTGGTGGCGATCCGTATCGGAGCGCCCGTGGTTGCAGAAACCGCGCAGGAAGGCGGCCTGGCGCTCATCGTCGCAGACGATGGCGCCCGCGTCCCCCAGGGCGCCCAGGTTCTTGCCGGGAAAGAAGCTGAAGGTCGTGAGGGCGGCTTGCGCGGCGATGGGCCGTCCGGCGATGAGCGCGCCATGCGCCTGCGCGCCGTCCGCCAGCACCGGGAGCCCATGCGCGGCGGCCAAGGCCGCGATGCGCGGCAGGTCCGCCGGCTGGCCGTAGAGATGCACCGGCAGCACGCATTTGATGCGGTCGCGCCGGGGGTGGCGCTCCAGCACTTCGGCAAGGCTCGCGGGGTCCATGCCGGCGTCATTTCCCACCTCGGCGAAGATGACCTCGGCCCCGGTCTGACTGATGGCCTCGGCGGTGGCGATGAAGGTGTTGGCTACGGTGACAACGGCCATGCCGGCACCAATCCCCAGCGCCCGCAGGGAAGCGTGCAGGGCGTCCGTGCCGTTGGCGCAGCCCACGGCGTGGCGCGCACCGCAAGCGGCGGCGAATTCGCGCTCGAAATCCGCCACGGCCTGGCCGCCGATGAAAGCGGAGCTGGCCAGCAGCTCGTCGAGAGCCTCGTGGAATGAACGCGCGTGCTCAAGGTGGCAAGCGGCGAGATCGGCAAAGGGGACGCGCATGGCTTTTCCCTTTTGACCAAGGTTGCTATTTGTCAATCCCCGGATCTCAACACCTTCGCGGGGTGTCCGCGCGAGTTGATCCGCGGCGCTACGGATTACAAAACGCTGGTATGGGTGGGATTTGGAAGGCAACCGGCGCCGTTATTCTGGCGTTTTTCCTGCTCGCCTTGCCGGCCCGGGCCGTGAGCTACGCCGAGTACCTCAAGCTGCCGGAAGCGGAACAGCGGAACCTGATCCGCAAATTCGTCAGGGAAGATGGCAACGGCTATTCCCTGGTCGCGGCCACGCGCTACAAGGTGCACAGCAAAATGGACCAGGAATTCCTCTTGCGCTGGGCCATCCGCATGGACGACTATTATGAAAAATTCTCCGGGATTTTCGTGGGGCCCTTCAAACTTCGCGGCCAACCGGAACTTTACATTTTCCCCGATCTGCGGTCTTACCGCGAATTCGTGAATTCGCTCGGCTTTTCCGCTGGTTGGTCGGCGGGGATGTACGTCCAGCCGAAAAAACTGCTGCTGGGGCAAAACAGTGATGGCGAGGCCTTCTTGAAGCTCACCTTGTTCCATGAGGGGACCCACCAGCTCCTGCACTACTACCTGGGCCATGAGAATATCCCTCCCTGGTTCAACGAGGGCGTGGCCTGTAACTTTGAGACCTGGGACGAGAACGCTACCTTGGGCGAGAACATCCAAGCGGGAACGCTAATCTCTCAGCGCCGCGACCAGGTCTGTCGGACCTTCGATTCCCCCGACTTCCTCGGCGTTGAAGCGCTTTTCGCGCTTGATCAGCGCGGCTGGAACAGTTCCGAGAACCCCGGCCAGAACTACGCCGAGGCCTGGGCCATCATCAATTTCTTCTTCAACACCGACCGCGGCCAGAAGAACTTCAACAAGATCCTCAAGGCCATCAGCAATGGCGCCGACCTCAACAAGGCCATCCCCAAGGACGCTCGCATCAACTTGGAAAAGGAATGGTACGCCGACATCCGATCCAGGCTCATCCCCTACAACCGCTTCATTGCGCCGGCTTTCCCAAGCCCGTTGGATCAGGAGATGGAAAAACGCTGGTCGGAGATGCTGAATCGCCTGGGCCGGGATGAAATCGGAGGAAATGTCAAGGGTGGCGACGAAGGCGCTGAACGGCCAGACCGACCGAAAGGCGAGGAGCCGGCCGCTGGGGATCCAAGCGCGGAGGATGGCTCGCCGGGGGAAGAACAGGAAGACCTGAAGGGCGGGAAGACCACGGAGGATCCGGGAAAAGACGGCGGGGAACAGGAACCTGGAAGCAAGAAAAAAAATTTCAGGCTTCACCTGCACCGCGAGCTCACTTTTGAGAAAAAACTCGATCTCCTCGATCGGGGCCAAAAGGAATACCCCGCCCTCCTTGATTTCCATTACTATCGAGGCCGCCTCTATTTCGAAAAAGGCGATAGCACCAAAGCCCTGGAAGAATTTCTCAAGGTGCAAAACAACAAGCCACCCCTTCCCGACATCAACTACTACCTGGGGATGTGCTACTTCAAGACCGCCAACAAGGAAAAAGCCGGCTTCCATCTCGCCAAGGCCCAAAAGGAAAATCCGCACGATCCGGAGCTCAAGGGCATCCTGGAGCAGGTGCGCCCTTCGGAAGTGGAGCGCTACAAGATCCTGCTCCAAAGCCTGGGAAAGTGATCGCCGCGACCCGGTGAAACGTCCAAGTCCCTTCTCCGGGCGCTGTCGGATTTGCAATGCAGACATTGAGAGGGGTCGGTGAAAGCGTCTGACAGGCAAAAAGATGCGACTTGTCGCACACCGTGGCGGCTTAAACTTGGGTGGTCCTCGTTGTTTTCAGTGTTCCATTGACTCACCATCAGATCGGGATTGATCGTTCGCGGTGCCATCGTCGGGCCGGCGGGTGAGGTATCGCGTCCAACTTGAGGCGCGACGCACGCCGTGAACTCCGGCATCAAGAGCCTCGTCCTCACCGCCCGCCAGCACGGGGTGGACCTGAGCTTAGAGCGCCTGGAACAGAAGTACGCTCTGGATGAGAACGAACCCGGCCTGCGCCAGCTTCTAAGTATCGCCAACGAGAATCAGCTCAAGGCGCGCAGCGTGCGCCTCTCCTGGGCTGATGCCAAGGAACTGGGCAAGGCTTTCCCCGTTATCGCCCTGCTCAAGAACCAGCACTACGCCATTTTCGTGAACATCGGCGGCGGCCAGAACGGCGAGGCCGAATACGTCTCGGTCCTCGATCCGCTGATCACGAACCCCAAGGTCGAGAAGCTGGAGAAGGACCGCGCCCTCGCTCTCTGGGACGGGGAGGTTATCCTCCTGAAGCGCCACTTCGGCCTGCTGGACGAGGATCAGCCCTTTTCGATCCGCTGGATCGCCGCCGAGCTGTTCCGCCAGAAGGCCCTGCTGGTGCAGATCTTCCTCATTGCCCTGGTGATGCACAGCTTCGGTTTCCTGCCCATCATCTACACCATGACGGTCTTGGACAAGGTGGTGAACTTCAAGGCCACGGAGACCCTCACGGCCATCACCATCGGTGTTGCGCTGGGCCAGCTCTTCAACGGGGTTTTCGGTTATCTGAAAAAATATATCACGCTTTTTGTGACGGGACGTCTGGAGGCAAAACTTTCCTCCCGCGCCTTCCAGGCGGCCCTGGACCTTCCCTTGAATTTTTTCAGCCAACAGGATCGCTCCGTGGTCATCAAGTCCGTCCAACAGGTGGAAAGCATCCGCCAGTTCATATCCGTGAAGCTCTTCGACACCATCCTCGACGCCAGTTCTTTGCTGATCTTCGTCCCCATCATGGTGCTCTACAGTCCGGTGCTCTTCGCCGTGGTGTTCGTTTTCGCGCTGCTTATCGCGGGCAACAACATCTTCTCGTCGCGTCAGCAAAAAGAGGCCGTGCGCCGCGTGGGCACCATCGAGGCGCGCCGCCAGGCCCTGCTGACGGCCTCGGTGGGCGGCATCGAGACCGTGAAGTCCCTCACTCTCGAGGATCGCCAATGCGACCAGTGGGATGAGTTCTCCTCTCAGTCCATCCAGGCCAGCATGGACCTTGGCAAACTCTCCGCCCGCTCGTCCCAGGTGAGCGCCACCCTCCAGCAGTTGATGACCGTGGTCTTGATTTTCGTCGGCGTGCTTCTGGTCTTTGACGGATCCTTGAGCGCCGGCGTGCTTATCGGAGCCAACATGCTGGCGGGGAAAATCACGAATCCCCTGGTGCAGCTCGTCACCCTCGCCACGGACTTCAAGATGCTGGAGATGTCCGTGACCTCCCTCGGCGCCGTCCTGAACGCGCGCCGGGAATCCATCTACCAGGGCGTCTGTCCCGCCATCCGCGGCGGCGTCGTTTTCAAGGATGTGCACTTCGCCTATAAGGAGGGTGATCCCATCCTCGACGGCCTCTCCTTCGAACTCCAGCCCCGGCAGACCGTGGCTCTGGTAGGGCCTTCGGGATGCGGCAAAACCACTGTTTCGCGCCTGCTGCTGGGCCTGCTGCGACCCCAGGCTGGGACGGTCTTGATAGATGATGTGGAGATCAGAACCGTGGATCTGGTGCATCTGCGCATGAACGTCTCCTACATCGAGTCCAACAACACCTTTTTCAACGAATCCATCCGCGACAACATCACCAAGGCCATGCTCAACGCGCCCCAGGAACGGGTGCTCTGGGCCTCCAAGCTGGCGGGGCTGCACCGCGAGGTGGAGGCGATGCCCGATGGCTATGAGACCCTAGTGGCCCCCGGGGGCAGCAACCTCTCCTCGGGCCAGCGCCAGAAACTGGCCCTGGCCCGGGCGCTGCTGCGCAATCCGCGCGTCCTGATCCTGGACGAGGCCATCTCCAACCTCGGCATTGATGACATGATCGAATTCCGCAAAAATTTGGACGAAATCCGCAGTGGCAGGACCCTTATCATGATCACTCATGACCTCAGCCAGGTGGTGGGGGCCGATCAGATTGTGGTATTCCATAAGGGAAAAGCGGTGGAGTCCGGCAAGCACGCGGAACTCCTGACCCGCAAAGGCGCTTACGCGGAAATGTGGAAAAAACAACAGATCCTCCACGGATCGGAGGCCCAGGCCTCCAAGCCGGCCTGAGCCATGGCGGATAGTCCTCCGAGCGCCGGGTCGCCCCATCCCCCTTCACCGGAGGGCGGGGCTGGCTCGAATCCGGCCGGCCCATCAGATACGCCCCCCCGGACTGCGGCTCCAAGCCAGCCGCCTCCGGCTTCGCCCCCTGCTCCAGAGGGAGCGGCCAA
>JAHFOS010000019.1:34767-39161 GCA_023261545.1 bacterium
GGCCAAATCCCCCCCCCCCTCACCGGAAGGGGGGGGAGCCGGCTTCAAACCTTCCAGCCCACCCGCTGCGCCGCCTCGGACCACGGCTCCAGGCCAGCCGCTTCCGGTTTCGCATCCTGCTCCAGGGACGGCCAAGCCCCCTCCCCCTCGGCCCCACGCAGTTTCCTCTCCAGGCGCAGTGGCTCGCCCGGTAGCAGCAGCCAGGCCCACTCCCCCGAAAGAATCTTCCGCCGCGCCACCCCAGGCCGCGGGAACAGGGCGCCCCCTCAACGTCCTGCGACTGGCCCCCGGGGAAAACGTCTTCAAGGAAGGGGATGCGGGCGAATACGGCTACGTCGTGGTGAGCGGCAAGATCGAGGTCGGCAAGAACACGGGCGGGCAATTCGTCAAGCTCACGGAGCTCGGTGAAGGCGCGCTCTTCGGCGAAATGGCCCTCATTGACAAGGCGCCGCGCAGCGCTTGCGCCCGGGCGCTGGGGGATGCCTCGGTGCGCGAAGTGGACCAGAAAGCCTTCATGGTCCATATCGTGAAGAGCCCCGAAATAGCCATCAACATGATGCAGCGCCTCTCCAGCTACGTGCGCAAATCAAATCAGTCCCTGGAAGTCAGCGTTTTCGACATCCCCGCCAAGGAAAAGAAGGCGGACGCGCCAATGGCTGGCGAGGCGGCACAGCGCCCTTTGAGCGAAAAAGACCAGCAGACCGTCCAGGAGTATCAGTCGCCCATGCGCGCCCTGGAAAAGAAGCCCGTGCCCTCCCTGGCGCGGATCACTTTCTACTGCATCACCTCCCTTTTCGCCGTCGCGGTCCTCTGGTCGAGTTTCTTCGTCACCGATATCACCATCTCCACCCGCGGGCGCATCACCACCACCTTGCCCAAGGTGGAGGTCCAGGCCCAGGACAGCGCGACGGTGCGGGCCATCCAGGTCACAGCCGGCAGCAAGGTGCGGGAGGGGGATGTCCTGGTGGAGTTGGATCCCACCCTCAAGGGGGTTGACTACAACAAACTCATGGCCGATCTAGGCGCCGCCCAGATGCTGCTGGAGCGCCTGGAGCTGGAGAAAGTCGGGGGAACGGCGGCGGCGGGTGAAGCCCTTAAGGATCCGCTTCAGCGCGACCTGTTCCTCACCCGCTTTCAGGAGTACCAATCCAAGACGGCGACCCTGCAGCTCAATATCCTCAAATCCACCTCGGCCTACCACCAAGCCGAGCTGAACCTCGAGGTCGCCCGTCTGGACATGGAATCCGCCGAGCACGCGCGCGCCAAGACCGCGCGCTTGGTGGAGGAGAAGATCATGCATGCGGTGGCCCTCAAGGAAGCTGGGTTCAACGTGGACAAGGCCCGGGTCCGGTTGCGAAAGTCCGAGGCGGATCTGGAAACCGCCGTCCAGGACCATCAAGTCCGCCAGCTCGATCTTGACGGTTATCGGAGCGGCCGGCTCTCAGGCCTGAATCAGGAAGTGAGCCAGGCGCGGCAGAAGCTGGCCAGCCTGCGCGAGGACAAAATCAAGATGGACCGCTCTCGCGAGAATTCCACCATCAAGGCGCCAGTGAGCGGCACCGTGCTGGAACTCAACAGCCTTTTCGTCGGCGCGCTGGTGCAACCCGGTCGGCCCGTGCTCACCCTGGTCCCCTCCGAGGGAACCCTGCTGGTGGAGTTGGATATCGATCCCAAGCAGATCTCGAACATCCTGGTGGGAAATAAGGTTTCCCTGAAGCTCGACGCCCTGCCCTATCAGAAGTACGGAGGGTTGGAAGGGGAGATTGACCTGATCTCCGAGGACACCGTGGACAAATCCATCATGGGGCACCCCGGCACCTACTATCGCGCCCGGGCAAAAATAACCGCGGACCAATTGCGGGATAAACCCAAGCACTTCCACCTGATGCCCGGGATGCAGCTCAACGCCGACATCCGCGTCGGCCACCGCGTCCTCATCACCTACTTCCTCTATCCGGTCATCCGCACGCTGCAGACCAGCTTCACGGAACCGTGAGTTCGGCGCATCCGCGAAGATCCTTTCCCCTGTTTCTTAATATTTTTAATCTGGAACTCAGGAACTCAGGAATTTGGGATTAAAAACGAACGTTGACACTGATTCTATCCAGGACCGGGTAGGGCGGAAACTCCCGTGTTTTCCTGAGTTCCTGAGTTCCAGATTCACATTAATTTTTCGCATCTCAATCCGGCTGAATTATTGCCTATATCTTGTCTGCTGGACCTGTATCGCGGCGGCGGAGGAAACGGCCCCAGCGGGAGCGGCGCTCACCCTGGAGAACCTCCTCGAAGAGGCGCAACGCCAAAACCCGGGGTTCCTGGCCGAAAAGGCGCACACGGAAGAGCTTTTTTCCAAAAACGAGGCGGCGGAACGCAACCAATGGCCCAAGCTTTCGCTGAACGGTGATGTCCGCAACAGCGCGGTGGAATGGCGCGAGTCGCGTTCCTCCTCGGCGGGGGTGAGCCTTTCCCAGCCCATCTACCAGGGCGGCTCGCTGCGCCTGCGCAGGAGTATCGCCGAGCTTCAGCTCCAGCAGGGCACTCTGCAACTCCGACTGCGGGAATTGGCCTTGCAGCTCCAGGTGAAGTCGGCGTATTATGACTCCTTGCTCTTTGCGGCCAAATTGCAGGAGGAGGAGAAGGCCCTGGAGCGCGTGAAGCAGCACTCCCACAACGTGGGGCTTTTCTTCGAGCAGGGGAAAGTCTGGCGCAATGACCTCCTGCAGGCCGACGTCAAAGTGGCCCGGGCGCGCAAAGATCTGGTTTCGGCTCGCAACAGCGTGCTCACCGGAAGGGCGCGCATCAACCAGCTTCTGGGAAGAGATGTGGATGCGCCCTTGGAGCTCGCCGGAAAACTGGAGTGGCGCGATGGCGGCTGGAAATGGGAGGCGATCCGCCGTCTCGCCCTTCAAGACCATCCCCAGGTTCAAAGCTCCCGCCTGGGAATGGAGTTGGCCGAGCGCAGCGTCGAGCTGGCGGGCAGCGGGCTCAGGCCCAACCTCAATTTCACGGGAAGTTACACCCGCAATTACTCCGAGGGGGCCCTCAACGCGGAGAGCGCGAGCTCCAGTGTGGGCCTCTCGGCCACATGGCTGCTTTTCGACGGCAGCACGCGCTTCGAGGAGCAAGCCGCCCTGCACGCCGTCCGGGGCGCGCGCTATCGCATCCGCGAGACCGAGCAGGGAGTCCTGCTTCAGGCCAAGCAGGCGTGGCTGGCGGTGGAGGAGGCCGGGGAACAGGTTGGCGTGCTGCAAAAGGCGTTGGAGCACGCCGAGGAGAACTATCAGGTGAACATCGTGCGCTACCAGGAGCAACTGGGCACCGGCAATGACGTGCTGGACGCCGAGGACCTCCTCAAAAGCACGCGCCTGGACTGGCTGGGCGCTATCCGTGATTACTGGAAATCCGTGGCCGCTCTGGAGAGCGCGGTCGCCCGGCCCACTTCGCAGTGGGGAGAAGATGTGCCGGCGCATCCGTGAACTTTCACACCGGGAATTTCACGATTCACATCGCTTTTGTGAAAAAAAATGCGGTGAAGCCTATTTACGCAATAACCTGTAATTTTTCATACATTTCAGCCAATAGTGAGAAAAATCACGGAACATTTCCGTTGAATTGAAGCATGCCCCATCATAATTTTCCGTACCTTTATAGGAGGGGAAAATTATGGCTACATATCCAGGTGCTGAAGTAAGCCCGACCGCGACCATAGCGCCGGGTGTCATGATCCCGCCGGGATCGGAAATCGGTCCGGGTGCCGTGGTTGCGCCAGGTGCCACGTTCGCTGGTCCCGTAACCATGGGCGAGGGTGCGACGCTCGGCCCCAACGTGCAGTGCGGTCCGGGCGTTGAACTCGGCCCCAATGTGCAGTGCGGCAGCGGCTGCGAACTCGGCCCCAATGTCACTTGCGGTGAGGGAGCGGTGCTCGGCCCCAACGTGACTTGCGGCCCGGGCGTTGAACTCGGCCCCAATGTGCAGTGCGGCAGCGGCTGCGAACTCGGTCCCAATGTCACCTGTGGCGAGGGAACAGTTCTCGGCCCGGATGTGCATTGTGGGGATGGGTGTGCGCTAGGCCCGAACGTCGCCATCGGCGGAGGCTGCGAAATAGGACCCAACGTCACTTGCGGCGAAGGCGTCGAGATAGGCCCCAACGTCACTTGCGGCGAGGGTTGCAATCTGGGCCCGAACGTCGAGGTAGGCGGTGGCTGCGAAATAGGACCTAACGTGACTTGCGGCGAAGGTGTCGAGTTGGGTCCCAACGTCACTTGCGGCGAGGGTTGCAATCTGGGCCCCAACGTCGAGATGGGCGGAGGCTGCGAAATAGGACCCAACGTGACTTGCGGCGAGGGTGTCGAGTTGGGCCCCAACGTCACATGCGGCGAGGGTTGCAATCTGGG
>JAHFOS010000020.1 GCA_023261545.1 bacterium
AACGAGAACTACTCCCACGAGCGCAACTTCCTCATCCAGCTCACCACCCTGAGCGGCGATATCGGCGTTTCGGGCAATGCCGAGGACAACGTCTATCACGTGGTGCGCGGCGGGGCCAATTCCGTTCTGGACGGTGTCCACGTCACGGCGGGCAATGCCGACAGCACCGGCAGCGATGGTCTCGGGGCGGGTCTCTTCAACAACAGCATCGTGAGCATGAAGGTGCGCAACTGCGTTTTCTTCAACAACAGCGCGGTGACGGGTGGTGGAGCGGTGAACAACGCCAGTACCCCCGCAACCTTCGAGAACTGCGTCTTTACCTCGAACGCAGGAACCAACGCGACGTCTTCCCTGGGAGGGGCTGTTTACGTCAGCGGCGGCGCGGCCGTGACTTTCAAGCGCTGCCAGTTCTTCGCCAACCGGGCCGCCAACGGCGGCGCCGTATTCGCGGGGGCCAGCGGCGGCGCCACCATCACCCTGAATCGCTGTACGTTTAATGCCAATGCCGCCTCAGCGACGAGTGGCGGCGCCCTCTACGCCGCTGGCACGCAGAATGTGGTCGTCCTCAACGGGCTTTTTAACGCCAACACTTCGGCCAACCGCGGCGGCGCCATCTACCTCGACAGCGGGGTCACGATGAGCCTTGTGAACTGCACGCTTTTCAATAACAGCGCCACCACCACGGGAGGGGCTATCTACAATACCGGGGCTGCGCTGAGCCTCGTCAACTGTATTTCCCGCGGCAACAGCGATGCGGCCGCTGCCCCGGTGCTACTGACCGGTGGCGCCACTTCTCAGGTCAGCAAGAGCAATCTACAAGGCTCGGGTGGCAGCGGGGCCTGGAGCGGCAACGCGGGCACCGACAACGGCGGCAACCTCGACAGCGATCCGCTTTTCGCCAATTCGGGCAACCCCGCTGGATCCGACAATATTTTTGGCACCGGTGACGACGGGTTGATCCTCGCCGCGGGCAGTCCTTCCGCCGACAGCGGCAACGCGAACACCGCCAACCCGATAGATATTATCGGCAGGATGCGTCCCGCGGGCAACGGCTTCGACATGGGCGCTTATGAAGGTGTTCAGGGAACCGATACGTCCTTTTCGTTCTTCTCCGCTGGCGCAACGGTGGCCGAGACCGCCGGAACCCTGACGATTCCCGTGCAGTTTTCGGCCCCCACCACCACGGCGTTGACGCTGGAATACAGCGTGACTGGAGGGACCGCCATCTCCGGGCTCGACTACACCTCCGTGGCCGGAACGCTGTCTATCGCATCCGGCGCGACCGGCACAAACATCGTCGTGCCCATCTTGGACGACGCCATCCCCGAGCCCTACATGGAAACGTTCACCGTGCAGCTCAGCACGCCTACGGCAGGGATCCTCGGCGCCTTCGTCGAAACTACTGTCACTATCCTGGACGACGATACCAGCGGCACCCCGATGGTTTTTATGCCCTCCGCCGGCAGATCGGGCCTTGAGACGGACACCTCCGCCAGCGTGTCCCTCCTGCTCTCTCGGCCCGTCGGACAGAGCGTCGCCGTCAGTTACACCATCACCGGGACGGCCTCCGTCAGCCTGGACTACACCACCGCCGCTGGAATGGTGGTCTTTCGAGCCGGCGAGGTGAAGAAAGACCTTCCCTTGACCGTGATCAACGACAAGGATCTGGAGTCCAATGAGACCATGATTGTGACGCTCTCAACGGGAGTGGGCGTCACCGCGACTTCTTCCACTTACACCTACACCATCGTGGACAACGACGCGCTGCCCAGCGTGTTCTTCGAGTCGGAACGGCAGGATGTGAACGAGGGTTCCTCCACTTCTATCCAGGTTTCACTCACCGCCCCTTCGGACCAACAGGTGAGCCTGCTCTATTTCCTGTCCGGGGGCACGGCCACGACCGGCGTGGACTACAGCACCGTCGGCGGCACCCTGACCTTCACCACGGGTGCCACCGCCGCTTTCATCAGCTTTTTCACCATCTCAGACACCACTCCCGAGGCCGACGAAACGGTGGCGCTCACCATCGCCAATCCGCCCCAGAATGCCGCCCTAAGCACCGGGGCCACAACCACCATCACCATCAAGGATGACGATGTTTCCACGGCGGGAGCCGCGGTTTCAAGCTCGGTCCCAACCATCGCCTTCAACACGTCGGCGGCTTCGGTGCAAGAAAACGGCTTTTCCAGCTCCGTATCCGTGCTGCTGTCCAACACCTCCAGCGAGACGGTCAGCGTCGCCTATGCGGTGACCGGGGGCAGCGCCACCAGCGGCAGCGACTATACCCTGAGTTCGGGAACGCTCTCCTTTTCGCCGGGCTCCACTTCGCGCTCTTTTTCCGTTTCCATCCTCGACGACATTGTGGCTGAGACGGACGAAACCGTGGCGATCACCCTGACGGCCGCGACTAATGCCACCCTGTCCAGCCCCGCGGTCTATACTCTGACTATCCTGGATAATGACACCGTGGCCCGGACGGTGGGGTTCTCATCCACGGCAGTCTCGGTCAATGAGCGCAGCTCCACCTCCACGGGTATTTCCTTGAGCCAGCCCGCCAATCAGATCATCACCGTGGATTATGCGGTGAGCGGAGGAACGGCCTTGAACGGCGTGGATTACACCACCCTGGGCGGCACCATCGGTTTCACCACGGGAGCTTCATTTTCTTCCATTTCTATCATCCCCATCAACGACCTCCTGGTGGAAGGCGATGAAACCATTGTCATCACCCTCTCCAATCCCGTCGGGGCTTCCCTGGGCACCAACACTTCCATCACCGCCACCATCGTGGACAACGAGGTCACCCCCACGGTGCGCTTTTCCAGCAGCGGCTTTTCCGTCTCCGAGCGCCAGTCCGGCAGCAGTACCCTTTTCCTGAGCCTCACACCCGTCATCGACTCTCCCGTGGTGGTGGATTTCTCCATCTCGGGCACGGCCAGCACCAACAGCGACTACACGATTTCGAGCGGCAACGCCGTGTTTTCCGCGGGCAGCTCCAGCGCGTCCGTCAGCCTTGCGATCATCAACGACGCCTTGACGGAAGCCAACGAAACCATCGTGCTGACGCTGACGACCCCTGCCAACGCCACTTTGGGCACGGTGCCCAGCAGCACCGTCACCATCCTCGACAACGATGGCGGGACCACCGTTGGGTTCAGCAGCAGCGCCATTACAGCCGCGGAGAACTCTTCCACCAGCGCCTTCGTCGTCTTATCCACGGCGGTGGACAGTCCCGTCTTCGTGAACTACGCCTTCAGCTCCGGCACGGCCACCGCGGGGACGGATTACACCACCCCCGGCGGCACCCTGCAAATCCCCGCCGGCAGCACCAGTGCCGCCATTCCGCTGGGCCTCATCAACGATCAAAACGAGGAGGGCGCGGAGAGCTTCACCATCACGCTTTCGAGCCCCGTGGGCGGAACGTTGGGAACCATCGCCTCCACCACCGTGACCGTGAGCGATAACGACGCGGCGCCCACGGTGTCGTTCTCGGCGGCGGCGGCCAGCCGGGCGGAAAACCTTTTTGCCTCCATCAGTGCGTCGCTTTCCAACTCTTCAGACATTCCCATCGTCGTGACCTACACGGTGAGTGGCGGTACCGCGACCCTCTTTGGTGTGGACTCCAGGCTCTACCCCAAGGGCGTCCTCTCGTTCAGCCCCGGGAGCACCTCCAGCACCCTTTCCCTCAGCATCGTCAACGATACAGCTCAGGAAAGTGACGAGACCCTCGTCATCGATCTCTCGGCTCCGGTGAACGCGGCGCTCGGAGCCATCACCCGTTACACCCACACCATTATTGATAACGACGCTCCGCCCAGCGCGCAGTTTGCGCTGAGCGTGGACACGGCCACCGAGGCTGAAACAACGCGCAGTGTCTTCGTGCAACTTTCCGCCGCCTCCGACTCGGCCATCACCCTGAGCTACTCGGCCACGGGCGGCACCGCCACGGGCGGTGGGGCGGACTACAGTTTGAGCGCGGGCTCCCTGACTTTTTCCGCCGGCTCCACGACGTCCGCGATCTCCCTGTTCTTAAAGGAAGACAGTTTCGCGGAGGGCGATGAGACCGTCGTCATCACCCTGTCCAATCCCAGCGGGGCCACGCTGGGAACGCGCACGACCTACACGCTCACGATCCGCGACAACGACACGATCCCTTTGCTGCGTTTCTCGCGGCCCATCCAGTATGTGCTGGAATCGAACAGCGGCAGCGCCATTCCCCTGGAGCTGAGCGCGCCTTACGGCCTGGCGGCATCGGGAAATTTTGCCGTGGTCGGCGGAACGGCCACGCAAAGCGTGGATTACACGCTCCTGAGCGGCAACGTCAACTTCAGCGCGCTCGCCACAGCCTCCAGCATCAGCGGCATCGGTACCATCAGCGATAACGCCATCGAGGATAATGAGACGCTGACCCTGCGCCTTTCAAACCCCGTGAACGCCGTGCTCGGGGCCGGCAGTGAAGCCACGATCACCATCGTGGACGATGATGGCCCGCTGATCACGCAGCGCGAGACCACGGCCCTTTATGCGGAGCACAAGGCCTTTGGCGGGGGTTCCTACGAATCGGCCTCGGGCCTGGTCCTGGACGCCCTGAACGGCGGCCTCTATGTCGCGGGCATCTACCAGGGCAATGCCGACTTCGACCCCGGGCCCGGGATTTCCATCCTCACCGCCAGCACCTCCAGCGGGCTCTACGTTAGCCGCTTTGACTCCAAAGGCGCGTGGCAATGGACGAAAGTCATGGAGAACAATTCGAGCGCGGACCTCACGACGCTGCGCCGCGACACCACCGGCAACCTCTACCTCTGTGGCAGTTTCAGCGGCACCCTGGACCTCGACCCCGGGGCGGCCTTGTTAAATACCACCGCGGCGGGAAGCAATGATATCTTCTTCATCAAGATCAACGCCAACGGAGACCTTGTCTGGGGCCGCTCCATGGGCGGCAGCGGCTATGACAGCGCGGAGGATCTGCGCGTGGGCGCGGACGGCACGGTCTATTTGGGCGGTGTTTTCAACGGCACCATGGACTTCGATGCCGGTGCCGGCACGGACAGCAAACCCTCCGAGGGATCCTCGGATGGGTTCATCGCCAAGTACGACGCCAATGGCAATTACGTCTGGGGCATTGACCTGGGGGGCGCGGGTCAGGACGAAGTCAACTCGCTGGCGCTGGATAGCTCTGGATTCCTCTATGTCCTGGGTGACTTCAGCGATACCGTGAACTTCGCGCCCCCTCCTACCGTGGATCTCCGGACTTCGGCGGGAGCTCTGGACGTCTTCCTGCTGAAACTGGATTCTCAGAAGAATCCCCAGGGGCTCACCATTTTTGGGAGCAAATCCAATGATGAACCCAAAGCGCTGGATGTCGCCCCGAACGGCGAGATCCTGCTATGTTTCGAATTTTCCGGTGAACTTGACGTGGATCCGGGTACGGCCGCCGATCTACGGCGACCTGCCAGCGCCAACGGCGACTCCATCATCGTCAAGCTTTCCGCCTCTCGCTCCCTGGTATGGGCGCAAGCTTTTCAGGGCTCCGCTGAAATCCATGTTCATGATCTCCTTGTCGGCGACCAGGGTTTGGTGTACCTCGGCGGCCATTTCAACGGCGCGGGCGACTTCGATCCCGGGCCGGGATTTGACATTCGCCGCAGCACCGCCTCCGATGACGCCTGGATCGCGCGGCTCGGGGCGGACGGCTCCCTGCAGTGGATGAAGAATTTCGGAGGTTCCGGGTATGATCAGGTGGACGCCATCGCCGTGAATGGCGGCGAGTTTTTCGCCTGTGGATCCTTCTACGACACCGTGGACTTCGATCCTGGGGCCGGCGTGGCTTTGACGACCAGCACGGGATCCGTTGCCACTTATGGCGCCGCCGACGCCTTCCTGGTGCGCTACACACAGACTTTGCCGGCGCTGCCGGTCGCCGCAGTACCGCTTTCCATGATACGCGCGCCCTTTGTCTCCGCCGGAGCGCGCAGCCGCGTCTGGGTCGGAGGTGGTAAGCGGCCCTTCACCCTCAGCGTGACCCCGGAAAACGCCGCGCGCGTGGCCGGGAGTGCCATCGAGGGCTTGGTGCCCGGTCCCATTTCGGTCAAAGTGCGCGATGCTGCAGGTCAAGAGCTCGTTGCCGCGGGAGAAGTCGGCCCTGTCGTCCAGCGCAGCCTCTCCTTCCCGATGCCCGCCTATAACGGCCCCGGCGACTTCATCATGGTTGGCATCCCCATCGCCCTCGTTCCCGCCTCACATTCCAGTTTGCGCGCTTACCTTGAAGAGCGCCTCGGCCCCATGAGCCCGGATAATTTCATGCTTTTTGGATATACGGGCGTCGCTGGTGATGGTTACGAGGACCTGACGTCCGACAGGGTAACGGTGGGACCGGGACGCGGTTATTGGATAGCCAGCCTTGGGGCGCGGGACCTCTCTGTGGCAGGACCAGGGCTCTCGGACCGCGATATCGCCGAAATCTTCCTGCCCAAAGGTTGGAACCTTATTTCCAATCCCTTCCCCACGGCCTTGGCCGCCACCAACGTCTATGTCGCCCTGGCTGCCGCCGACCTGCCCGTGAAGTCCACGGAGCAGACGGTGACCGCCAAGAATTTCTGGCACTTTTCGCGTTCCGCGGGACAGTACGCCTCCCTCAGCCAGTTGGCTCCCGGCCAGGCCGCGTGGTTATTCGTATCCGACTCCGCGGGTGCCACCGTTTTCGCGGCCCAGGGCGCCAGCGAAACGCGCATTACCAAAGCCGACGGTGAAGACCGTAAGGCTGATGGCGAGGGCCGATTGCTCAGTGAAATGACCCTCGATGCCGGTGAGCCGCTTCCGCCCGCGCCGCCCGCCATTACGGGTTCGGGTACCGCCCCCAGCGGATCCGGTGGTGGTTGTTTCGTCGGGGAGTAAAGCATGACGCGATATTCCTCCCTGCCGATGAAACGCATGCTGATGGCCAGCCTTGTGCTCGGCTTTGCAGCGTCCTCAGCCATGGCCGCCGACGGCAAGGCGGTGATCGAAAAATCCGAGGGCCAGGTCGAGGTCATTCGCATGCTGAAGCGCCTCCCTGCCCAAAAAGGCATGGAGTTGATGCAAAAAGACATTATTTCCGCCGGCGAGGCCTCCGCGGCCAGCGTTGCCTTGCCGGATGGCACGACCGTCGAAGTGGGCGCCAAGAGCCGGCTGAAAATGACGAATTATCTGCCCGACGATGCCGGTGCTCCGCGCCATACCCTCTTGGAGCTTCTGAACGGGGCCGGAGCATTCAACGTGCGCCCCCTGCCGCCCCAGGACTCCTTCGAGGTCAAGTCTCCCGTGGCCGTCGTCGGTGTGCGCGGCACGCGTTTTATCGTCGTGCACCAGGTCAGCCGCCGTTTCGGGGTACAGTCCTCGGTGGCCGTGGTCAATGGCTCCGTCCAGGTGAAATCCGTGCGCTTTGCTTCGATGCCAGGCGTGTCCGCCGTGGTGGTTCAACCCTTGCAAAAAACCGAGGTGAGCGCCGAGGCACCACCCACCGTGCCGGTGACGTTGCCATTGAGCGAAATCCGGGTGATGGCGGCCCAAGCCGGCCTGTCCAGCACCGCCGAGTCCCGTGAAATGCAGCCAGCCGCCCTTGACGGTCAGCAGCCTGCGGAACCGCGTATCCCGCAAACCCCCGAAGGCGTGCGGGCCCAGCTCCAGGACAGCTTCCGTGAAGCCTTGCAGGAAGTCCAGGCGCAGATCCAGCAACAGGCCATCCAGATCATCCAAGAGCGCATCGCCGTCGACAACCAGAAAAAAGTCATCGGCAGGCCGGTTGCGCCTCCCCCAGTTCCCTGAACCATGTCTCGCCCCTTTTTTAGTCCCCTTTTGAGGCCCTCTCTGAAGCCAGGAGTGCTGTTTTGCTTGGAGGCCGTCCTGATCGCCACGCTGGTGCTGCCAGCCTCAGCCGCTACGCGCCGCGAGAATGAGCTCGCTCAGACCTATAACTTCGACATCCACCAGCGCGAGCGGGTGATCCAGCGGGAAAATGCCACGCTCGCCCAGGAGATCGCCGGCTTGCAGGATCACGAAGCCCTGCAATACCTTTTGGACGAACTCAAGAAGGAACCGCCGGCTGTGTGCAAAGCATTGCTGCTGGACGCCGCCGCGCGCCTCTACGAGGCTATCGGTGACGAGCGCGAGGCCCTCGCCTACAGTCAGAAAGCCCATGAGGCCGACCCCACCGCCTCCGAGATCAAAAGCCACGCCCTGCGGCTGGACTCCCGGGTGAACCCCGTGCCGTCCACCGTCCAGAAAATCCGGGTCTTCAATCAGAACCACGGCTTGTCGCTTTCAGCCGGCCTCGGGCTGGAATACGCCTCCAACGTGGTGCTTGAACCCGTGAACCCGGCCAATGCCACCAATAAAGAGGACACGGCGGCCACTCAAGAGCTCTCCCTCAGCAAGGCCTGGAAATGGCAGTTGCGTCCTTTCGCTCAAGAGAGCGGATACAATTTCTCAAGTTACGCCTACTTCGAGCACAGCGTGCTCAACCTCATCGTCCAGAGCCTCGATCATCGTTTGCAGTATTCGGGAATGCTGCGGGGGCATCGCCTCAGCGGGCAGATCAAGCTGGGTTTCAACCATATTTTCAACGATGCCGCGGCGCTGCTGTGGAGCGGGGAGACTGGGGCTGATGCCTTTTGGGATCTGGAGAACCGGCGCCTCCAGCTCGATACCCACGTCACTTACCGCCGCAGCACCTACTTCACGAAGGCCAACCAGGGCCAAGAGGGTGACAATTACTCGATTTCCTTCGGCGTGCTGCGCCACCTCGACGCCAACAAGGCGCATTCGCTGCGCCTCGCCATCGAGGAAATATACGAGAACACCGACAGCCGCACCTCGCGCTACAGCGAGCCGGGGGTCAAGGTCACTTACAAAAACACGACACCGCGCTTTGGATTTGACTCCATCGCCCCCTACGCTGGCTACAAATGGCGCTGGTACGATATGGCGGCGCTTGGCGGCCCGCGGCGTCGCGACCAGCAGTGGAGCGCGGGCATGAAACTCGAGCGCCGCATCGCCGGCCATCACATCTTCGCCGTCAAGGGCGCGTTCACCGAGAACGACTCCAATCTGGCCGCCAGTCACTACCGCAACACGCAGTTTTCTCTCAACTATACCCTGGATTTGTGATACGCGGCGGCCCCTGGAGGGGCCGAATGCAAGGTGAGCTGGCGGGGGGGGGTGGTTTGAAAGTGGGCCATTCGGACTAAGCTTTCCGCCCGTACCTGCAAGGCGCCTATGGATCTCGAAGCGAGCTACGATTTCAAGACCGTCGAGCCGCATTGGCAGCGCTGGTGGCTTGCGGAGCGCGTGTACGCCTACGACCGCGCTTCTCAGAAGCAGGTCTTCTCCATCGACACGCCCCCTCCCACCGTCTCGGGGAAATTGCATATCGGCCACGTCTCTTCCTACACCCAGACGGACGCCATCGCGCGCTACCAGCGCATGCTGGGCCGCGAGGTTTTCTACCCCATGGGCTACGACGACAACGGGCTGCCCACCGAGATCCTCACCGAGCGCGAATGCGGAGTCAAGGCGGAAAGCGTGGGGCGCGAGCGCTTCAACGAGTTGTGCCTTGAGGTGTGCGAAAAGTTCCGCGCGCTCTATCGCGGCTTGTGGCAGTCCCTGGGTTTCAGCGTGGATTGGGATCAATCCTACTCCACCATTTCACCCGAATGCCGGCGCGTCTCGCAGCTCTCCTTCCTCGATCTCGCGGCCCAGGGGCGGCTCTACCGCGCCGCCACCGCCAGCCTGTGGTGCACGCGCTGCCGCACCTCCATCGCCCAGGCCGAACTCGAAGCCCAGGGCCGGCCCGGCGTGTTCCATTATTTCTCCTTCAAGACTCCCTTGGGCGAACTGCCCATCGCCTCCACGCGCCCCGAACTGCTGCCGGCCTGCGTGGCCGTCTTCGTCCACCCCGAGGATGCGCGTTTCCGCCGCTTCATCGGCACCCGGGCGCGCGTCCCCATCTTCGACATCGAGGTGCCGGTGCGCGCCGACGCCAAGGCCGACCCTGAAAAAGGCACGGGCGTGGTGATGTGCTGCACCTATGGCGATGCCACCGACGTCGCCTGGACGCGGGAGCACCAGCTCGTATCGAGAGTGTGTCTGGGGGAAGATGGCCGGCTCAACGCGCAGGCGGGGGTGTTGGCCGGGAGCACCATCGCGGAAGCGCGCGTCGCCATCGTGGAACGCCTGAAATCCCTGGCGCTCATCAGCGCGCAGAAGGAGATCCCCCCCGAGCAGCACGTGGTCAACACCCATGAGCGCTGCGGCACTGAGATTGAATACCTGGAGACGCGCCAGTGGTTCGTGCGCCTGCTGGACGCCAAGGAGGAGCTGCTGCGCCTGGGCGAAAAGGTGCGCTGGTTCCCGGCGCACATGAAGGTGCGCTACCGCAACTGGGTGGAGGGGCTGCACTGGGACTGGGCCGTGTCGCGCCAGCGCTACTTCGGCGTGCCCATCCCCGCCTGGGACTGCGCGCGTTGCGGCAGCGCGGCGCATCCCGAGCCGGAGGAATTGCCCGTGAACCCCCTGAAGGATCGGCCCTCCCGCCCCTGCCGGAAGTGCGGCGGCACGGAGTTCACCCCCGACAAGGACGTGCTGGACACCTGGGCGACGTCCTCGGTCACCCCGCAGATCTGCGCGAAATGGCGGAGCGCGGGCGCGGATGCGCGCCTCGTGCCCATGAGCCTGCGCCCCCAGGCCCACGACATCATCCGCACCTGGGCCTTCTACACCATCGCCAAAAGCGCCTTCCATAGCGGCGATGTTCCCTGGCGGGACGCCGCCATCTCCGGCCACGTGGTGAAGAAAGACGCGCAGGTGGAAATACAGCAGGTGGCGGGCTCCAAGGTGGAGCGCAAATCCAAAATCTCCAAGAGCAAGGACGCCGACCGCTTCTCGCCGCAGCGCCTGCTGGAGACTTATCCCGCCGATTGCATCCGCTGGTGGACCTGCTCCAGCCGCCTCGGCCTCGATGTCATCTTCGACGAAAAAGAAATCGCCGCCGGCGAAAAGCTGCTCACCAAGCTTTGGAATGCCACGCGCTTCGCGCTTTCCATGCTGGGGGAGGCGCCGCCTTTTCTTCCCCCCGAGGCAAATAAGCTCCAGGAGAACGGCCCGGAACGCGCTTTTTTGAGCCGCCTCAAGAACGTCGTGCAACTTTATCACGCCGCGTTCGCCGAGTACGAGTTCTCCGCGGCGCGCTCCGAGATCGAGCGCTTCTTCTGGTCCGATTTTTGCGACCATTACATCGAGTACGTCAAGGAAATTTTTTACAAGGCTGAAAAACACGATGCAGGCCAGCGCGAAGCGGCGGCCGCGACCCTGGGCTACGCGCTGTACGCGGCGCTGCGGCTCTTCGCGCCGTTTCTGCCGCATATCACCGAGGAGATCTACCAGCGCGCCTTCCGAACGCGGGTGGGCGCGCGCTCCATCCACCTGACCCGTTTGCCGATGCCCGAGGAGCTACCTTACGGAGAGTCGGATCTGCGGAATTGGGAGGATGTAAAAAGCGTCGTGAACCACGCGCGCGGCCATAAATCCCAGTTCAACTATTCGCTGCGCCAGCCCCTGCGCGTTCTCTATCTTTCCTCCGAGATCAAGGCTCGCTTGGCTGGCTTCGAGGGAGTGCTCTGCGCCGTTACCGCTAGCGCCGCCATCTCTGATAATCCCCATGATATAGATCAAGTCGAGGAACTCAAAGGCATCCCAGGAGGGCGGATTGGCTTCGCCTTTGACGAAAAAGCCCTGGCGGTGACACGCCTCGCGGCGGGACTCAGGGGTATCGCCCAGGCCGGCAAACAGGCCGCGGGCCTCAAGGCCAACGCCGCCGCGGGAACGATGGCTATCTACGCCGGGAAATTGTCGCAAAGCCTCGCCGGCACGGAAGAACTCTTCGCCGCCGCGCTCAAGGTGCGCGCGGTGCAATTTCTCGACGCTTCGGAAATCGATCTGCAACCCAGCGCAGGCGGCGAGCTCCAGGCGCGCTTCCTGCCTTCCTAGCCAAGAACGTGGAAATTGAAGCCAGCGCCGTTGATCTCTGCCGCTTTATAGACGCGGCGCCCTGCCCGGCCCTGGCCGCCGATGAAATTTGCCTGCGGCTCTCCAAGGCCGGGTTTCGCGGCCTGGACCTCGCCGATCCCGATTGGAACCTCGTAGCCGGCCGGTATTTCCTGCGCCGTGGCGCCAGCGTGGTGGCCTTCGCGCAGCGCGGCGGTACGCCGAACCAGTACGCGGTGGTCGGCGCGCACACCGACAGCCCGCACCTGCGCCTCAAGCCGCGCGCGCCCTACCTCCAGGAGGACTGCAAGCAGTTCGCCGTCGAGGTTTACGGTCGCGCGCTGTGGAATTCCTGGCTCGACCGCGACCTCGGGCTCGCGGGCACGGTTTTCACGGTGGATGGCGAGGAACGGCGCGTGCGCCTGCACCGGCCGCTCGCGCGCGTGGCCCAGCTCGCCATCCACCTCGACAGCCGCGTCAACGAGGAGGGCCTCAAGCTCAATCCGCAGCTCCACCTCGCTCCGATCTGGGGTTTGCGTGGCGAACCCGAAGCGGAGTTTCAGGCGCTGCTCGCGGAGACGGCAGGTGTTGGCGGTGGCGAAATCGCCGCCTACGATCTTTCGCTTTACGATCTCATGCCCGCCGCCCTGGGAGGCGCCAGCGGCGAGCTCATCTTCGCCCCGCGCCTCGACAACCTGGCCTCGTGTCACGCGGGTCTGCTCGCGCTCCTTGAGGCCGCCGAGGGCGGCACGCCTGGCAGTCTGGCCGTGCTCGCCTGCCTCGACCATGAGGAGGTGGGCAGCGAAAGCGAAATTGGCGCGGGCGGGGCCTTCCTGGGAACGGTGCTGGAGCGCATCGCCGCCGGCTGCGGGCTCACGCGCACCCAGCACCTGGCGGCGCTCGCTTGCAGCCTCATGCTTTCCGCCGATATGGCCCACGGGGTGCACCCCAATTACGCCGACCGCCACGAGCCGCACCACAAGCCCCGGCTTGGAGCCGGTCCCGTGCTCAAGACCAACCACGGCCAGCGTTACGCCACCACCCACGCCACCGCGGCCTACGTGCGTTCACTGGCCCGCGCCGTTGACACGCCGCTCCAGGATTTTGCCTCGCGCAGCGACCTCAGTTGCGGCACCACCATCGGCCCCATCTGCGCGGCGCGCCTCGGCATGGCCGTGGCCGACCTCGGCACCCCGATGCTCTCCATGCACAGCGCGCGTGAGTGCGCCGCCACGGCCGATCACGCCCCTTATATCCGTCTGCTCGCCGCCCACCTGCGCGGCTGAGAGCAGGGGGAGATCCATCCGCCTTGGCCGATCCCGCGACCGGTGCTCCCGCCCAGCCTGGCGGAAGCCGCTCCTCCGTGGCTTCCCCGGCCCACGGGGAAACTCCACCGGATTATCGCCGCGAACAGCGGCGCCTGATCCTGATTGGGTGCTTGTCGGCTCCGCCCCAACAGATATTCGCCAATGGCATCATGCTGCTGCACCTCACGGCCATCGGCATGAAGGCTACCGTCGTGATGGTCTGCCTCGCGCTTCCCCAGGTGTGCAACGCCCTGCTGCTGCTGCCCTGTGCCCATGCCGGCGACCGCTGGGGAAAGAAACGCATCGGAGCACTGGGACTCGCGCTGGTCGTCACCGGGTATACCGCCATAACTTTTTCGCCGCTTTTGTCCTCCGTCGCGGCGCGATCCCTGGTGGTGGGCGGCATCCTGTTCTACGCGCTCGGCCTTACCCTGTGGGTATCGGTTTGGTTCGCCCTCCTCAATCCCCTGGTTCCCGAGCAAGACCGCGCGGGCTTTTTCGGACTGACGCGCTTCTCATGGCAGAGCGTCAGCGCGATATTCGGCGTGGCATTTTCCATTCTGCTGGCGCGCCACTCATCCCCCGCCGCATTTTTTGGCATGTTCAGCATTTTCTGGCTGGGATGGCTGGGAACCTGCCAGCAATTCCGACGTATTCCCGAGGTGGAAAAGTCTCTCGGAAAGGGATTGGCCTTCGGCCCGTCGCTCATGAATGTATTGCGCACGAGCTCCTACCTTTCCTTTTGTTCTTACGCCTTCTTGTTATCGCTTTTCGTTGGCTCTTGCCCGGTGCTCTTCGGCATGGTGGCCAAGGTGCACCTCCACCTGCCCGACGGCACGGTGAGCCTGCTCGCCAACCTCCGGCTCATGGCCCAAATCGTGGGTTTCGTGGCCGGAGCGCAGGTGGTGGCCAGACTGGGGACCAAAACGGTATTCCTGGCCTCCCACTTCGGCTATGCGGCCGCGATATTTCTTTTCCTCGGCAGGCAGGCAACGGGCCTGCCGGTGATCTGGATGGTTGCAGCGGCCGAGATTATGTTCGGCCTCGTCTGGGCGGCCTCGTCGGTGGCATTCTCCACCGAGATGATGGCGCTCATCCCGCGCGAGGGCAAGGCGCTATCCACCTCACTCTACAATGTGCTCCAGGGCGGCGGCACGGCGCTCAGCATCCTCCTCAGTGCCGCGGCCATGGACACGGGCCTGTTCCGCGACACCTGGATACTGCATGGCACGGAGCTCAGCCGTTACGACGCCGCGCTGCTCGTCTGCGGCACCCTGGTCATGGTGGTGGTCGTCACGCTGGGCCTCGTGCCCTCGGTGATTGGAAAAACGCCCATGAACCCTGGCGATCCCATGCGGCCTTAAAAAAGGCGCGGCACCAGCGCTCTGACTTCGCCGGGAGGCCGTGTCGGCTTGCTGGCGCGCGCGCTTCCCCCTAATGATGTCAAGTCCGTTTGACGGGCATCGTGAACCGAGAAGATAGTCTTTCCCATGCTCGAACCGGCCGCTTTTCCCGCCGTCATCAAAGTAGGCTCGGCGGTACTGGCGGGTTCTGAAGGGGGACTCGATGCGGTGGTCATGCGTCGCCTGGCCACCGAAATCGCTGAGCTGCTGGAAAGAGGCGGACGCATCTGCCTGGTGAGCTCGGGGGCTATCAGCGCCGGGATGGGAGAACTGGGGTTGCAGCGCCGGCCTCAGCAACTGGAGGCGAAGCAGGCCTTGGCCGCCGTCGGCCAGGTGCGCCTCATGTCGCTCTACGCCGCGCTCTTTGCCCCGCTGGGCCGCAAGGTGGCTCAGGTCTTGCTCACTCATGAGGACCTCGCTCACCGCGACAGTTTCCTGAACGCCGGCAAAACGCTGGCGCGACTCATGAAGCTCGGGATTTTGCCGGTTATCAACGAGAACGACACCGTCTCCACGCGCGAAATCCAGTTCGGCGACAACGACCAGCTCGCGGTCCTGGTCGCCAACCTTGTAGAAGCCCGCAGCGCGATTTTCCTCAGCGCCGCCGCCGGCCTGATGGACCTCGAAGACGGCTCCAGGCTCATCCCTGAAGTGAACGCTATTGACCGGCGCATTTTCGCCCTGGCACGCGGGGGCAACAGCCTGGGCTCGGGGGGCATGGGCAGCAAACTCATGGCCCTGCACAAGCTCAACCTCGCCGGGAAAAACGCCTGGCTGGCGGATGGCCGCCGTCCCGGGGTGCTCTCCGATATCTTCGCGGGCCGGCCCGTCGGTACTTTTTTCCGCGCGCGCCCAGCCAGGCTCAGCTCTAAGCATCAGTGGATGGTCCAGCATTTGAAACCCCACGGGCGCATCGAGGTGGATGAAGGCGCCTTCCGGGCCTTGCTGCGCGGCAAGGCCTCGCTACTGTGCCCTGGCATCACGGCTGCCGAAGGCCACTGGCGGGTGGGCCAGCTCGTGGGCCTCAGCTATCAGGGAAAGGAGTTCGCCCGCGGCATGGCGCGCCTGGACTCCGAACAGGTGCGCCGCGTCGTGGGCGAGAGCAGCGCCAGGGCCGGCGAACTGCTCGGTGCGTCAGCGCCGCGCTACGTGGTGCACCGCAACGATATCGCGCTGGTGGAGGGGGAACATCCCGAAGGCGGGTAGAGGCGCGCCCTACGGGGCGTCGCTTCAGGGATTTTCAGGAATGCGCTCCGCGATGGCATCCAGGCGCGCTCGCAGATCAGCACTGGAGACTCCGCGCAGGGCGTCGCTGTGCAAGAGCAGTCGCGCCTCATCGAAACGTCTCGCGGCCAGCATGGCTTCCAGACGCCCGATGATGATTCCAGCGTGGGCCCCGGGATCGCGCAAGAGCTTCTCGGTGGCGTAGAGCGATCCCGGCGGCCCGCCCGCCAGCAGAGCCTTGAAGGTCGGCTCATCGAGAGTTGTGGGGCATTTGGCGAGCAGCAGCGTTTCCTCCCGGTCCAAGGGCAAGTCCAAAAGCGGGCGCAGGCTGGAAAAAGCCAGATCGCGGCGCGCACTGGCGAGCCCGGCCAAAGGATCGATGATGGATTTTCCTGCCGCCTTGGATTTCCGGCAGCTCTCAATCAGGAAGGTCTCGGATTCTGGTTGCCCCGTCATTCCCATGGCCTTCATGATGGCCATCGCCTGATCGGGATGGGTGCCCAGTAATGCCTTGAGGCGCGGCCAACCTTGAACCGGATCGGCTTCCGCCAGCCAGGTGGCCAGATTGGGGAATGCGCCCTTGCGTTCGGCTATGCGCGCCAGAGTGGCATCGTCAACTTGGTGGACGACGAGGCTGTGCGCCTTCATGCCGGCGAAAAGCAACGTGCTCCAGTTGGCGCAGGCCGGGTCATCGAGTGCGGAAGCCAAATGCTCCGGACGCAGCACCCCGAACTCCGTTTTAGCCTGCTCCAGCACCCGGAAGCGCTCAGCCTCATCGGCGGAGCACAGCGGGCGCACCCAAACAGGTACCGGGGTGCTCGCCGTTTTGGCCACGTTCCCGCCGGGCACCAAGGGCCCGCCTTCAGCGCAACCCGGCAGCAGCAGGAGTAAGCCCAACGCCGCCAACCAGGGATTGCCTGGCTGGCGACACTCAGACCTCATGGAGTACTTGTCTCAGAGCTGGTGCTGCTGTCGGTCGTCGTGGTAGTGTCAGTCGTGGTGGCATCGGTTGTCGTGGTGTCGGTTGTGGTCGTGTCAACGGGAGGCGCGACGTCAACGACAGCGGGGGGCTCGCTGGTGTCAACAGGAGTTTCAACGGTGTTTGAACTATCGGCTGAGTTGCTGAGGTCAATCGTATCAGCCATGCCATCGCCATCATCGTCGTAAGTCTCCGACACGGCGTAGGTGGTGGCTAGCGCGCTGCGCACCGTGGAATCATAAGACCAGGGCTGGTCCTCATTGTAGAAGGCGCTGTAACTGCCCCCCATACCGTCCTGCCAGACGCGGACTTCCCAATAATCAATAGAGTTCAAGTCATCGTACTCCGTGGAGTAGGTGATGCTCAAGTTAAAGGTTTCCGTGTTGCCGGAAACAATGCCATTGGGAAGCAGGGACGAAAGGTCGGAGGTCGAGTAGGCGGTAGTCACCACGATTTCGCCCGCCTCCGTGGTGGTGTCTATGGTATAAACCATCAGGGCGAGGTTGAGATCCGCCGTGTTCAGCGATGACGCGCCCACGTTGCTCAACGCGATGTTGCGCAGCGTGGCCGTGTGGTTCGTGTAGTCAATGTCCGTGGTGGAATCAACGGAGAACCCAGAGACGATCACGGCGTTCTCGCCGGACTCCGCCGGCAGAGAAACCGTATCACTCTCAATGAAGTCGCTCTCATAGCCTGCGTTGACGGCCTTGACGGCGAATTTGTAGGACTCGCCGCCAGGAACCGCATCCACAGTATAGCTGCTGGAAGTGGTCGAGTCCACGTCGCTCCAGTCGCCCAGGCCGTCCCCCGTCATATCCTTGGCGAACACCTTGTAGTACTCGACATTGGACGAAGCCGTCCACGACAGGGTGAGGCCCGCGCTATCCAGAGTCGTGTAAACGATGCCGGAGAGCACGGGCCGCAAGGCCTTGGTGACGGGATTCACCGGACAAACGACCTCGGCGCACTCGACGATGTTCGAGAACGGGCTGGCCGCCCCCTCGGTGCTCTCCAAGGAAACCTTGAGGACGGGCTTGCCGCCCACGAACTCGCTGCGGTCGCCCCAGCGCGCGACGATGGGCGAGGCCACCTTCATATAACCCAGAGAAACCCATGGTCCCGTGGCATTGCCAGAAATCAGCAGTTGCAGGGCGTGGGTCGTCTCGGCGTTCGTACCACAGGTGACGCCCAGGGTCGCGGAATTGCCGCTCGAAGTGATGACATCCAGCGTCGGGGCCGCCAGCACCGTTGAAGGCGCCGCCGCCGTGCCCTTGGCCACGTAAGCCCTGTCCACGCCATCGTTGGGAAAGAACTTGGATTCGGCCTTGGCGTTAAGCGCGGCCACCAGGTAGAGGTAGTCTCCCGCCGCCGGGAAGTCCTCGAAGCGGTTGGTGTCGGTCTTGCCCGCGAAAGTGTATTTGATGGGCGACAGAGCGGAACGGTAAACCTTGTATCCCGACGCGCTCGCCACCTTGGTCCAGGTGACGACCACTGAGCCCGCGTTGGTGCTGGCGACGACGCCCGTCGGCGCGTCAATCGTGGACGCCACGGGCTTGGTGCGATTCAGATTCGGCAGATCCTTGATGGTCATGGCCGAATTGATGAGGGCCTCCTGATCCGTGTACTTGAGCCAGGTGTCGCCCTTCTCGCCGCTGTCCGTGCCCCAACTGTTGCGGAACAGCCAGGCGCCGGATCCGAACTTGGAGTCATCGTAGCCGATGCAGAGGATGGCGTGGCCGGCACCGTGCCCGGTGGCGCTGGTCGCCGGATAGAAGAAGTTCTCCTCCGGAGTGCTGCTCTTGGGACCTTCGAAACCGGCGATGCCGACGATCACCGGTCCCTCGGTCACCGCGTTCTTGAAGGCGTCAAACTTCATCTTCCATTTCTTGGCCGTCTCGTCGTAGTACATGAAGTCGGTGAATTTATCGCCGGCCTTGTAGTTGCGGGCGCTGGCCATGACGGCATCGCTGATGGAGTGGGTCGCATAAGAGCTGATTTCCTTGGCGTCGTTCTCGGGATTGGGGTTCGCGCCGAATTCATAGTCCTTGTAGGGCAGCTCGCTGTCGAGGGGGCAACCGTAAGCCTTGAGGATCTCGGCCGCAAGGTCGGAGCTATAGGGCGAGGCTTCGTTGAAGTTCTTGAAGTTGCGCGCCGCCATCGAGAAGATGAACATGGGGCTGAAGCGCTTGTCATCCGCCTTCCAGCCCTCCTCTTTCGTCTCTTGCCATGTCTTGTAGTAGGATGCGGCCCACGCTGAGCATGAACCCGTCGAGCCTTGGTTGCGAGGCGTCTCCACCTCAGATCCCCAGTTCACGGAACTGGGCTTGGCGGCCATGCGGCCCTTGGAGCGGGCCGGCTTGACGGTCGTGCGATAGGCTGCCAGCGGGTCCTTGGCCTTGAAGGTGTTGACATTGAAGGATTTATTACCGCTCACATTGCGCGTCGTAGCTTTCGCGACAGGGGGGACGATCGCGGCCTGAACGGTTGAAATCTGGGTCGTGGTGAGCCCCGCCGCGGAGCCTACGGTGCCAACCAGGCTGGAGGACTGTGTCTGGAGTGTGGTGGACGAAATGCCTGAAGCCGATGCCAGCGTGGTGGTGTAGGTCGTGGGCACCGAGGCTCCGGTCACGGTAGCCGTCATCGTCTCAACAGCCAGCGCCGCTACGCTCAAGGTGCGGACCGACATGTTGGCGATGGTCGTGGAGATGCTGCCGCCGCTGGACAGGGCCGCCGCCGTGTACTTGTCCACCGCGGCCAGAACCGTGGAGAAAGATGCCGCCGAAGACCCGGCCACGGCCGTTTTGACCAAGGGGCTGAGGTAATCCTTGGACTGCGTGACGAGGGTGGTCAGCGTGGTGGCGGAGGAAACGGCGGTAATGAAGTCCTTGATTTTTGTGGCGTTAGAGGCCAGATCCGTGGATGTCATGGCCACGGAAACCGCCGTGGCGACGGTGAGCTGCGACACCGCCGCGCGCGCGACGGGGTCCGCAAAGGAGATTCCGGTTCCCGACGCGTTGGTGAGCGCGCCTTTCTCCATCACAAGGTTGTCCAGGGAAACCGAAGTGCTGGACCCGAAAATACTCGCAATGATGGACGTCACGCTGGCGTTGGTCGCGGTGTAGCGCTGGGCCACATAGGTTGTCGCCACGTTCATCTGGCGCTTGCGGCGCACCTTTTCACGGCCGGCCTTGGCGAGCGTCCCGGTGGAGCTGCTGGCCTGGACCACGGTCTGGAGGACCGCAACCTTGGTGGAGCCCGAGACGCGCACCAGGGAGATGGTGTAGGTCGTGCCGTCAAGGAGTCCGTCAACGGTGTAGATGCTGTCTTCACTGCCCGCAGGCGAGGAAAGCGTGCCCTTCTTGAGGTATTGGCCGTTGAGCGTGGCCCAAACCTCGTACTCCCCGCTCGCGATCTGGCTGGCGGACAACACGCTGCTGTCAACGCTGCCCGTAATCGCCCGGGCGTTGCTGTCCCCTGTGCTGCTTCCGCAAGCTATGGCAAAAACGGCACTTAACACAAGCGTGGCAACGGCTGCGAACTCTTTCAAGGTACTCTCCTGAATTAGCGTCCCCGTTTATAACTCTATCGCCGGGTCTATCAAGAGCGGCTTTTGGCCCGGAAAGCCCCTGCAATTCCGGCAGCGCCGGTTCAGGAGCCCCCTACCGTCACCCCGGTGCATGGCGGCGGTAGAGTTCGCCGTGCCAGCCGTTGTTGAGCGGGACTTCGAAGCGACCGGCGCGCAAGTCCCCGAGACGCGTGAGCGTGGTGTCGAAAACCCGGGACTCCGGCTTGAAGAGGCCCCCTTTGAGCGCACGGATGAATTCCGGGCGTTCCATAATTTGGATGCCCCCCGCGCCGTCGCGGCATGCCACCGGCGGCGCCCGCAGGATGCGCAGCCCGAAGCGCTTTTCGAGTTCCCCAATGCCGTGCAGCAGGCTGTCGCCGGCGCAGCCGCTCACTTCATCAGCCCCGGTCTTGCCGGCGACGATGAGCAGCAAGCGGCCCTCGACAATCTCGGCCTGCCCGGCCAGGGGTTGGCCATGGCTTTGCCAACCCTGAAAGAAAACCTCCAGCGCCGCGCGCAGCTCCTGCTCCCGCGCCGCCTCCAGTTTGGGGTCCAGGGGGTGGATCCACAGCCGCGCGTCGTCAGGGAAACCCGGTGCAAACTCTCGCATGGGCTTATCCTAACCCGGCAGAGCCGGAACCAAAAAAAACGAAAAACGATGTACCACAGAGACACAGAGGGCACGGAGAACGCAGGAGAAATTCTCTCTGATCTCTGTGTCGCTGTGGTGGAAGTTGGTATTCAAATTCCTAAGCGACCGGCCCGGAATTCGAACCCATGAACTACCAGCCGAATCGCCGCATCCTCGTCGTGGACGACGAGCCCGATGTCCTGGAGCTGTTGAGGGTGTACCTCAAGAGCGAGCCCTTCGAGGTGGCGTACCTCACGGACGCCGTTGCCGCCCTGAAGCTCGCCCGCGAGCAGGAGTTTGCCGTGGTGCTCTGCGACATGCGCATGCCCGCCATGTCGGGCAGCGAATTCCTCAGCAAAATCAGGGAGTTCAGCCCCGCCAGCGTGCGCATCAACATGTCTTCGCACGCCGATATGGACATGGTCATCGAAGCCCTGGAGACCAACAACCTCTACGACTTTTTCAAGAAGCCGCTCAAGCGCGAAAAACTCGTGGGCCGCCTGCACAAGGCGCTGGAGAAGCACAACATCGCGCGCGAACGCGATGCGCTGGCCGTCGAGCTCGCCCACAAGAATCGCGAGCTCGAGCGTTGGAACCACGAGCTCGACGTGATGGTGCTGCGACGCACCCGCGAGCTCGATCTCCGGGACCAGTTGCTGCAGCACATCGCCGGGGCGAAGACCGTCGGGGATCCGATCGCCGTTGTGGAGGAGTTTGCGCGCGAATTTTTTCCGGGCCGGCTTTTCGCCCTGTACAGCGTGGCAGGCGCTAGTTTTGCGCTCCTCAAGGCCTGCGGGCCGCCACAACCCCACTTGGCCAAGAAGCCGCGCAGCGCCTTGTTTCCGGCGGGGGAGGCTTTTTCGGCTTCGCCGCAGGCAAAATGGCCCGATGATCTGGGCATCAGCGGCCTTCCCTGTGCCATCGGGGCGCGCCTGAGCCGCCACGAAGCCACCCTGGGTTTCGCCCTCCTGGCGGGCGCAAAGGAACCTGGACCAGAGGAGCGCCGCGCTTTTGACAGCCTCATTCCCCTGCTGAACCTGCTGGTTTACGACCGGCTCGCCCTGGAGCGGCTGGATGAAATAGACCTGCACGGCTTGGAAGGCTGAATGGTTTACCTTGTCGTCGAGGCTGACGGATTGGCGGCGCGCTTGCTGCCGACCCCGCCAGAAAAAGGCCTGACCGCCGTGGAGATCCATCCCGCCGGGGACCTCACGCTCTGGCTCGCGGGCCTGGGCAAGGCGGGCGTATCCCATGGCGTTGACCAGGAGCTCCTCGAGCGCCTGGCCCGCGGGGAACAACCCCTGGATCGGCCCCTCACCATCGCCCGCGCCACCCCGCCCATCGCGGACGGCAATATGGAAAAGACGTACCACTTCGAGTTCGTGGCCACCGCCCGCGCCGCGGGGCAGGATGAGCGCGTGGACCTGAAACGGCGCAATTTCGGCCTCGACGTCCATGAGGGACAGCTCCTCGCCGAGCAGGTTGACCAGGGAAAAGGCCAGGCCGGCACCGACGTTCTGGGCCGGCCTCTGCCCCCGCCTCCGCCCGCGGATCGCCTGGTCATCCAAACCCGCGGCGAGGTGCGGGAGACGCGCGAGGGCAATCGCACCTGCTATTACGCCAAGGTGAACGGCGTGCTCCTCAACGGTGAGCCTGGGCTCGTGCACGTGGAGCGCGAGCTCAAGATCGCGGGCGACGTGGATTACTCCACTGGCGACCTCTCCACGCAGGTTCCCATCCGCATTCGCGGCAGCGTGATCCAGGGCTTCGCGGTGCGTTCGGGCGCGCTCGTCGAAATCGGCGGGCACGTGGAGCGCAAGGCGCTGGTGGAGTCCAGGGGCGATATCAAGGTGGGCAAAGGCGCCGCGGAGGAGGCCTGGCTCAAAGCCGAGGGCAGTCTGCGCGTCGGCTTTGCCCATGGCGCCATCCTGGAGGCGGGCGTTGACGTCGCTGCCGACAGCTATCTGCACCAATGCCGCGTGAAGGCGCGCGGGCGCATCCTGGTGAATGCCAAGCGCGGCTCCCGGAGTATGACAGGCGCGGTGGTGGGCGGGGAACTCAATGCCATCGCGGGGATGGAGCTGGTCTCCGTGGGCAGCCCTAGTACCTTAACAACGCTGATCTGCGGCTTCGATGCCGCCTGGCGCGCCGCGCTGGCCAAGGCGGAAAGCCTGCTGCGCGAGGCCGAAACGGACCTGTCCCGCATCCTGCGCCGCGCCGGCGTGAACCTTCTGGCCAGTCGCCCCGGCGAGGCCATCAAGGCGCTTTCCGACCCCAGCCAGCGTCCTCTGGTGCGTGAAATCGCCGCCCTTCAGATGCGCCGCAAAGCGCTCGGGTCCCAGGTGGGGGACCTGAAATCGCGCCCAGCGCCAGAAATTTTTGACGCACCCATCAAGGTGACGGAGCGGCTGATCCCTGACGTGCTTGTTGTGCTAAATGCTTGCAAAACAATATTTAAAGTTGAAACTGGCCCCTGTATCATCCGCGAAAAAGACGGCGGAGTCCAGGTGAGCCCTTCTTAATTTTTAGTTGCAGAAAAGACTTTTTCAGTATTTCTGTTGACAAATTTCACATTTCACATAGACTTGGGCCGATTTCACATTTCACATCATTTCGGAGATTAAGATGAAAAAGATGGGTCTTATCGCAGCGGCGGCCCTTACGGCTGCTTCCGTATACGCCGGGGAGGGGATCGAGATCAACAAGACCCTTTCCTTGGGCGGCTTCATTGACGCGTCGTTCTATAGCTTGAGCGACGATGCAAGTGCCACGGCGGATCGCCAATCCTTCGCCGTGGATCAAGCCGAACTGGACTTTCACCTGAACTTCGACAACGGCCTCACGGCCAGGGTGGACGTCAACGGCGGTCGTCTGGCCAGCAGCGCGACGGCTGGCACCAGTGCCACCAACAACGCGGATATCGAGCAGGCTCGCATTGACCTGGCGATTGACAGCTTCACCATCACCATGGGCAAGTTCGACACCTTCATCGGCATGGAAGCCCTGGAGCCCGTGGATATGTACACGAGCACCCACGGCCTCACCTGGGATCTCGAGCCCACGCAGCAGACGGGTATCATCGGCAAGTACGATGGCGGCATGTTCGAGCTGGGCTTCGGCTTGGTGAACAGCCTGATGAACGTCAACCCCGACAACAACGACGAGATCACGTTCCACTTCCATGGCGCGGTCAAGCCCCTTGAAGGTCTGCGCTTCGGCCTGTGCTTCGAGACCGGCGAAGAAGGCCCTCTTGCCGGCGGCACCGGCGCGGCCCCCACGGCGGCGCAGAAAGCCGACGCGCAGCTCCTCTCTCTCGACATCCAGTACAAGGTGGCGAGCTGGTACCTGGGATTTGAGTACGTGACCCGCACCATTGACGTGCCCCTGATCGCCGATATTGAGGACAAGGGCTACGAACTGATGGTGAATTACGCCTTCACCGAGATGTTCTCGCTCACGGGCCGCTACGGCACCAACGAGGGCACGACAGGCGATAATCTCACCGAGATGACGCTGGCGCCGATCCTCAAAATCAACCCGAACTGGGAGGCCAAGCTTGAGTATCGCTCCCAGAGCGGCGGTGCCACGTACACCGGTGCCACTCCCGGAATCGCGAGCTCTGGCAAGAAGGACGCGACCCGTATCGCGCTGGAGACGACGCTCAAGTTCTGATCTTTCCCCCATCCCCATGAAAAAGCCCGCCTCCGCGCGGGCTTTTTTTTGCCCGCGCGGCAGACAGGGCTACAATTTCGAGAGCAACCACGAGGGTTGCCCTTACGCAGAAATCCCGTGTTCCTCTGGAACCACGGTGCTATAATGGCCGTCATGGGCATGTTCCAGAAAAAAGTGCGCGTTTGCAACCCGATCAAGAAGCATTTGGCCTTCGAGCAGGCGTTCTGGATTGACACCGGAGCCCTGTATTCCTACGTTCCCGAAGACTGGCTGGAAAAAATCGAGGCGGAACCTTCCGGATCGCGCGACCTGGTGCTGGCCGATGGCCGGACGTCGCGGCGTCTCATCGGCACTCTCACCCTGGAAGTCGAGGGTCTTGAGGGCGCCATGGGCTGCCCCGTCATCTTCGCGCCACCAGGCTCGCTCTTTTTGCTGGGGGCCACGGCGCTCGAATGCTTCGGCGTGGCGGCGGATCCGGTGAATAAGCAACTCAAGCCCATTCTCTCCGTGATCGGCGGCTTTCTGGCCTCGCAGACAGCCCCCTCATAAAACTCAAGTCTTACGCCACCCCCAGCGCGCGCAGCGTCTGGACGCTGGCCACGGCCAGGGCGTAGCCGAGGCCGGTGTAGAAGAGCAATTGCAGGCCCGCCAGCGGCCAGGAGTTCAGTTCTCTCCGCACCACGGCCACGGTGGAGAAGCACTGTAGCGAAAAAAAGAAGAAGACGATCAGGCCCAGGATGCTGGCGGGGGTGAAAATAAGCCGCGCGGTGCCGGGAAAGGTCGCGCCGCGCAGTTGCGCGAGCAGTCCTTGCCGCTGGGTTCCCTCGTCGTCGCTGTCCACGTGGAAGACGATGGCCATGGAGCTCACAAACACCTCGCGCGCGGCGAACGCTGAAATGAGCCCGACGCCGACGCGCCAGTCAACGCCCATGGGCTCCAGGGCTGGCTGCAGGGCCCGGCCCAGCCCCGCGGCGAAGGAGCTTTCCATGGGCGCGGGGGCCACGATCGTTTTCTCGGCGTGGCCGAAGTTCGCCAGCAGCCACAGCACGGCGGAAACGACCATGATGGGCAAGCCGGCGCGCGCCAGGTAGGCCGAGCTGCGCGCCCACGTCACTTTGAGGATCGTGCGCCAGCGCGGCACGCGGTAGGCCGGCAGCTCCATGGCCAGCAGCGAGGGGGGGCGGGAGCTCATGAGGAAGCGCGCGGTCAGGCCCGCGACCAGTGAGGCGATGAGCAGGCTCGCGATGTAAATAGCCGCCAGGCTGAAACCCGCCTGCCAAGCAGCCCGGGCCGGCAGCAGCGCCGCCAGCAGCAGGGCATAGACCGGAAGGCGCGCGCTGCAGCTCATGAGCGGCAGGATCCAGATGGTCAGCAGGCGCTCGCGGCGGGCGGGAATGGCGCGCGCCGCGAAAACCGCCGGGATGGCGCAGGCGAAGCCGGAAAGCATGGGCACGAAGGAGCGGCCGTGCAGCCCCATGGCGGCCAGCGGCCTGTCCACCAGCGCGGCGCCCCGCGCCAGATAGCCGGAGTCCTCCAGCAGCGTCATGAGGAAGAACAGGATCATGATCTGGGGAAAGAAGACCGCCACCGCGCCGACGCCGCCGATGACCCCTTCCGCCAGGAAGCGGAGCAGGATAGAATCCGGCGCCATTCCCTTGACGCGGTCGCCGGCGGCGCCGAAGCCCGCGTCAATGAGGTCCATGAACGGCTGCGCGCACCAGAAGATGGCGGCGAACAGGGAGACGAGCACGATGAGGAAGATGGGGAGGCCGAGGTAGCGGTGCAGCACGAAGTTGTCCAGGCGCGCCGTCACCGCGTCCACTTCGGTCGCGCGCGTCATGCAGTTGCCGCACCTCAGGAGATCGCCCACCCGCTCGTAAGCGGCCACCGGGTCGGCGGGAATTTCCGCCAGGGTGCCGCCGCCGTTCAAGGCGCCGCGCCGCTGCTCCAGAGCCGTCAGCAATTCCTGGACCCCGCGGCCCGTGCGCGGATCCACGGGAATAACGGGAACCGCCAGCGCGCTCGCCAGCCTGGCGGGATCGACGGACTGACGGGTCCTGCCCAGCAGATCCATCATGGTCAGGGCGATAACCACCGGCCTGCCCTGTCGTCCCACGAGGCTGGCGAACTTGAGGTGGCGCTCGAGCTGCGTGGCGTCCACGACGAGGATAAAGGCATCCGGTTTCACTTCCCGGTGACGGCCCTCGATGACTGAGCACGCCAGCTCTTCTTCGGGGGACGGGGCCACGGCGCTATGCACGCCGGGGAGGTCGATCAGGTTGAACGGGACGCCGTGTTCCGGCTTGCTGCGCCCGCGCAACAGCGTCACCGTCACCCCGGGGTAATTGGCCGTGTGGAAATGCCCGCCCGTGAGGGCGTTCATGAGCGTGGTCTTACCGGAGTTGGGCATGCCCACGAGACACACGGTGGGATCCGTGAGCGCGCGAGCCGGCGGCCCCACGGCTGGGACGGGCTGGTTCATCCTAAAAACGGCCGTTGAAAAGTATCCCCATGCAACGCAAGGGACAGTCCCCCCCTGCGGGAAGGGACAGTCCCTTGCTGCGCGGCCGTTTAGTTTTCAACTGCCGTTTTTAAGTTCACGCGACCCAGATCCACGCGGCCTCGCGCTTGCGCAAGGCCAGCAAGGCGCCGCGCAGGCGCACGATCAGGGGATCGCCGAAAGGCGCCGCCCGGGTGACGGAGATTTCTTCGCCGGGCGTGAAACCCAGGTCCAGCAGCCGGCCGCGATCCTGTTCCGGGCCGGCGATGCGCTCGATCCGAAAGCCGCGGTTAAAGACAACGGCGGATAAGGGTTGCGGCGCGGGGTTATCCCTGACGGCGGGATCAGCCATCAGATGATCTCTTTGAGCTTCAGCGTCAAGGGCTGTCCGGTTTCGCGCCAGCCCTCCACGACCGCCACGATGCGCAGCGGCTTGTCCGGGGAAAGCTCGGGAAATTGCCGGAGATCAAAAGCGAGGGAGAAAGATTGATTCGTTTCCTTGACCACAAAAACTCCGCGGCCTTCGCCATCGGACTTCACCGATCCCGTCCCTTCGAAGAGCACGTCCACCAGCTCCAGGTTGTGCAGGCGGCTGCGCGCCAGGGTTTCGACCACTTTGTCCAGGGGGATCTCACAGGCGGCATCATAGCGCACCTCCACCTTTTCATCGTCCAGGAGCACCGTGCTTTTCGGGGCCTCGGCCTTCACGGTCTGGCGGATATTGGAGCGACAGGAGGAGCATGAGGTACAGCCGCGCAGGCTCAGGTACACCCGCGCGAAGGCCGGGGCTTGCGGCGGCACCTCGGCCCGCACCGCGTCGGCGGCGAGGCCCAAGGCAACGAGAGAAATTACCAGGGAAAAACGCGGGAAGATAAATGCGGATTTCATAGGTCTCCTACGCTTGAATTTTTACGTTTTCTGGGTTTTTAAGAAGAATTTTCACCACAGAGCCACAGAGAGTTTCCCTTGCGTTCTCCGTGACCTCTGTGCCTCTGTGGTTGATCTTGAGTGGTTCGCGTTTCATGCTGCCCCTCAGTACATGAAGGCCAGGCCCAGGTTGAACTGCTCGCGGTGATCGCCGCGGCCATCCTCCCAGAGTTCCACGTCCGTCTTGAAGGCCACCTTGGGAATCGGGTAATAAGCCAGGCCCACGGTCCAAACGGCCTGTTCGGCTCTGGGGTTCCTGGCGAAAGCGGCGGGTACATCCTTGTTGGTGTCGAAGTCCTCGCGGCGCAGGAAGGCCACCACATCCCTGGCGTCGTCTTTCTCATGGTCCAAGAGATGCACGCCGGCCTCCAGCAGCCAGCCTTGCAGGGTCTCGCCGATAGTCTTGCCGGAAAGGGCGCTCAACTGGGCGGCGCTGGAAATGCTGACGTTCACGAATTCCCCCTTGAGATCGAGGCGCCGATTCTGGTAGCGCACGTCCGTCTCGAGGATCGTGACGTTCACGTCCCCGAGCGTGGCCTTGTCCTGGTCCGCCGCGCCGCGGTAGGCCGATCCGCCCAGGGTGAGATGCTGCAGCGCCCGCCATTCCAGGCGGCCCACCAGCGCAAGATCGTCGGCCTGGCTTTCCACACCACCCGAGCGACCCGCGCGCAGACCCGAGGTGTCGCTGAAGCCGCGCCCTGGCGTTTTGCCGGCGGCGTCCAGGCCGCTCACCAGGTACAGCCGGTATCCCACCTGTCCCGCCGCCGCCTGGCCGGCGAGGCCGAGGCCGTTTTCCGTCCAGGAGGTGGGAATGATGTTCTTTTCGAGGTAAGGCCGTTCCACGCTGTAGAACAGCGGCGGCTCGTGGAATTCGTTCAAAGGTCCCACGGGCAGCAACAGTGCGCCGGCACGCAGGCTCAAGGCCGGGAGCATGTCGTACTCGACGTAGGCGTATTCCAGCTCCGGCTCGCTGAAATTGTGCTCCATGTCAATCTCGGCGTCCAGGCGCCAGCGGTCGTTCCATTCATGGCCCCAGCCCAGGACGAAGCGGTGGAAGTCCAATTGGGCGTCGCCCTCCAGGGGCTGATTGTAGTGCAGCTCGCCGTAACCGTGGAAGTGCATCGTTTTCGACCCATGCTCGGAACCTGCCTCCACCTTGCGCGCCAGATCGCGCACCTCCTGGCGCAGGGAATCCAGCTCCGAGTCGCCGTGGCCGGCAAAGCCGGCGAGCAGGGCCAGCCCCAGCACGGCGCCCGAAGCGCGCAGGGATCCGGCCAGATTTTTCCGCGAGTTCCTCATCTCCTTCTCTCCATGTTAAAAACGCAACCTGTCGTGCCAGCCTAGAGCGATAAAAGATTCTGCAATTACTTTTTGATACATTGTCTCATATTAGACCGCCAACGGCCCAGCCGTGGGAAAGCCTCCCGCACCAGCGTCCCGGGCCGCCTTTCCCAATTGCCTTGCACCGCAGAATGGCCCAGCATGAAAACGCGCTGGAGCCTTAGTTTGCCGTTGCTGGCGTTACTGGCGGCGGGTGCCCACGCGGAGGAAGCGCACCTCCCCGTGGACCTCAGCGGCGGATTGCGCTACCGCGCCACCTGGTTCAAGAATTTCGGTCTCTACGAGAAGACACGCGCGGGGCCGGACAGCTCCGACCTGCAGCACGATCTCCGGGCTGATCTCGCCATCGCGGCCAAACCGGCGCCAGGGACGGGCGTGCTCCTCGCCCCGCGCGCCGTTCATCGCTTTGGCGACAACGATCCAACGCGCAGCCGGCGCGCGAAATCCGAGTTTTTCCTGCACCAGGCCTACCTCGACCTCCTGGAACTCGGCAACTACCTGGGGGCCAGCCAGAGCCTGCGCATCGGCCGCCAGGAAATCGTCCATGGCCGCGAACTGCTCGTGGGGCGCAACGATTGGAGCATGGAGGGCCGCAGCTTCGACGCGCTGCGCTGGGCCGCGGAGGGTCCTGACTGGGACGTGGACGCCTTCCATGCCGTCGTGCTGGACTCGGCGGGCGACCAGAAAGACGCGCGCTTTTCCGGCCTGCGCGCGCGCCACACCAGTCTGCAACACACCCTTGGCGATGTCTTCCTCTACCACTTAGAGGCGCCGGGCGGCCAGCCGCTCACCATTGCCGGCCAGAAGGTGGACCAGCGCTACTGGACTCTGGGCGGCAGCCTGGAGGGCAAGCTCGCGACGCGCTGGACGGGCTTCCTCATGCTCGCCACCCAGCGCGGCCGCCGCGTGGATCGTGGCGTTGCCGCGCCCCGCAAGCAGGATGTAGAGTCTTACGCTGGTCTCGCCAGCTTGGATTACTTCGCCGGGCGCCCTTGGCTGCGCAACGTCGGATTTGAAATCTCTCTCGCCACTGGGGATAAGCTCGCCAGCGGGGATAAATTCGAGACCTTCCAACCCCTCTTCCCCAGCGATCACACGCACGCCGGCATGATGGACTGGTGGGGGCTCATGAACGCCGACGTTTATAGCGCCTACCTCGCCTTCGATTTGGCGGGCCGGGGCGAGGGCTGGTTCGAACTGCACCGCTTCCAGTTGCATTCCAACGGATCGGCCTGGTACCTGGGCAACATGGAGCCCGCCTGGTGGGGCGCTTCCCCGGTGGCGGGCTGGCCCTCTAACGGGGTGAGCTCCGAAGATGGCGGCCACGAAATTGATCTGCGCGCCGATCTCCCAGCCGGCAAAGCGCGGCGCTTCGGCGCCGGTTATGCCTTGTATCTGCCCGGTGATCTGCTCCAGTCCGCCACGCTCTGGGGCAAGGACAACGCCGTACACTGGGCTTACGTTGAGACCGAGGTCCTTTTTTGAAAGAACGCGACATGCGTCTGACTATCTGGATTTCCCTTGTTGCCGCCGCGGCCCTGACCCTGGGCGCGGCCTTGAGCCCCGTCTTCGCCGCGGATCCCAACCCCGAGGCACCGCTCACGGCCCGGGTGCTCAAGGTCAAGGGCCGGATGCTGGTGAAGGACGGCGAAAAAGACGTTGAATTGACCCAGGGCGCCACCGTGCGGGAAGGCCAGGAGGTTCAAGCCAGCGAAGGCGCTTCGGGGGTGCTGGAGCTCAGCGACGGCAGCCGCGTTATCGTCTTCCCCGCCACCCGCCTGCGCCTGGAGCGCCCCGCGAAAAAGACGGTGCGTTTGGATCAGAAGGAGGGTTTCACCTGGATCCGCGCCGCCAAGAAACAAGGCGATGAATCCTTCGAGGTGAAAACGCCCGTGGCCGTGGCCGGCGTGCGCGGCACGGCCTTCAGCGCCGACGTGGACCCCGAGGGACACTCGGCCATCTGCGTCTGCGAAGGCAAGGTCGAAGTTGAATCTGGCGGCCAGAAGCAGATGATTCGCGCCGGCGAACTGGTCGCCGCGCGCCCCGACGCCATGGATAAGCCCTTCCACGACCGCTCGGTGCTCGAACGTCCCGAAGGCCGGCGCACCAGTTGCCTGGAATGCCACCAGGGCGGCTTCGCGCGCTACCGCGGTTATTGAGGAACAAACCGTGCAAATCTTGTTTTCTTGCACAGGTTTCAGGCGCACGAATAGGGCGAATGTTTTTGCTCATCTGGAGAATGTGTGCCACAGCAGGGCTCCTCTCCTGTTTGTTCTCGGCTCTCCACGTCCTCAACTTGGGAGCATCCACAGATTACACAGATTTGCACTGATTAAAAAACACTGCCCTGATTGATTATTGTCTGTGTTAATCTGTGCAATCTGTGGAAAATCCCCCTGGCAACTCGATTTGGTTCCGAGATTGCTCAACCAAGCATTGGCGTGAAAATACTAAAAAGGCACGCATTTTTCGGATGAACCATATTTTCCCACCACAAAGGACTCCGCCATGATCCGCCGCATTTTCGGGACCCTCGTCATGAAGCTCCTTTCCCTATCGGTGTTCACCGCCGTCGCGGAGCAGCCCTCCAAGGCGGACCCGGCGGATGCGGCGACGCTCTACGACCTCAAGACCCAAACCCTTGACGGCAAGCCGGCGGATCTCGGCGCGTACAAGGGCAAGGTCGTCCTGGTCGTGAACGTGGCGAGCCAATGCGGGCTCACTCCGCAGTACACCGGCCTCCAAAAGCTGCACGATGCGCTCAAGGACCGCGGCTTCGCCGTGCTGGGCTTTCCCAGCAACGATTTCGGCGCCCAGGAGCCGGGTACCCCTGAGGAAATCGCAGCCTTCTGCAAGAAGAACTACGGCGTCACCTTCCCCATGTTCGCCAAGCTGGTCACCAAGGCCAATCCCGATCAGTCGCCCATCTACGCCTTCCTGGGGAAGAGCGGCAGCCTGCCGGGCTGGAACTTCGCCAAGTACCTCGTGGGCAAGGACGGCAAGGTGATTTCTTTTTTTCCGAGCAAGGTCCTCCCCGAGGCCAAGGAGCTGCGCACTGCCATCGAGGCGGCGATCGCGCACTGAGGTATTGAAGCGCCATCCGGGCGGGCTGGTTTCTCTAAAAAAATCCGAAGATTGACGTAGATGCCTTTTTTCACTTGTGATTTTAACGCGATCTAATGGCTCGCCGGGGTCGCCCCGGGCTGGAAACCGAGCAGCCACTTCCAGGCGGGGACGATGTGGACGGTGAGGCCCTCGCGCTCGATGCGCTTTTCCTCGTCCCAGGTGACAATAAAAACCTCGTCGGCTTTGAGTAGGCGCGCGGCGGCCGGCAAGGCGCGCAGTTCGCGTTCGCGCACCTCGTCCGAGGCCAGGGAGTAGCAGACCTGGATCAGGGCCGGGCCCCGTCCTTTTGCGCTCGGCGCCCTGGCCACGAAATCAATTTCATGGCCCTGGCGCGTGCGGAAATAGGCAACTTCGCAGCCGCGCCGGCGCAACTCCAGGTACACCAGGTTCTCCAATTTTCGCCCGGCATCCGGCGGCGGTCCCGGTGACACGGCCTCGGCCAGCGCCCAATCAATGAGGTACACCTTCTGGGGATTGCGGTGGCGGACGGCGCTGGAAGGGCTGTAGATGGGCACCGCGAAGGCGATGTAGGCTTCCTCCAGGTGTCGCAGATAGCGATACAGGGCCTCGGGCGTGAAACTCAACCCCGCCGTGCTCATCTCTTTCATGATGCCGCGCACCGTCATGGGACAGGCATTCCGCGCAACCAGGGCCTGGGCGAAGAAGGTTAGCGCGCCCAGGTTTGGGGAGTCCTCGGGATGCGCTTCAAGGACATCGCGGAGCATCATGGCATCCCAGTAGTTTTGCAGCAGCTCCAGGTGAAGGTGGGCGTCGGCTTCCAGCAGGCCAGGAAAGCCGCCCTGTTCCAGGTAGCGCATCAGCATGTGCCGCAAATGGGCTTGCCCGGCGCTGGAAACCGTGTCCTCCGGCACGCCGTGGTGGCGCAGGAATTCCGCGAAAGAAAAGGGGTAGAGCTCGACCGTAAGGTTCTTGCCCCGGAGTCCGGAAGCGATATTGCCGCGCTTGAGCCTGGAGGTGGAGCCGGTGACCAGGACGCGGTGGCGGGGATCGTCCAGGAGGTGCAGCAGATAGTCCTCCCAGCCCTCGATGCGGTGGATCTCGTCGAAAATGAAGAGGGTTTCCCGGCCGCGTTTTTCCGGATAAAGCGCGTCGTAGGCGCGGTGGATGAGGTCCAGGCCTTCGCGGCCCAAGCGACTCAGGCGGTGATCGTTAAATTGCAAGCGGCAGATGCTTTCCATCGGCGTTCCGGCCGCTGTCAGCTCTCTGATGAGCTGATAGGTGCGGTAGGTTTTGCCAGACCGGCGGCATCCCGTGACGGACAGGGACATATTCTTGACGAAGCTCAGCCGCAGATCGCGGGGCGTGAAATTCGGGAGTGGACGGCGCTGAAAATCTACGATGAGGGACTGGATGGCGTTCAATTCCATAATTGTTCTTTAATTAATAACTAATAATAGCGTAATTGATATTTTTTAAAGTACAGATATATTTCAGGGCCACGATATCCAGGATCGGTGCATATTCACTTTTTTCGCCCCGGTGGCGATGATCGCGCGCAACTGACCAGACTCTACATGTTGATAATAAAAATTATCTATAATTACGAGAATTTAAATCCCTAAAATATAGATGAATTACCTGCCTTCGTCCTTCCGCTCGAACCAGATTCCCTTTCCGCTCCACGACTGTTCCAGCTCTCCGCGCTTCATACGCCGGATTTCCCCATCCAGCGGGTCTCCGATCTTGGCAAAGTTGCCCTCGAAACCCAGGAAGGCGACGGCGTGGGGGATGTGGTTGAAGGAAAGTACATCCAGGATCGCAGGAACGCCGTCCCCTGGAAGCGCCTCCCAGGTCCGAGTCCCATAGCGCGCCTTCCAAGGAGAATTTCCGAGACGTCCGTCGAGGACGCGCGCCATCCTCCACATCGAGGTGCCGTTGAGCGTGGTTCCCGAGGCTTCAGCCAGCGCGGCTTCCCTTGCGGGGCGTCCCATTTTCCAGAGGCAGGTCGCCGCCGCCGCCGGGAGGCAGGAGAACGGCGTCGTCTGCATCGCCATAGCGCGCGGGCCGGGGCGCTCTCCCTGGCGGATCATCCAGACAACGGCGACCGCTCCGAGCGAATGGAGCAGCAGGTAGAACCCCGTGATGGTGCAGAGGACGAGGAAAAGGATGCGCCGCCGGCCGGACTTGCAGCACGCCCCACAGAGCGCGACGAAACAGAAGGCCGAGCAGAAGACCGCCCATGAGAGGGACGGCCCGAGACCCCAGAGCAGCCACAGGATAGCGAGGAGTCCGGAAATCGTGAACATCGCGCCGGTGAGGAGCAGCAGGCGATCCCCGCTGGCACGGGCCATCCGCATTCCGCTCCATGCTCCGAACCCTGCTCCGGTAAGATTGAGCGCCGCGTTCGCGAGGGCTGTCGTCACCAGCGCTCTCTAAAAATTCAGGCTCATCCGAATAATGCGTACCTTTCAAGAGTTTTCACACGGGTGCACGATCTGGCGAGGCGGGAACCCCATCGCAATACCGGGGGGATTTTTCCACAGAGGACACAGATTAACACAGAAAGTAACCCATCAGGGCTGGCATCTTTGTCAGTGCCCATCGGTGCAATCTGTGGATAAATCCGAGTTGAGGGCACGGAGCACCAGGAAATAACTGGGAGGAGACACCACCAGAGGTACGCATTCGTCGGATGAGCCAAAATTCAGTTTCAACTTATTTTCCTGGCCCATTGGCCCTCGAAGCGTGAACGCTCAACAGAGATCAGCGCCCGCAGTGGCCCGGATTTAAGCAAACGCTCATCACGGCCTGGAATATAAGCGCGCAGCCTTTCCATGCCGCCGGGGAAGGCTTCCAGGATGCCGGCCAGGGCGCGGGGGTAGCCGACGGTGGGGACTTTCAAGCGGTGCCAACCGTCAATGAGGACGCGCACGGCTTCACCGACGTTTTCGGGGTTTTCCTGCGCCACTAAAGTGCCCCAGCCATCGAGGAACGGAGCGATGGGCAGCAGCAATTTTGCGCTGCGCCGCAGGAAGCGCGCTTCGCGCAGCGCGAAGTGGCGGTGATTTTCGGCGGCCATGAACTTCTGGTTCAGAGCGCCGGCGGCGGCGATGCGGCCCGCGAACAGGCTGGAGCGGGGGTTGGCCGCGTCGTACAACCTTTGCCGCAGGGGGTCGTCCTCCGGCAGGTTCCACAGGTCCATCACGCGGTCGAGGTCGCCGAAATTGTGCGCCAGCAGGGCGCAGGCGCGCAGGACTCCCAGGCCATCGCCGGCTGCTCTGAGTTCGGAGAAAAGCGCGTCCTCGCGCGTGGCCTCGGCGACCATGGCTTCGGATAATTCATCGGCCTTGGCGGGCAGGACCTCGCGCAGGGCCGCGTAGGCGCCCACGGCCACGGAAAACCAAGTGCCTTCGTGAGTGCTGAGCAAGGCTCCGGAGGGCGCGCGCGCCAGCTTGGCGGTGACGGGGCGGTAGTCCCAGGCGCGGGCGCGCAGCACCCATTCAGCCATGGCGGTGCGGGCCGCGACGGGCGGATCCATTTGCCACAGCTTGAGACGTAGGGCGTTGTCAACGTCGGTGGGCACGAAGGTGCCGGCGGTCGCCCAATGCGCGCACAGGCAGAGCAGGAAATAATCCTCGTGGGAAAGTTCGCCTTCTTTGAAATCCTGAAGGTGGCGGATGTAGAGCATGGCATCGCCGGCGGGGGCCGGCGTCTCGAAAATGAAGGGCGCCGTATTGCGCACCAGGGCCAGCAAAGCTCCGGGCTCGATGCCGCGGTGCGGCGAAGTCTTGGCGGCCAGACGAGGGGGCAGGCGGCGCGTGGCCTTGACGGCGGCTGCGGGTCCCCGGGTCAGACGAGGGATTTCCGAAAAAAAGTGGGTAAGCGTTCAGCCCATGGTTCGCGCCTTTGCATTGCGGTGTGGCGCCGAAAGGGCTGAAAGCTTAGGGCCTGTTTAAAAAGTATGAATTTACTCACCACAGAGACACGGAGGACACTGAGAATATGCGGAGGCGAAAATAGCGATTTAAGTATTTCTTCATATTATCTTTGTGCCCTCTGTGTCTCTGTGGTAAAATATTATTTATAAAATATTAAAAAGCGATATGAAAGACACATTTTAAACAAGCTCTTACAGAAATGGAACGATTCCAGAAAATGCCGCATCTCACGGCGGGGGCGGCGCGACTCACGAGAACTTCTGCGCGAGCTTGTGGCGGACGATGAAATAGGTGGCCAGCGAGAGCAGCAGCAGCTCGCCCAGCATGACGAGGCTCAGTTGCGCCGGGGAGTAGTAGCTGAAGGCCCGTTTCTCCCCGGATTGGGGCCGCTCCTCGCGGTACATGCCGAGCGCGCCCTGGGCGCTCAGGTTTTCCGAGAAGGCCTTGGGCGCGGTCACGGGGTAGGGTTGCCAGAAGGCCGGGGCGCTGGCCGCCAGGAACCCCGTGGTGCGGTCCACGGGCAGCAGCAGGTAACCGGCGAGCCACAGGTCGCGACGGTGCTCCAGGATTTCAGGCGCGATGACGTCCACCGGCGGCGAGGGCCGGGGTGTCTCCCCGCCCTCCGGGTTTCCCGCGAGCAGGCTCGCGAAGATGTCGTTGACGTCGGCCTGGACGTATTGCTTGCGGTACGCTGTGCGGTCGTGGTCGTAGAGGTGGAGCTTCTCCTTGTAGGCCGCCCAGGAAGCCGCCTGTTTTTCGGCGTCTTCCGGTTTGCGCGGCTCCACGCGGTCGAGCTGCGGGCGCAGCAGGTTGCGCGCGCTGTAGGCGCTGCCCTCGAAGGCGATGCGCAGCGGGTTCCCGCGCATGACCACGTCCTGCAGCCCGTCGGTGTGGTGGTGGGGGATGAGCGCCCCGCCCATGATGACGAGCGGTATCAGGATGATGGGCAGGACGCCCACGGCGGCGAGCGGGGACTTCACCGCCCCGGACATGAACAGGCCGATGCCCGTCCCCATGAGGGTGAGCAGCAGCAGCACGCCGATGATGCCGGGATAACTGAAGCCGAAGGGCTCGCCCAGATAGCCCCCGCCCAGCATCACCAGGCTCGCCAGCAGCACCACCTGGAAGGACGAGAAGGCGAAGCAACTCGTTATCTTGGCGGCGAAGTAGGCGGCGAGGCTCGTGCCGTAGAGGTAGTCGCGCTTGAGCTGCGGGAATTCACCGTTGATTTCGCGCACCCCCGAGATGGAGCCGATCCACAGCACCGCCACCAGCAGCGAGAACAAGGCATTGGGCAAAGGCCCGGGGAAGTTCCAGGCGATGAAGGCGGCGATGACCACGGGCTGCACCAGGCAGGTCATGAGGAACTGGCGGTCGCGCGTCTTGCGGCGGATCTCGCGGCGCACGAAATTCGCGAAGTTCGACACCGGGCCGGGCAGTTGCTTGTGGCTCGGGCTGGGCGCCTTGGCGTGCGCCAGTTCGATTTTGCCGCGCGCCAGATCCAGGGCTTTCTGCTTGGTGCGCTCCACCCCCGCGCATTCGGGCGAGGCCAGATATTTCTCGCGGTAATTGGCGGCGCCGGGTTCCGCCATCTTCTGGAACAGGTACTGGGGGCCGCCGATGGAGAAGAAATAGGGCAGGCGCTGCTTCTTGCCGAAGAAGGCTATCTGGCCGCTCTTGGCCAGCACCATTATTTTGTCGAAATAATTGATGGAATCATCGGAGACGTTGTGCGTGACGCACAGCACGATGTGGCCGCGGCGCGAGAGCACGCGCAACAACTGCATGATCTCGAGGTCGGTGGCGGGATCGAGTCCCGAGGTGGGCTCGTCGAAGAGCAGGATGGGCTTCATGTCCGCGACGATGGTGGTGCCGATGTTGACGCGCTTGCGCTGGCCGCCGCTGATGCCCTTCTCGCCCTCGGCGCCTATTTTGAGGAACTCGGTGCGCTCCAACCCCAGCACCTCGATGGTGGCGCGCCGCCGCTTTTCCCGCTCTTCAGGGGTGCTCTTCACCTTGAGGCGCACCGAGTATTCGATGGATTCGCGCACGGTGAGCTCGCGGAAGAGGATGTCGTCCTGGGGGATGTAGGTGCTCACCGCGGAGAAGTCCTCGACGCTGGAGAGCCGGCGATGGTTGAAGAAGACGTCGCCCTGGGTGTAGTCGAGGATACCGGAGAGCATGGTGAGCATGGTGGACTTGCCGCAACCCGAGGGGCCAATCACCGCCACCAGCTCGCCGGTCTTGGCGGCGAAGGTGATGTCGTTGAGGATGCGGTTGCCATGGAAAGTGAGCGAGACGCCGGCGATGAGCAGCGCGGAAGAAGTGATGGGGAAACAGCAGACCTCGCCGCGGC
>JAHFOS010000021.1:0-26162 GCA_023261545.1 bacterium
GCCGGGCTGACGGTGGTGGAGCCCTACGACAAGGATCGCGACGTGGCCTTTTACGGGCCGGGGGAAGGCTCGACCCTGTTGTTGCGGCCGGGTCTCGTGGCTGTTTTTTTTCCCTGGGATGGCCATGCTCCGGGACTGAGCTACCTGCGCAAAACGCTGGTGCGCAAGTCCGTCGTCAAGGTGCGCGTGCCGCGGCCGGCCAGCACCGCGCCGGAAGTCCCGCCGGGGGCGGAGCTCGCCGCGGCGCCTTGAAAGCCTTTCCCGTGCCGGAGCCCGAGCCGTCGCTCCAGTCTTGGGTTTTACTTTCCAGCCGCTCTTTCAACGTCGAGGCCGCCAAGCTCGGGCGCCACTCCGGCCCCGGCGGCTCCACCGGTCGGCTTTTCCGCGCGGGCCAGCCCCTCAGTTCAGCGAGGATGCCGTGGGGGCGTTGTTGGCTTCCTCGAAGCTGCTGGAGGGGGCGGCGCTCCAGAACTTTTCCATGAACTCCTGGCGGAACTTTTCGTACACGCGCTGCCCCTCGGGGGTTTCCTGCTCGGCCTTGCGGATTTCCGGCCAGCTCGATTCGGGAAATTTGACGTAGAGGTTGAAGGTCTTGAGCAGGCCGTTGATCTGCTGGCGCGGGAACTGCGGCATGTCCAGCAGCGAGCCGTTCACGAAGATGGAGTGCACGATATCGCTCTCCTTGAGGTAGCCCAGGCGGTTTATTTCGTCGCGCAGCGGCGTGCCGGCGAAGGGGGTGAAGGCGTAGGCGTTGCGGTCGGCGGCGTCTATGTGCTTGTTGATGCGCACCGTGTCCATGGCGAGCTCGTAGGTCTCGTGGGGGAAGCCGATGATGTTGTTGACGCTGAAGGGGATCCCCGCGTCGTTCACCAGGTGCAATTTGTTCACCAGCACGTCGTTGGTGTACGGCCTTTTCACCACGTCCTTGCGGAACTGCTCGTTGCCGTGCTCGAGCCCGAAGGAGATGCGCGCGCAGCCGATGTCCTTCAGGCGCTTGAAACGCTTGGCGTTCACGGTCTCGACGCGGGTCTGGCACCAGAACGGCAGGCGGATGTCCTCGTAGATCTCGGCGAACTGATCGAACTCGCCTTCTTTCCACGAGAAGAAGGTATCGGCCCAGAAATACAGGTACTCAGCCTTCATCACGTCCTTATAGAACATGAGCTCACGCCGCATGTTCTCGAAAGACTTGCGGCGCAGATAGGACTTGCCCTCCTCTTCCTGGTACATCTTCATCTGCGAGGGTGAATTGCAGAAGGTGCAGGTGTAGGGGCAGCCGCGGTGCGTCTCCACCGGGAACATGCGCCACACGCGCCCGCCCATGGGGCGGTAGAAGCGCGCCTCTTCGAAGATGGACATATCAATGAGCGGCAAGGCGTCCATGTCCACCATCTTGGTGGGATTGATCTTGATGGACCCGTCCGGCTTTTTGACCCATAGGTTGGGGATGTCGTCGTAGCTCTGCTTCTTTTCGAGCCGGTGACACAGGGTGTTGAGCGCGTCCTCGCCTTCCCCCTTGCAGACGATATCAATTTCAGGGAAGCCCAGGGCCAGCTTGGGGGCGAAGGTGGCGAAGACGCCGCCCAAGACCGTCACTGGGCGACTTTTTCCCAGCGTGCGGATGAGCTTGATACCCAGCAGAAACATATCCTCCGTGGCCGAAAGCGCGATGAGGTCGGGGCTGAACGCGCCGGCCTCCTTTTTGAAATCCTCGAAAACGTCGGTTTTCTTGACGGTGACCTCTTTGGGCATCTTGAAAGGCCGGGCCATGAGCTTATTCACCTTCATCTGGTCGGAGTCGGCCTCGGCGTGGTCGTCGCCCAGCCGCTCGTAATAGGTCGTGTCGAAAAGCTGGACCTCGAAACCGCTGCGCTTCAGCACCGCGGACATGAGGCCGACCGCTGGCGGCAGCATGTTCATGCCGCGCAGGTTCGGATAGACCAGCAACACCTTGAGGCTCATTTTTCAGCTCCGGGGCGTGAATTCCTGGAACGCGGGCCCGTTGGCCAGCTTCCTGGCATTGCGGCGATTATAGCACGGGATCCGTCTTGCGTAAGACAAGCGGGCGGTCTGGGCCCTGGCGCATGTTCCTGAGCACCTTTCGGGCCGATAATTTCAGGCCCCGGGCTCTTGACATGAGAAGCCGCCGGCCTATGATTCACCCTTGTGAATTTAGGAGGACTCTCATGCAGGACATGGAGACGAGTGAGAGCTTTCCGCTGCTGCGACCCCGGCGTGAAGGGGCCCACTGGTACCAGGACGTTCGCGTCCTGAACCACGATGGGCTGCATATCCGGCCCTGCACGCTGTTCTTTCGCAAAATACTGGCCCCCTTGGCCGGCCGCATGGAAATGGCGCTGAAGATCCACGGTCGGCCCGGCTCCGAGACTTTCAACCCCGTTCAAGGCGCGCTCGACATCATGGCGCTGGGAATACCCCACGGCACGCTGCTCACCTTCCGTTGGACCTGCCACACGCAGGAAGACGCGGTGGCCGACGCGTGGGAGGAGGATATCGCGGCCCAGATCCACGATATTTTCTACAACAAATTCGCCGCCGCCTTCGAACCGCTCAAAGCTTCTGCGGGAACAGCGGCATAAGGAGACACCCTTTGTCTAAAGGGCCGGCAGGCTCACCCAATGCAAACAGCCGGGTTGCGACCTGCCTCGGGAAAGGCCCGCCTTCGGGCGGGCCTTTCTTCTTTTTGCGGCTGGCCGGCCACGCGGGGCACGGATAATGACCTCCATGAAGGATGTCGTGATCTACGACGGCGCGTGCGGCTTTTGTCAGAGCCAAGTCGCGCGCATCCGGCGGCTGGCGGGCCGCGATCGCTTCGAGCTGCTGCCGCGCCAGAGCCCCGACCTCCTGATGCGCTTTCCGATGCTCAAAGCCAACGAGGCCGCCGAGGGCATGCGCTTCGTCTCGGCTGAGGGCACACCCGCCATCGGAGCTGACGCCGTTTATGAAATCTACCGGCGCATCCCGCGCTTCCGCGCGCTGGCCGGGCTCTACCGCGTGCCGGGGCTGAAATCTTTTTTCCGTCTGGCCTATTTCATCATCGCCCGCAACCGCCTGCGCCTTTCGCGCCTGTGCAAGACCGGCGCTTGCGAGCTGCCGCGCTGAGCCCGGTTCAGGGCTCGCGCTGGACGATCATCCCCGCGCCCACGGTGCTGACTGCCCTCGCCCACGAGGATGAGGCTGCCCCCAGGATGAGCCCCGTCCGTTTCAACAAAGAGGGCGTTGCCTAACCAAACAGTTCCGAATGTGATCCCGTCCTCACGAACCAGATTTCGTCTTCTTTAACATGATACATCAACAGCCAATCAGGGGAGATGTGGCATTCACGATGCCCCTTGTAATTGCCTGAAAGAGCGTGATCGCTCAGGTTGGCGGAGATCGTCTTCTCCTCGACAAGATACTCCATGACGGCATCGAGCTTGGCTAGGTCTTTCCCCTGTTTGGCGGCTTTCTTGTAATCCCGCTTGAAGCGGGTGGTGACGCGGGGAAGAAGACTCAGGATTTGAGATCCTTAAACATCTCACGGGTGGAGCTGTATCTGACTCCCCGGCCTTTTTCGGCATCCTGCATGGCCTTGCGGGTTGGGCGGTTGGGCGGTGGCATTTTAACCTCGAAGGGAAGACCGCGCTGCAACACTATCTGACGAAAAAAAATCGTGATGGCCTCGCTGATGTTAAGTCCGAGTTCGGTCAGGACGCCGTCCACCTGCCGCTTGAGCGCGGGGTTGACCCTGGAACGGATGGAGGTCGTTTTTTCCATGCCCTCATTGTAGGCACAATGCGGCTACATCAACTCATGTCATCGTCCGCAAAGCACCCGCGCATCTCGCGCCCGTGCAAGACCGACGACTGCGAGTTGCCCGCGCGACGCTGAGTCCGGAGTCTATCTTCTGATGAATCGATTACTTGGCTTGGTCCGGCCCCGGAGGTTTAGAGTTCCCCGACTCGACAGGTGGTGGATCCAAAACAACCCTTCCATTTTCCAAATGGTAGTATGAATACTTCGGATGAGAAGCAGCCTGATTGACGTTGCTGCTCGACGGCACATCTTTATGTTTTTCATCAAGCGTGATTTCTATTGTTTCCTCATGAATCCTTGGGCCATTAGTATACAGGGGACGTTCGCGTGAACTAAAACTAAGACCGCAACCCAATATAAATAACACAATAATTATACAAAATATACTTAGAATCCAATCCTTAAAATCCATGCGAAAGACTAACAGCTTATGGCCCGACGCTCAACTGGGGCAATTTGGGGTCGAACTGGCTTCAGGGTTCGCGCTGGACGATCATCCCCGCGCCCACGGTGCTGAAAGTGCCCTCGTCCACGAGGATGAGGCTGCCGGTGGAGCGGTTGCGCTGGTAGCTGTCGTAGAAGAGCGGCTGCGTGACGTGCAGTTGCACGCGCGCGATGTCGTTCATGCCGATGGCGGTGTCGCCTTGCGCGCGGTGCAGGGTGTTGATGTCCACCTTGTAGCGCACGTCCTTCACCTGGCAGCGCGCCTCGCGGGTGGTGTGGCGCAACAGGTAGCGGCCCTGGGGGTCGAGCTTGCGCTCCGAAAGCCAGCACAGCATCACGTCGAGTTCCTGGCCGACGGCGGGCTGGTTGTGCGGGCGCACCAGCATGTCGCCGCGACTGATGTCGAGGTCGTCCTCCAGGCGCAGGACCACCGACATGGGCGGGCTGGCGGCGGGAACCTCGCGCCCGAAGAAATCCACGCCGGCGACGCGCGTGCTCAGGCCCGAGGGCAGGTGCAGGATCTCATCGCCCTTCTTGAACACGCCGCCGGCCACGCGTCCGGCGTAGCCGCGGTAGTCATGGTGCGCGTCCGAACGCGGGCGGATGACGTGCTGCACGGGGAACCGGCAATCCACGCGGTTGTGGTCGCTGGCGATGTAGAGGGTCTCCAGCAGGTATAACAAGGTGGGACCCTCATACCAGTCCATGCGCTTCGAGCGGTCCACCACGTTGTCGCCCTTGAGCGCGCTGATGGGGATGAAGCGGATGTCCTTCACCTCCAGCTTGGCTGAGAAGTCGCGGAAATCCTGTTGGATCTTCTCGAAGGCCTGCTGGCTCCAGTCCACGAGGTCCATCTTGTTGACGCAGAAGACGATGTGCGGTATTTGCAGCAGCGAGGCGATGAAGGTGTGGCGGCGCGTCTGCTCCACCACGCCGGTGCGCGCGTCCACCAGGATGATGGCCAGGTTGGAGGTGGAGGCGCCGGTCACCATGTTGCGCGTGTACTGGATGTGGCCGGGGCAATCGGCGATGATGAACTTGCGGCGCGGGGTGGAGAAATAGCGGTGCGCGACGTCAATGGTGATGCCCTGCTCGCGCTCGGCGCGCAGGCCGTCGGTGAGCAAGGCCAGATTGAGATCGTCCTCGCCGCGCCGGCGGCTGGCGCGCTCCAGGGCTTCGAGCTGATCCTCGAAGATGGATTTGCTGTCGTAGAGCAGGCGGCCGATGAGCGTGCTCTTGCCGTCGTCCACGCTGCCCGCCGTGGTGAAGCGCAGCAGTTCCATGCCGAGGTAGGCCTGGCTGTCGAAGGGCCGTTCGGCTTCTTTTTTCGCGCGCGTCATCAGAAGTAGCCCTGGACCTTGCGCTCTTCCATGGCCGCCTCGGAGCGTTTGTCGTCGGCGCGCCCGCCGCGCTCGGTGACGCGCGAAGCCGCCACCTCCTGGATGATGTCGTCAATGTTGGCGGCTCGCGAGAGCACGGCCCCCGTGCAGGTGGCGTCCCCCACGGTGCGGAAGCGCACCACCAGGCGCTCGACCTTTTCGCCTTTCTTGACCTGGATGTGCGGCGTCAGGCCCAGCAACATGCCGTCGCGGCGCACGCATTCGCGCTCGTGGCTGAAGTAGAGCGAGGGCAGGGCGAGCTTCTCCATGGCGATGTACTGCCAGACATCGAGCTCGGTCCAGTTGCTCAGGGGGAAGACGCGGAAGTGCTCGCCGTGGCGCTTGCGGCCGTTGAACAGGTTCCAGAGCTCAGGCCGCTGGTTCTTGGGGTCCCACTGGCCGAAAGCGTCGCGGAAGGAGAAAATGCGCTCCTTGGCCCGCGCCTTCTCCTCGTCGCGGCGCGCGCCGCCCACGGCGCAGTCGAACTTGTGCGCGGCGATGGCGTCGAGCAGGGTGATGGTCTGGAGGGCATTGCGGCTGGCGCTCGGCCCCTGTTCCTCGGCGGCGCGCCCCTCGTCAATGCTGGCCTGCACCGATCCCACCAGCAGGCGCGCGCCCACGTCCCGCACCAGCGCGTCGCGGAACTCCAGGGTCTCGGCGAAGTTGTGCCCAGTGTCAATGTGCAGCAGCGGGAAGGGGATCTTCGCGGGATGAAAGGCTTTGCGCGCCAGGTGGATGACCACCAGCGAATCCTTGCCCCCGGAGAACAGGATAACGGGGTTTTCGAACTGCGCCGCCACCTCGCGCAGGACGAAAATGGACTCGGCCTCAAGCTCCTCCAGGTGGTTCATGCGGGTCTGCATGCGCGCCAGTGTAGGGTGGCGGCTGGCCGTTCAAACCTGGGGAAATCCCGCGAGGAAACAGGACCGGCGGGCCCTTCCTTTATACGCCCACGACGCCTGTCCGCTCCTGGATCAACCGCCCGATGAGGCGGCGTTTTAATATTTGAAGCTCAATGCCCCGCGGGAAAGCGGTCGGGATGGGCTGCGATCCAGGTGGCGTTGGGGCGCGTCGGGTCGCCGTAGTTGTTGCCGGCATGATCGCGACCGCGGGCGAGGTAGAGCCTGAAGCCATCGTCAGGGCCGGCATCAACATTGAGGCGCGTGCGCGTTGAGACATAGCGCATGGTGTAGCCGCAGCGGCGCAGCCCGCTGCGGTTGGCCTCTGAACCGTGGGCTAGGCCCGCGGCGTGCAGCGAGCACTCGTTGGGTTGGAGAACGCAATTCACGGCCTGATCCAGGGCGAGGGTCTCGCGTTTCATCTCGCTGTCGAAGACAGCCGGTCCCGCCACGCTCTCGTACGTGCTCTGGCTTCCGCGTTTTTGGCTGCCGGGAATCACGCGCATGCAGCCGTTCTCAGGGGTGGATGGGTCGAGGGCCAGCCAGACGGTGACCACCTCCATGGGATCCAGGCGGCCGCGCCAGTACCAACTGTCCTCGTGCCAGGGCACGCGCTTGCCGCATTGGGCCGGCTTGCAAATGAAATGAGAGCTGAACAGCGCGATGTTCGGGCCAAGGAGCGGCTCCACCAGGTCGAGCACCGCGTCGTCCAGGAGCCATTCAAAAAGCTCGGGATGGAGGAAGTGGGGCACGTCCATATGCTCGGGAGAAGGCGCCCTGGGGTCGGCCTGCCAGCGCCTCAGCAGGCCATCGAAGGTGGTTTGCAGCCGGGTGAATTTGTCGGAGCTGAGGACGGGTTGCTGGTAGAGCAGATATCCCTCGCGGTGGAAGCGTCCGACGGCGGCAGGGCTGAGCAGCGGGGCGATGCAGACGGTCATGGAATCCTCCTTGGAGCACTTCCAGAAAGGATAGCTGGGAGAGCGCTGTCGTTCTTCCACCCCGGGGGCCGGCACTTATACTCCTGTGATATGCCCGAGCCACCCCCCTTGCTGCGCTGTGAGAGCTATGTGCCCGCCGGCGGGTTCTTTCATATCGCGCGCAGCCGCTTCGCGGCGGCCCGGGCGACCCAGGCGCCGATCCACACCCACGATTTTCCCGAGGTTTTCTGGATCGAGGAGGGGGCGGGCATGCACTTCATCAACGGGACGACCCAGCCGCTCAAGGCCGGCGACCTGGTGCTGGTGCGCGCTCAGGACGCGCATGGCTTCGCGGGGGCCGCGGGGGATATGGTCCTCTTGAATATCGCCTTTCGCCCCGAGGTTCTGGAGGACCTGCGCGCGCGCTATTTTCCGGTATCGGGTTGGCCGTGGCAGGGGGGGGATCTCCCCTTCTGCACACGTCTTGGAGTCGCGGCCAGACGGCGTTTTGCCGAGCGGGCCGCGGCGCTGGCCGCCGCTTTCACGGCGCCGCAGTCATTGCTGGTGGTTCACCGCTTTCTCCTCAACCTGCTGCACGACGTGGCGGCGCCTCCCGCGCCCCAGGATTCCCTGGTGGGTCTGCCACCGTGGATGGCGGAGGCGATAGCCGAACTCGCCCGGCGCCCCGCGCTGCTCGAAGAAGGGGCCGGCGCCCTGCCGCGGCTGACGGGCCGCTCCCGCGAGCACACCGCGCGCATCCTGAGACATTGCATGGGGCTCAGCCCCAGCGAATTCGTGAACCGCCTGCGGCTGGAGCGGGCCGGGGAGGAGCTGCGCATGGGGGATAAGCCCATCGTGAGGGTGGCGCTGGATGCCGGCTATGCCAACCTCAGTTATTTCTACCGCCGTTTCGTTCGCCATTTCGGATGCACGCCCCTGAAGTATCGCGTCCGCCATCACGGCCCGATGACGGGAGAGGTCTGACCCGCCGCGGCAGGCGCGCGGCGCGGATACGGGTCGGCTTTTCGGCGGGTGCCGAGCGACGTCAAGCCGCGCATTCTCACAACCGCCATCGATCTCGAAAACAATACGGCGTCGCTGGAACTGGCGCTGGAAGTGGTGGCGTATTTCGAGCTGGAGGTCAAAATCGCCCGCGAAATCGCAGCCGAGGTCGGCCAGGCCTTGGCGACATGGCGGAGCGAGTCGTCCCGCCTGGGCCTCACCGCATCCGAAATCGCCCGCATGTCCTCGGCCTTCGAGCACCAGGATCTTCAGGAGGCGCTCAAGCTGGGATAGGGCGCTCAAGTTACGGCTTCCGCCCCTTTTATTTTACGCTCTGAAGCGCGGCCTTCTGGAAGCAGGGGCGGCCTCACTACAATAGGGGCGCCGCATCCCACGAGCGACATTGCACGCCATCGAGACCAGGGGCCTTACCAAGGCCTACCGCAAGACCTTCTCTTTCCAGAAGTTCGTGGCTCTGGACGGCCTGAACCTCACGGTGCCCACGGGTTCCATTTTCGGGTTCCTGGGGCTCAATGGGGCGGGCAAGACCACCACCATCAAGATGCTTTTGGGCCTCGCCTACCCCACGGCGGGGGAGGGCCTGGTGCTCGGCCGGCCGCTCGGGGACGTGGAGACCAAGGCCAAAATAGGTTTTTTGCCCGAAGAGGCCTATTTTCAGCGCCACCTCACCGCCACCCAGTTCATGGATTTCTGCGGTCGCACGCTGCACATGGAGACCGAAATCCGCAAACGGCGCCTCGAAGAACTGCTTGAAACCGTCTCCCTCACCGACAAGGCCCACACCAAGCTGCTGCATTTTTCCAAGGGCATGTTGCAGCGCATCGGGGTGGCCCAGGCGCTCATGAACGACCCGGACCTCATCATTTTCGACGAGCCGCTGACGGGACTCGACCCCAAGGGCCGGGCGCAGCTCAAGGACATCATGATCCGGCAGAAGGAGCGGGGCAAGACGGTTTTCTTTTCCAGCCACATCCTGAGCGACGTCCAGGCCCTGTGCGATTACGTGGCCATATTAAACCGCGGGCAGTTGATTTTTCAGGGGGAGATCCATAAACTATTGAGTGTGGATCATTACGAGGTCAGGGTGAGGGGGGTGCCGGCATCGCTGCTGGAGAGGCTGGAAAAGCTCTCCACGGGGATGAGCAAGGAGGCGGACGCCTGGATCTTCCAGGTGAAAGAGCCCGCGCGGGAGGCGATTTTGGACTTGCTGCACGAAAATCACTTGAAAGAAGAGGGAATGGCTATATCCTACATGGAGCTTGAACCCGTATTTCTCCAGAAGATCGAGCTGAACAACAAAGAGCGCAATCTCACGTAAGGGAGGTCGGAGATGTTACATGATGCCTTGACGATTGCAGGGGATGCCTACCGGGATGCCAACCGCCGCCGCAGCGTGGTTTTCTTCTTGCTCTTTATCGCTGTGCTGCAGGTGGCCGTCTTCGCCCTTTACGGGGACATCAGCCTCGGAATTGAAGACAAATTGTTGAAAGACAGTGGGATGGCCATGGTAATGGTGGTGGGTCTCTTTTCGGCCCTCACCGCCGCTTTCCAGATTCCGCGCGAGTTGCGCGAGCGCACGGCCATGACCCTTTTCGCCAAGCCCATGGGCCGGGAGTCCTACATTCTTGGCAAGGTCATCGGCGTCGGCGGCCTCGCCCTGCGCAACATGATCATCGTGGCCCTCGGGGTGCTGTGGGTGCTCAACATGAAGGGGTTGCCAAAATTCGGAGAGTTCTCCGTCGCCTACTTGCAGTCCTTCTTGCTGAGTTTCGCGGCGGCGGTGGACCTCGTGGCGCTTTCCGTGCTGCTCTCGCTGTTTTTCACCGAGGGTGCGGTGGTGCTGCTGTCCATCATCACCTATTTCGTCGGCAACGCCACCTTCATGCTCGCGGTTTCTGACTCGGGCATGGCCATGGTGGCCAAGGTGTTCAAGTACGTGCTGCCGAGCTTTTTCCTTCTGGATATCAAATCCGAGGCAGCCGCGGGGCTTTCCGTGTCCCCGACTTATATGTGTCTTTCCGTCGCCTACGGGCTGGCCTATGCGGTAGCGCTGGTGGCGCTTTCCATGGTGCTCTTCAGGAAGCGGGATCTGTGAGGTTTCTCAAGGGATGGTTTTGGGCTAGTAAGGAGTCGCGAAAATGAACAACTCGTTGTTGAGTGGCGCGGTATTCGTCATTGCCCTGATTGCATCGGGGTGGCTCTCGAAAGAGGCCGGCAAGTTCCGCATCGAGGACCGCAAATCCGACGTGGGCATGGCCTACGTGAAGCGCAGCAAGATGTTGACCGCCGGTTTCGACGCTTTGACCGCCGACTTCATCTGGATGCGGACCTACCTGCGCAAGGCTCCAAGCCCGCAGAAGGATGCGTCCGAAAACGACAAGAAAGAGATCTCGAAGCGCGCCGCCGAGATGGAATACGCTGGTTACACCAAGGTGGTGACCTTGGACCCCACCTTTTCAAAAGCCTATAAGTTCGCCGTTTTGCGGCTGATGATGGACCTGCCCGACAACGCCATCATGCTGGCGGATCAGGGCAGCGCCTACTGCAAGGATGTTTCCGCGGAGCTTGACGAGTTGGCCGCGCATATCGCCGGCCGCATCAGGAAGGACCAGCAACAGGCCCTCAAATACTATGAGAAGATCGTCGCTGGCGGCGCCCCGTCCAAGGACTACCTCGGCCGCCAGTACCTGCGCACGCTGGTGCGCATCAAAAACATTGATCCCAACAGCACCGACCCCGCTACCCAGGCCGACATGATCGCCGTTTACGATGAATACCGCAAGGAAAAGGCGCGCACGGCCATGCCGGGAGCCATGCCGGGGGGAATGGAAAAAGGCGCCGCCGGGGGCGCGCCCGTGGTGGAGTCGGGGATGATGGGCGCCATGGACCAGTCGTGGATCCGCGATTTCGTCTATGAAAAGGCCGTGGATTTCCTTGAAAGCATGCGCAACGAGGAAATCCGCAAGAAGGTGGATGCCGCAAAAATCAAGAGCGTCGAGGACATTTTTGCCGCCCTGAACCCTCCCGCGCACCTTTGCCGTTCGTGCTACAAGTTTCAGCTTGCGCCAGGGGACAAATTCTGCGCCAAGTGCGGCACCAAGGCCGCGACCTTCGGGATCTGCCCCAGCGACGGCAAGGTGCTCAAGGGCGACTACTGCCCCGAATGCGGCAAGAAACCCGGGCAAGGCACTTCGATCTGAGAGGTTGTCGCAACCTGTTTGACAGCAGCATTTCGGGCCGGGCATATTCTTCCGGTTCCACTATTCCATGCCCTTGTTCGCGTGCGCCTTGCTTGGCTATTTCCGTGTGGCAAGCGTTCACGACGGGTGCGTTCTAATGTTTAGAAAAACAGAGTTTTTAATCTGGAACTCAGGAACTCAGGAAAAGATCGTGAGAATCGCCCGCGCTTTTAAAGTACGACTACGCTTGTCTTCGAAATTTAATTTTCCTGAGTTCCTGAGTCCCAGATTTAATTTAATTTTCGCATTTTTGGCCGGATGAACGGCTGCCAAGCATGAAGCCCATTTTTACAGCCGTCGTCCTCCACAACTCCCGGCGCGCGGCCGTGTGGTTCATCCTGGCGGCCCTGTGGGCGCTGATCTGGTTCAACACGGACCCCTACGCGCCGGCCGCCGATTTGCGGCGCGGAGACCTTGTTCCTTGCGCGCTCGCGTTCTATGGCAGTTTGGTCCTGGCTTTGTTCGTGACGATCCAGGAATTGCCCATGGAGATGCATTGCCGTTTTCACCTCATCCTGCTCAGCAAACCCATCTCGCGCACCGACTATCTGGTGGGCAAGATCATAGGAATTTTCTGTTTCGGGGCGCTCGTGCTGGCGGTGACGGTGCCCTTCGCCTGGCTCAGCCAGGCGCTGCAGTGCGAGGCGGAGGTGCCCTTGCTCGCCAACCTGGTCAAACCCTTGATCCATTACACGCTTTACCTTTGGTTTTTCTCGGTGGTGGCGGGCATCACCGGGGCCTTCATGAGCGAGGCCTTTTGCATGATGATTACGGTTTTCGTGTTTGCTGGCAGCATCGCCGTCAGTCTCATCCCGAGCATTTTGGAGAAAAAAGTCAACCTGGGAGCGGAAATCCTGCTCAGGGCCATCTACTACATGGCGCCCAATATTTTCTATTTTCGGCCGCAGCACTACCAGGAATACTCCTTTTATACCCCGCTGTTGGTGGCGGTTTACGCCTTGGCTTATTCCGGGCTCATCCTGCCCGTCGCCATCCGCCGCTTTAACCAGATATCCTTTGCATGAGGAGCCTAGGGCCGCTTCCCCTGGGGGAAAGGACGCCTTGGCAAGCTTAAAAAGGGACCTACGATGAAAATTACGGTGATCGGGACGGGCTATGTGGGGCTTGTGGCCGGGGTCTGCTTCGCGGAAACCGGGCATGAAGTCGTTTGCGTGGACATTGACGAGGAAAAAATAGCCCTGTTGCGGCGGGGCGTCGCTACCATCTACGAGCCCGGGCTTGCGGAAATGCTGGCCTCCAACCTGCGAGCCGGACGCCTTTCCTTCACTTCTTCTCTGGCGGAAGGTGTGCGCCGCGCCGCCGTCGTCTTCATCGCCGTCGGCACGCCTTCCGGCGAGGATGGCAGCGCGGACCTCAGTCATGTGCTCGCCGTGGCCGCACAGATCGGCCGCCACCTCGACGGCACGACGGTGGTGGTGGACAAGAGCACCGTCCCCGTGGGCACGGCTGACAGGGTGCTTGCCATCCTGCAGGCCAACACCGCGCAGGAGGTGGACGTGGTTTCCAACCCCGAGTTCCTGAAGGAGGGCGCCGCCATCCAGGATTTCATGCACCCCGACCGCATCGTTGTCGGCGCCAGCACCGAGCGCGCCTTCAAGTTAATGCGCAAGCTTTACGAGCCCTTCGTGCGCACCGGCGCGCCAATTTTCGAAATGGACGTGCATTCGGCGGAGATGTCCAAATACGTGGCCAACGCCATGCTGGCCACCAAAATCAGTTTCATCAACGAGATGGCGCGGCTGTGCGATGCCGTGGGGGCGGACATCAACCTGGTGCGCAAGGCGGTGGGCGCGGATCGGCGCATCGGCTCGGCCTTCCTTTTTCCCGGCGTGGGCTACGGGGGATCGTGTTTCCCCAAGGACGTGCGCGCCATCGGGCGCACGGGGGCCGAGCACGGACTTGAGATGCACATGATGAAGGCGGTGGATCGCGTCAACGAGGAGCAGAAACACGTGTTGTGCGCCAAAATTGACGCGGCCTTTGCCGGAGGACTCAAGGGCGCGCAGTTCGCCGTGTGGGGCTTGGCTTTCAAACCCCGTACCGATGACATGCGCGAGGCCCCAAGCCTGGTGATCGTGGATCACCTGCTGCGCGCGGGAGCAGGGGTGGCCGTCTATGATCCCCAGGCCATGGAGGGCGCGCGGCGCCACTATTTCAAGGACCGCGTGCGCTACGCCACCACGCCCTACGAGGCCCTGGAGGGAGCGGACGCCATCCTCCTGCTCACCGAATGGGGAGAATTCCGCAGCCCGGACTTCGATGAGGTCAAGAAACGCATGCGTGGACGGCGCATTTTCGACGGGCGCAACATCTACGCGCGCAAGGAAGTGGAGGATCAGGGCTTCGCCTATTTTGGCATCGGCGTCTAGCGGATGGGTCGCAACCCGCAGATCCGCAGCCAAAATGTTATCGCTACTAAGGCACCCGGGCGCCCCGCGAAACCCAACGCGCGGCGCGCGCCCGCCATCCGGATCGTCCTCGCTCCCGGCAGCCGTGGTGGGGTGCGCGGGCTATCCCTGGAAAAAATAGCGGCCTGCACGCCGCACCTCGTCGCCGGAGCGGGCCGTGAGGGCCGTTACAGCGCCGGGGTCAAGGTCTGCGGCGACCGCGAGATGGCGCGTCTTCACCGCCGCTACCTGGACGACCCGACCACCACGGACGTGCTCGCCTTCCCCGCGGGAAAAGGCCGCTACCTCGGCGACGTCGTGGTCTGTGTTGACGTGGCCGCGCGCGAGGCCGCCCGGCGCAAGCACGGCCTGGAGGTGGAGCTCATGTTCTACGTCCTGCACGGTCTGCTGCACCTGCTGGGCCTGGACGACGCGACGGCACGGGGGCGTTCCCGCATGCTGGCCCTCCAGCGCGCCGCGCTCCGGACCTGCGGCCTGGAGTTGCGCGCTTGATGGGCACCTGGCTCTACGGCGCGGGGCTCGCCGTCTGTTTCGCCACCCATACGCTGCTGGCGGTCCTGCGCGACGCCCTGCGCTTCGCGAGCCCCGGCACCCTCAAAGCCTCTCTGGAACGCCATTTCGCGGGAGAGGAACTCCGGCGGATGCAGGCGCGCATGGAGGTCTATTTCAGTGACATCGGCCGCAACCTGCGAGAACTCGAATGGTTCTCCTACATGATCCTCTCCCTGTGTTTCGGCTCCAGCCTGCTTTTTTTCCTGAGCGGGCGCGGGGAGGTGCCGCTGGCCGATGTCCTGGAGGTCCTGGGGGCCACGGCCTTCACCGCTTTCGCGCTCAACTATTTCCTGTTGCGCGCTTTCAGCGAGCCCTTCGCCGAGCCGGTGCTGATCCGCGGATATCTCATGTTCCGCTGCATCCACGTCTTCATGTCCCCGCTCACCGCGGCGCTCGGGGCCCTGCAAATCGGCGTCATGCGCATGGCCGGCCAGAAACAGGAAGACGAGGAAGCGCAGGGAGTGCTGGATTCCATGGATCGCGGCGAACGCGCCGGCGTCTTCGAGGACAGCGAACGCGAGATGATTGAGAACATCATCGAGTTCAAGGACCTTTGCGCCCGCGACGTGATGACCCCGCGCACCGAGATGGTGGCGGTGACGGCGGCCGGCGGACTGGAGGCGGCCGTGCGTCGCATGATGGAAGAAAACTTCTCGCGCATCCTGGTTTACGAGGAGAACCGCGACAATATCCTGGGCTATCTGCACGTGCGCGATGCATTGCCCTATTGGGGCCAGACCCGTCCCGCGCCTCCGCTGCGGGAGCTGCTGCACCCTGTTCCCTTCGTGCCCGAGACCAAAAAGATCCGCGACCTTTTCCAGGAATTCAAGCGCCAGCGCCAGCACATCGCCATCGTGCTCGATGAGTATGGCGGCACCGCCGGCCTCGTCACCATCGAGGATATCCTCGAAGAGATCGTGGGCGAAATCGTGGACGAGCACCAGGAGGCCGATGAGGTCATGTTCACGCGCACGGGTCCGGGGGAAGCGCGCGTGAGCGCGCGCACGCGCGTCGCCGAAATCAACGAGTTGCTTGAACTCGCGCTCCCCGAGGACGACAGCTACGACTCCGTGGGGGGCTGGCTGACGGCCACGCTAGGGCGCATCCCAGCCACCGGGGAACAGGGAGAAATTGAAGACCTCCGTTTGCGCTATAAAGTGCTCGACGCCAGCCCGCGCAAAATTGAGACGTTGCTACTCTCCAAGACCGCCAGCCATGAGCCGGGTTAAACTCATAGGGTTGGGGTTCGCCGTCTTGTCTGTCCTGGTTTCGGGCTGCGGCCGTCCGAGCACGCCCCGCCCGCCGCCGGAGATTGGCGGCCAACTGACCTGGCAGCCGGACGACAAGGTTGTCTTCGCCTTTGAAAACCGCGCCAAGGGGTTCAGCCAGCCGACGTGGAACAAGGACGTCCCGGTGGCGGAACGCGTGCCCCTGGTCTCGCCATCGCTCTGGAGCTCCACCATGAGCGGAGAGTTCCACTACGTTTACGGCCGGCCCGCGAAGCCCATCCCCGAAGCGGAGGAGCCGGAACACCTCACCTTCACCTACAACCTGCGCAACTGGCGCTACACGGAATCGGGAGCCGACGGCACCCACACCTGGAGCGAGGTGTACGGCCAAGGGCTTGGAAAGAACGGAGACGTGGAAATCGAAGTGGACGGCCGCAAAATGGAAAATCCGCTGCGAGCCATGATCGGCGAGCCGCGAGAACTCTTCATTGATCCGGACAGCTTGGCGCTGTTCAGCTTCAGCGGCGAGCCGCTGCGTCTGAAGCGCGACCTCTATTTGTGCCAACCTCCCGGTTGCTGGCGCTACTTCGAGAACACCGGACCCCGCGCCCCCGCTGTTTGCCCACGCTGCGGCCATGCCGGCATCCTGGAGCGCAAACGCCAGCGCGGGCAGCTCGCCGCGGCGGCCCGCTATCGCACCGATTCCTTCAGCGTCGGCCAGTATTTCTTCGAGGGCATCAACGTGGAAGAACTGGCGCATCGCATCGGCGTAGCGGCGCCGCCAGCCACGGTGCTGAAAGGTGGGACGAAACCCGTGACGTGGACGACGCGCATCGTGCCCTGGGTGGTGCCCGAGGGCGCGGAAGAGGGGTGGGCTCCGGAGATGGCCTGCGAACTCTTGGAGGAGACGAAATTCCAGGGCCATCCGGCCTGGCGCTTGCGCTTCACCCTCACCCTACGCTCTGAAAAGGCGCGCGTGCTCGCCAGTGGCGATATTTTCCAGGGCTTCGAGTGGACGAGTCGCGGCGAGGCCCTCGTCGAGCCCGCGAGCCGCATGCCGTGGAGCGTCGCGGTGGAGGATGAGTCGCTGTGGTACGACGTGCTGCCTTTTCCGCGCTCAACCAAGGAGGGGCAATACCAGGTCGTTTCGCGCCGCTACCAGAACCACTACGAGGCGCACCGCGTCTTGTGAAGATCCCGCCCCGGCCACAATGGGCGGGGCGCCATGATCCTGAAAACGGCCATTGAAAAAACATCGTTAGCGTTCAGCCCATGATTCGCGCTTTTGCATTGCAGTGTCACCAGCCATGCCCGTTCGTGCTGAGCTTGTCGAAGCATGAACGGGCCGCACCTTCCAGCCCCGTCAGGGCACTGAAAGGGTTGAGCGCTTACGAAATATCTACTGAGTGATTCTTGGGTTTTTGAACCGCCGATGATAACATGATCGACCTGCTGCCCCATTTGCAGAGAATCCCCGATGCCGTGGGCCGCGGCATCACGCGCCTTTTCGGCTCGCGCAACGAGCGCTTGCTCCAGGGCCTGCGTCCCATCGTGGCCGCCATCGCCGCGGAGGAGGAAGAACTCAGGAAGCTTTCGGACGGCGAACTCCAGGCCAAGACCCCGGCTTTCAAGGAGCGACTCCGGCAGGGCGGCACGCTCGACGACATCCTGCCGGAGGCTTTCGCGGTAGTGCGCGAAGCCAGCCGGCGCACGCTGGGCCTGCGCCATTTCGACGTGCAGATGATGGGCGGCATCCTGCTGCACCGCGGCACGGTCATCGAGATGATGACGGGCGAGGGCAAGACTCTGGTGGCCACCTGCCCGGCGTACCTGAACGCCTTGGCGGCTCAGGGTGCGCACGTCATCACCGTGAACGACTACCTCGCCCAGCGCGACGGCGAGTGGATGGGGCGCATCTATCGCTTCCTGGGGCTCAGCGTGGGCTGCATCCAGAGCCACGTGGACGACCCCGCCGAGAAACGCCGCCAGTACGAATGCGACCTCACTTACGGCACCGGCAATGAATTCGGTTTCGATTACCTGCGCGACAACATGAAGGTGCGCGCCCAGGACCTCGTGCAGGGCCAGCTCAACTTCGCCATCATTGACGAGGCGGACAGCATCCTCATTGATGAGGCGCGCACCCCGCTCATCATCTCCGGGCCCGCCGAAGACAACGATGAGCACTACATCGTCGCCAACCGCCTGGCGCAGCGCCTCAAGAAAGGCGCGGATTTCACCGTGGACGAGAAAGAGACCTCGCTATCACTCACCGAGGACGGCATCCGGCGCTGCGAGGAGTTCCTGGGCGTTGCCCACCTCTACAGCGGGCAGGCGCACATGCCGCATTACATCAACAACGCGCTGCGCGCCCACCACCTCTTCAGGCGCGACAAGGACTATGTGACGCAGGGCGGCGAGGTGCTCATCGTGGACGAGCACACCGGACGGCTCATGCCCGGACGGCGCTGGTCCGACGGCCTGCATCAGGCGGTGGAGGCCAAGGAGGGACTGCCCATCAAGCGCGAGAGCCAGACGCTGGCGAGCATCACCTTCCAGAACCTGTTCAAACTCTACCGCAAGGTGAGCGGCATGACCGGCACGGCCATGACCGAGGCCGCCGAGTTCCACAAGATCTACAACGTCGAGGTGGTGGCGGTGCCGCCCAACCGGCCCTGCGTGCGCGTGGATCAGCCGGACCTCGTCTTCGGCACGCTGGAGGAGAAGCTCCACGCCATCGTCGAGGAAATCGCCGCGCGCCACGAGAAGGGCCAGCCCATGCTGGTGGGCACGGCCTCCATCGAATCCTCGGAGGTGTTGAGCCACCGGCTGGCGGTGCGCGGCCTGCCCCACGAGGTGCTGAACGCCAAAAACCACGGCCGCGAGGCGCAGATCATCGCCCAGGCCGGGCGGCTCAAGGCGGTGACCGTGGCCACCAACATGGCGGGCCGCGGCACCGATATCGTGCTGGGCGGCAACGTGGAGGTGCTGGTGCGCGGCGAGCTCGGGGCCGAAGCGGAACCCGCCGCGCTGGCCGAGACCATCAGCGCGCGCCGTCCCGCCTTCGAGGAGGAGCATCGCCAGGTGGTCGGACTCGGGGGGCTCTACGTGCTGGGCACGGAGCGCCACGAGGCGCGGCGCATTGACAACCAATTGCGCGGCCGCTCGGGCCGCCAGGGCGATCCCGGCGAATCGCGCTTCTACCTGAGCCTGGAGGACGACCTCATGCGCCGCTTCGCCCCGCCCTGGGCGGCGCGCCTGATGCAGAAGTCGGGCCTGCGGGACGGCGAGCCCATCGAGCATCCGCTCATCACCAAGTCCATCGCCAATGCCCAGAAGCGCGTGGAGGAGTACCATTTCGAGGCGCGCAAGCATCTGCTGGAATACGACGAGGTGATGAACGAGCAGCGCAAGTACATCTACGGCGTCCGGGCCCGGGTGTTGCGCGAAGAAAAGCTTGGCGAACTCGTCACCGAATGGGTGGGGGATGCCATCGCCCTGCGCATGGATCAGCTCGCCACCGACCTGCAGGTGGACGGCGATCCCGCCAAAGTGGATCGCGAATTCCACCTCTGGGTGGAGCGCAATTTCCTGGAAAAAATCCAGGAGTCTCCGCCACTGGCCGAGCGCGAACCCCGGGAGGTCGAGGATGAGGTATCCGCCCTGTTCCGCCGTATCTACGAAAAAAAGCGCCAGTCCCTGGGCGACGAGGCTTGCGGGCTCGTGGAGCGCTACCTGCTGTTGCAGACCCTGGACATGAGTTGGAAGGAACACCTCTACAACATGGACCACGTCAAGGACGCCATCGGCTGGCGCGGCTACGCCCAGGTGGACCCGCGCGTCGAGTACAAGAAAGAGGCCTACCGGCTGTTCCGCGAGATGTTGAACAGCATGAAAAACCAGGTGGCCACCCTGGCGGTGCGCCTGTCCATCGCCGCTCCCGGCGAACTGGAGGTGCGCTCGGTGTACAACGAGGAACAAGCCATCCACAGCGCCGCCAGCGCGCCGCCGTCCGCGGCGGCAGGATCGGAACAGGCGGGGGAGAAAAAAGAGCCCGAGCCCGAGGTCACCAAACCCATCGTGAATTCCGAGAAGCGCGTGGGGCGCAACGAGCCCTGCCCCTGTGGCAGCGGCAGGAAATTCAAGCAGTGCTGTGGCGCAACGGCCAAGGCGCTCTAATCACGTTCCCCGTAAGCGTTCAGCCCAGATTTCGCGCCTTCGCATCGCGGTATCAGCCGCCAGGCCCGTTCGTGCTGAATCCTGAGCCTGTCGAAGGATCGAAGCCTGAGCGGGCCGATCCCCCCGCCATTCACCCTTCGACAAGCTCAGGGCGAACGGCGAGCTACTTCTCGACAAGGACGAACGCTTACCGTTCTCCTTTTCCCGCAGCGAAAGTGCAGTCGCGCACCCGGACAGGCTGAAGGTCTGAAAAGTGACGGCTCCGATCTGGATTGCCTGCGGCGGCACGGGCGGCCACTTCATGCCGGGCCTGGTCACGGGGCGGGCCCTCGAAGCGCGCGGCTTCAGCGTGCGTTATTTCGGCGAAGGCAAACCCATCGAGGAGGATCTCATGCGCGCCCAGGGCGTGGAGCTTATCCGCCCTGGTGAGGGTGGCCGGCTGCGGCGGTTCTGCGGCCTGTGGCGACGGCTGCTCCAAGAGGAACGCAAGGGCCGACCGGGAGCGGTCCTGCTGTTTGGCGGTTTTTCCTCGCTGGCCCTCGGCCTGCATGCGCGCCTGCGCCGTATCCCCGCTTTCATCTTTGAACAGAACGCCGTGCCGGGACGTGTGAACCGCTTGCTGGCCGCGGGGGCGAAAAAGGTATTGCTCACCTACGGCTGCGCGCGCGAACGGTTGCCGAGCAGCGCGGACTGCGTGGTGACCGGCAATCCCGTGCGTCTGGCACCCGAGGCGCGGGAGCGTGAATACGATGTGCTGGTGCTGGGCGGTTCGCAAGGGGCGGGGGCCCTGAACTGCGTCCTGCCCGGGGTTTTGCCCCAGGGCCTCAAGATCCTGCACCTCTCGGGTCCGGGCCGGAGCCAAGAAGCCTCCGCCGCGTATGGAGATCGCGCGGGCGTGCGCGTGCTGGAGCAGCACCCCGAGGTCATGGCACTGGTCGCCGCCAGCCGCTGGGTCGTGACCCGCGCCGGGGCCACCACCCTCGCCGAGCTCGCGGCCGTGGGCGCGGCGGCCATCGCCGTTCCCTATCCCCACGCGCGCGACGATCACCAGCGGCGCAACGCCGGGGAACTCGCCGCCCCCGGGGCGCTGCTCGTCATCGAAGAAGGCGAGCTTCCCGCGGCGGCAGAGCGTCTGGAAAAATGGTTGCAAGACGGCGACCTTGCGTACCGCCTGGGCCGCAAGTTGAAGGACTCGGGCCTCGCCGATCCTGGAGCGCTGCGGGCGCTCGCTGTTTTGGAAGCCTGCGCGGTTCTACCCGGAAAAGGAGGCGCGGGGTTTAACCCGAGTTGACCAGCCAGCGGCCCGGCTCAAAAAGGCACCTAAGCTCGGTCAGTGTCCCGTCACCAGTTCGTAGAGACTGTGGCGGCCGGTGTAGATGTGGACCTCACCCGCGGAGCCGAGCTTGAGGTCGCTCCCGCCCCCAATGTCAATTTCGACTTCGTATTGGATGCTGCCCAGACGTTCCACTCCCTGGGGGGAGACGCGCGCCACGCGGCCGGCGATGCCGTGGTCCACCCAGGTGCGGTAATGGTGGCTGTAAAAGGCCGCTTCCTGGCCCTCGCCGACCTCCTGAATGTCCTTTTCGCTGATAGTGGTGAGGACGCGCTTGCCCGCGCCTTTGACGATGCTGGCGATGACGGCGCCTTTCGGGTAATAAGCCCCGGGGTGATCGGGGAGGCCCGCGAGCACGCCCTTGGCGGGCGCGCTGATGCGGCCGCGCGCGCTTTTCGCCTTGAGGTTTTCCACGTGGCTTTCCAAAGTCTTGAGGCGTGCTTCCACCCAGCGCGCTTCAGCCCCGGACTGTTCCACGTAAGCTTTGAGCAGCCCTTGGTCTAGCAGCGCCTTTTTTTCCCGCACCCGGTTGCGGCTGGCCTTGTCCTCGATGAAGCGCAGGCGCGCCACCCGCAGTTCCTCCCCACTAGCGCCGCCGGCAGCGGCGAGTTTTTCCAGCCTTTCCAGCGTGGCACGGCTTTCCTCACAATTATTTTCGCGCTCTTCGATCTCGATGTCGAGGTGCCAGAACTCCTTGGGCAGGGGATTCAGGAGCAAGAGCCGCGCGCTGGCCTGTTTGTATTGGAGCTCGGCGCGGCATTCCGCGACGGCGTGTTCCGCCGCCAGGAGTTCCTCCTTGAGGGCGTCGGACTCGATGAGGAGCAGCGCTTCCCCCGGCTGCACCTCGTCGCCGGAGCGGCGTTCCAGGATCGTTAGCCGTCCTTCCCAGGGACAAATGATATCCTCCCGCTCCACGGCCACCACGACGCCCGAGCCGTGCACGGAAGCACGGACACCGACGAGCAGCAGGCCCCAAAGCGCGATAGCAGAAGCCAGCAGGGCGAAAAGCAGCAACCGGCCCACAAGCGCGAAACGGCTCTTGGTTTCTGGATCGGGGACGGTCATCGCGGGCGCATCGGTACCGTGGGGTGCAGCAGCTTATGCAAATTGCAGGGCGAGGGGAGGCAGAACGGCCCATTGATCTTGGAGGGGAGCCATGGAGATCAAGGCGAGTTTTCCCCTTGGTGAAATGATGCGGCTGTCGTGACGCAGCCGAATCTATCTATCTGGAATTCAGGAATTGGAGATCCTGAAGGCGAACACGGATTTTTTCGCGCAGGGCCAACGGCGCGGGTGGCCGGGGACCACCCTTCAGGAATCGGGCTCAGCCGGCCTTGGAAAGCGAACGACCCCGAAGGGATTCGGATCGCGTTTGGGGCGTGGCGGAATTCACGTCCTCGCGTGTTTTTTGCTCCTCGCGGGATTTTTCAACTTTGCGCGCGCTCTCCTTCAGTTCGCTTTTCTTTTCGGAGGGGGAGGGTTCGCGGGGAGGCAGCGAATTCACCAAGGCGCGAACCTGATTGCGATTGGCTATCGCCTGGACGATGGTGCCGGTATCGGAGTTAGCGCCGAGCAGTGCCATAACCCCCCTATTATAATCCACTTCTGGTGCGCGGCAAGATGGCTTGACAAGTCCAGCTCGTTTCCCATGATGAAAACCCCAGGCGTGCGACCCCGGCGCGCAACGCGCAAGTGGCGGAACGGCAGACGCGCCAGGCTTAGGACCTGGTACCGTGAGGTGTGGGAGTTCGAGTCTCCCCTTGCGCATTAACTGAGCAGCGCGCGCGCCAGCGCCTTGAAATGGTCGCCCCGTTGCTCGTAATTGCGGTAGCCGTCGTAGCTCGGCGCTCCGGGGCTGAAAAAAACATCCGTGTCGCGGAACCCGGCGAAGTCCACGGCGGCGAATAAATCATCCAGGGTGGAAAAATGCCCGGTGAGCTGGCGGGGGCGCTCCCTGGCGAAGCGCGCGCCGAGCTGGCCCAGAGCGTAAACGCGGAGTCGCTGCTCCTTGGCTCGCGCAAAAATGGCCGTGAAATCCTGCTGCTTGTCCACGCCTTGCAGGATAAGCACGCCGCCGTGGCGCATGGCCTCCAGGGCCGGGAGCACGGCGGCGGGAGCGGTGGCCTTGGAATCGTTCACGAACCGGCAGCCATGGGGGGTGGCAACGCATTCGAGGCGGTGCGGCAGGCCCGAAAAGGAGAGCGCGCGTTCCAGGGAAGCCGCGTCCAGAATGTCGAGGCGATCCACGAGCCGCAGAGCCGTCGTGAGGTTGAGGCGGTTGTGACCGCCGATGAGTTTGAAACGGCGCTCCAGATCGCTGGGTTCGAGGAGTCCCGCCACACTGAGGTTTTTTCCATCGAAACGCACACGCCCGTGCGTGGCCGGCTCCGCCATACTGACCCCGGGGACATCGGGGCTCCAAGCCTCAATCCAATCGAGCTTGGCGCGCCGGTAGGCTTCCTCCCCGCCGTGCCAATCGCCGTGATGGCCGTCCACGAGCGTGAGCAGCCAGGAGGAGGGTGTAAAGCGCAGTGGCCGCAGGTAGTGGAGCTGGAAACTCGACAGTTCGAGCACCAGTTCGCCGGGCAGGTTGGGGTGGAGCTCCAGGACCGAGCGGCCGATGTTGCCGAAGACCTCCACGCCGAGGGCACGGGCGAGCAGACTCGCGGTGGTGCTCTTGCCCACGGAACCCGTCACGACGTGCGCGGTGCTGCCGCGTTCCGCCAGCAACAACAGGGCGATTTCGATTTCCGTGGAAATAAGCGCGTCGTTTCGGCCCTTGAGGCACACATGCTGCGGGGGCACGGCGGGGCTCAGGAAGGCGAGGTCTCCCGCGGGAAGCTCTGGGAGCGCTTCGCTCCAACGCGCCTCCACGCGTTCGCGCGCCGCCCCCAAGGCTTCCCACGAGTCTTCGAGATCGGCGTGGGTCTTGGCTTCATGCAGCACCACGCTTCCGCCAAGGCCGGTGAGGAAACGGACGAGCTCGATATTGCCGCCAAAGCTGCCCAGCCCCACCACGTGGAAGGGCCGGGATAGGTCGCGCAGTCGGTCGCTGAGCGCGCGCGCGCGGCTTTCCTCCACTCGCAGCGGCGCGCAGGCCGAGCGCCCGTTCTCAGACCAGGTTCTGGGCCTGTTCGCGGATGCGCTCAAGGGCGGTCTTGATGGCCAGGCTCGCGCGGCTCGCGGGTTCGGACAGGCATTTGGCGGCCAGGGTCGTGGCCTCGCGCTGCATCTCCTGGGCGAGGAAGTCGAGGTGGCGGCCCTCGCGCGGGTGCGGGCCCAAAGCGTCCTCGAAGGCCGCGAGGTGCGCCTCCAGGCGATTGCATTCCTCGCTGGCGTCCAACCGCTCCAGCAGCGCCGCGCACTCGCGCGCGACATCGCCGCGCCCTCCTGGATCGATCTCGGCGCGCAGGCGCTCCAAACGGTCTTTGAGCCGGGCTAGTTTGCGATCCTGCTCTCCAGGGATGGCCGCCCGCAGATCGGCGAGCACGCCGCGCACTTCGTTGAGATGGCCGGAAATGAAAACCGCGAGGCGACGACCTTCGGCTCGCCGCACCGCCAGAAAGTCGGCGGCGAGTTTATCCAATTCGCTGAGCAGCTTGGAGGTTTCTTCTGGATCCAGGGCCAGTTGACCCATGGAGTGTCGTTCAAAAGCGAGGCGCGCGTAGAAGTCGCCCCAGGTGGGCAAGGGCAGGTCCTCGGACGCGCAGGTCCGCCGCCAGGCGATGAAAGCCTGCGCTTCACCGGCCACGGCTTCCGACGCATATTCCGGATCGAGGAGCAGGTCCACGGCGCCGCGGCGCACGATCTCGCCGATACGCCGCCGGACCTCCTCGGCGAGTTCGGCGTCCAGGGGGGCGGTCACATGGAGCCTGAGCCCGCGGTGGTTCACCGATCTCAGCACCATGCGCAGCCGGCGCGAGCCCAGCGCCGCCGTGCGGGCGGCAAAGCCGGTCATGGATTCGAATGAGGAGCTGGACACGCTGGCGTCCGTCATTCTGCCCCGACGGGCTGATCCTCAAGACGACCCGCCCAGCGCTTGAGATCCGGAGCCTGGAACGTATAAACCCGAGATTCGAGCCCTGCCCTTGCCGTCCGCAACTGCAACACCGATGCCTTTCCCGCGCCTTGCCGCCGTGTTATTTTTCTTCTCTCTGGCGGCAACGGGCTGCCTGCGCAAGGAGGGCGGAGCGCCGGCCAGCTTCGAGAATGAGCACGAGCGCCTCGAACGCCTGTATGCCAAGCCCGACCGCAATTCCTACAAGACCGCCGCAGAACTTGCGCTGCTCGACTTCTACGCGGGCCAAAACGAAGTGGCCGCGCGCCGTTTCGACGAAGCCCAGCGCGTCGCCGAGGAGCTCTACACGCGCAGCGCGGGGGAGCTGCTGGCCTCCAAGCTATTCAATGAAAGCGTGAAAAGTTACCGCGGCCCGGCCTTGGAACGCTGGACCTTGATGCTTCTGGCCGGCATGAACCGGCTGCAACGGCGCGACCGCGAAGGAGCCCTCGTCGAGCTGCGCCGGCTCTCGCGCGAGCTGCGACTCGACGCTGATCCGTATGGCGAAAAGCGCCATGAACGCGCCCGCGAGCTTTATCTCGCCCTCACGGGATTCCTCTTCGCCGCCCTTGGCTCCGAGGAGGAGGGATTCGCCGACAGCCTGATGGCCTATAAGATGGATGCCGCTGTCTATCCCGAGAAACTCAAACCTGGCTTCTTGAGCTG
>JAHFOS010000021.1:26172-38707 GCA_023261545.1 bacterium
ACGGCGTGGCCTGCTGGACAAGGAAAAAGGTGCCGATGCCGCGCGCGAGTTCGTGGCCGGCGCGCGCGGGGTGGCGTTGAGCTTCCACCTGAGCGGCGAGGCGCCGCACAAGGAGGAGCAGCGAATCTCGGTCACCATGTTCGATTACTGGCCCATCGTTCACGGCATGGCCGGCGAGCAAAGTTCGGACGCCAAACAGGTGGAGCACGTGCAAAGCGTCTTCCTCGGAGCCGTGGGCCGCAGGCTCATCACGGTCGCCTACGCCATCTATGTCCGGCCTGGAGGCAGCGCCGCGACCGCGCCGACCACGGGTCTTGCGCTGCCGTGCGGGGATCTGCTGATGGAAAGCTGGGAACAGCAGAAGTCGCGCCTCATCGCCCAGCACTTGGTGCGCATCGCCCTGAAACTGGCGGGAAGCCTCGCCGCCGCGGACGCCATCGAGAACCATGTCCAGGGCATCGGCGGCCAGTTGCTCGGCAACCTTGCGGCGCTGGCCATCTGGGAACTCGAGCGCGCGGATCTGCGCCACGTGCGTTTCCTGCCGAACGCCATCGGCCTCGAATGGTCCTGGAAAGATCCGGGCGTTTTGGAGGCCAAAATAGAGAGCAAGGGCGTGCTGCCCTTCGAGGTGCCGCGACAGTCAATACCGGCGAACTGACCCCCCCAGAGCTTACGCATTTAAATTGAATTCGCCTTTGTTTTTGCATATTTCTATGTAATTTTCTGCTACGGCTGTTTTTAACCCATTGATTTCATTGATAAAAATTAGATGCGTAAGCCCTGCCCCCCGGCGGTCAAGCGTGATAATCTTGACGCTCCGGCAGGATCCATAGGGTACGGCGGCGATTCTTTGCAGGAGCCTTACCAAAGGACCGGCGTCAATGCGTATTTCCGAGAAGCCCCGGTTTTCCGCTTTTCTCCTCAAGGGGCGGCCTTCGGGATTTTGTTGGTCTGAGGCCGGTTGCGCCGGAAATTTTTCTTGATCGCAATGAACTAGGAGTCCAGGCATGAATATGCTGTTGTCCCTTACGTCTAATCTGACGGTCATGCTGACGCTGGTCGGAGCGGTGGTCCTGCTCATCATCGTTCTCGTCGTTTGGAAGATCAAGAAATCCAAAGCGAAGCGAGTGGAGGAAGACGAAGACGAGGACAGCGAAGATGAGGGCGAAGAGGGCGGCGACGAGGAAGGCGCTGAGGAAGACGAAGATTCCGGGGAGGAATCGGAAGATGAGGGTCAAGAGGAAAGCGAGGAAGAGGAGGAAACCCCTAAAAAATCCCCGGCAAAGGGCAAGCTCGCCCCTCCCGCCAAGCTTGCTCCTGGGGGCAAGAAACCCTTGAAACCGTCGTTCAAGCCCGGTGGAAAAGCACCCGCCGCAAAACCCGCGCCAGCCGTTGCCGCCCCCAAAACGGGCGCGGCCCCCAAATCTCCCGCGCCAGTTGCTGCCGGCAAGAAGGCAACCGCGACCCCCGCCAGCGCGCCGGTCCCGGTCGCAGGAAAGATTCAGTTCTCCTGCGGAAGTTGCGGCAAGACCATCGTCACGACCTCAGCCAACGCGGGCAAGAAGGCCAAGTGTCCGGGTTGCGGAACAGTCCTCGCCATACCTGCGAAATAAGCGCGGCGCCGGATTTGGATCTCAACCGTCGCTTCTAGAGTGGTCCATGATGCGCCGCTTCATGGCGCGCAGGGAGCCCCAGACGAGCAGGACCACCAGCGGCGCGGCTAGGCCGGTGACGATATCGCTGTCCACGTGCAGCCCGGTTTGTTTGAGCGCCGTCAGCACGACCTTGAGGAGCCCCAGCCCATAGTAGCTGATGGCCATGACCGAGAGCCCCTCCACCGCCTGTTGCAGGCGCAGTTGCACCTGGGCACGCTGGGCCAGCGAGGATAGGATATCCTGGTTCTGGGCCTCTAAGTTGACGTTCACCCGCGTGCGCAGCAAGTCGGTGGCGCGCTGGATGCGATCCGAGAGGTCCACGATGCGCCCGTGCACGGATTCGCAGGTGCGCAGGGCCGGTGTCACCCTGCGCGCCAGGAATTCGCTGAGCGTCTGGTAGCCCGGAACTTGCTCCTGGCGCAATTCTTGCAAGCGGTCTTCGAGGATGAGCCGGTAAGCCCCGGTCGCGTTAAAGCGGTGGTTGATGCGCGCCAGCATGTGCTCGTTGCCGGTGGCCAGGCTGATCAGATCGCGCAACAGTGCCTTCTCCTCCGCGAGATCGCGCTCCTCGTTGAGCCTTTCGATGAACGCCGTGAGGCGGCGGTCCTGCTCGTCTATTTCGGGGATGGACTGGCGGGCCAGGGGCAGGGAAAGCAGGGCCATCATGCGGTAGGTGTCAATTTCGATGAGCCGTTGGACCATGCGGCCGGTACGCCGCGGCGTGAGGTTGAAATCCTGCACCAGGTAGCGCGAAAAGTCGTCTCCCACCAGGTTGAAGTCCGTCCACACCACGGCGCATTTGAAGGTGACGTAGTTGCCGGTGATGACCTCGGAGCCGAAGCGCGTTTCAAGCTCGGCGCGCGAATAGGGCTGCTCCTCGGTCTTGATGAGCGTGAGCAGCACCTTGGAGATGATTTCTCCCGGGATGCCGTCGATCCAGGCGGCGGGTAATCCCAGGGCCGCGGGGTCGGGGAAACAGGCTTCCAGCCGTCCCGGGAGGATGAAGACATAAGAGGTGAATTCGCTGTGGCGCCCGATACGCACCTCCCCCTGGGCGATGCGGCCATGGAGGTGCGAAGCGGAACGACTCTGCACCAACACGCCGGGTTCCTCCAGGAGCCGGGCGATGTGCCGCTCCTCAGCCTCGGCACCGCCCTCTTCCCGCAACGCGGCATAGTGAAAGACGTAGCCCGGGCTGCGCATCACCGGGAAGGGGCGGGCGTGCAGCTCGTTGTGCAGCTCCAGGTACTGTGGATGCAGGCGCATATCCCTTGCGGGCGCCGTGGACTAGCGGCTTCTCATGGTGGGGGAGGCGCTTTAAAAAAGCTGCGCGATCTCGTCCCGGTGGCTCGTCATCCAGCCGTGGATGTCGGCCACGATGTGGTCCGGGCGAGTGCGGGGTTTCCAGCCGAAGTCGCGCAGCGCCTTACGACTGTCGCTCAGGTAAATACGCACGTCAACGGGGGAGGTGGCGGGTTCCGGGGTGATGGGAACGGCGTTGCCCGTGACTTCCTGGCATAGCGCGCTCAGTTCTTTGAGAGAAACCGAAACTTCCAACCCCCCTCCGATATTATAGATGTCGCCCCGCCAGTGCTCGGGCTTCTGGATTTGCAGGCACAGCAGCTCGAAGAGGTCGCGAACGTGCAGGATGTCGCGCACCTGCTGCCCCGCGCCGTCAAAGCCGATGTATTTGAGGGGTTTCTTCAGCCAATGCCGGGCCACCCACAGGGCTATGACGCCCTGGTCCACCTTACCCATCTGCCAGGGGCCCGTGAGGACTCCGCAGCGATTGATGATGACGGGCATGCGATATAGGGTGCTGTACTCCTGGAGCAGGAGTTCGCCGGCGAGTTTGCTGGCGCCATAAAAGGATCGGGCGCCTTCGAGGGAGAACTCTTCAGAGATTCCCTGAGGGCTGAAACCGCGCGCCTCCTGCCCCGCCTTCCAGACGAAGCGCCGCTCGGTGTTTTCGAATTCCAGGCGGTTGATACTGGCGATGGGGTAAACACGGCTGGTGCTGAGGAAGATGAAGGCGGCGCCGTAGTGCCGGGCCCATTCCATGCAGTTCATGGAGCCGACGAGGTTGGTCTGGAGCAGATAATCAGGCGAGCCGCTGAGACCACTCTGAACGGAGGCCTCCGCCGAACAGTCCACGAGCAGCTCAAAACCCTTGACTTCCGCCAGGTCTTCACGGCAGCGGATGTCCCCATGGACGAACTCCACGCCGGCGGCCTTGAGCCGGGTCAGGTTCAACTCGCTCCCCCGGCGCTTGAGGTTGTCCAGCGCCGCCACGCGCAACCCCGGGAAGCTCTCCTTGAAGAGGCAACTGAGGCTGGAACCCACGAAGCCCGCCCCGCCGGTGATGAGGACGCTCTTGAAATTCACGCGACCAGCGACTTAGAGGCGATGCGCGATGGCCCCGACCATGTCCGCGAGGATCATGTCCATATTGTACTTGTACTCCCAGCGCGGGTAGTGGCGGCGGAACTTGCCCACGTCCGAGATGTACCAGATATGGTCGCCGGAGCGGTTGCCTTCGTGATACTGGACGTTGGCCTTTTTACCGCTGAGCTCCTCGATTTTTTCGATGGCTTCAAGCATGGAAATGTTCGCGTGGCGGCTGCCGCCCATGTTGTAAACCTCGCCGCAGCGGGGATTTTGAAAGGCGTGGTGGAAGGCGTTGACCAGGTCGTAGGAGTGGATGTTGTCGCGCACCTGCTTGCCCTTGTAGCCATGGATGTTGTAGAGCCGTCCGCTCAGGATGCAGATGACCAGATAGGCCAGAAAGCCGTGCAATTCCGTGCCCGAGTGCATGGGGCCGGTCAGACAGCCCCCCCGGAACAGCATGGTCTTCATGCCGAAGTAGCGCCCGTACTCTTGCACCAGCAGGTCCGCCGCCGCCTTGGAGACGCCGAACAGGCTGTGCTTGCTCTGGTCAATGCTCATGGTCTCGTCAATGCCGTTGATGAAGGGGTGATCGGCGCGGATCTCCCAGCGTTTGTCCAGCTCCACCAAGGGCAACTGGTTGGGCGTGTCCCCATAGACCTTGTTGGTGGAGGTGAACAGGAAAACGGCTTCAGGCCGGTGGCGGCGGGTGGCCTCCAGCAGGTTCAGGGTGCCGCCCGCGTTCACCGTGAAATCCGTGACCGGATCGCGGGCGGCCCAGTCGTGGGAGGGCTGGGCGGCGGCGTGCACGACCAGCTCGATGGCCTCGCTCTTGAAAAGCTTGTCCATCGCCTCCGCATCGCGGATATCCGAGGAAAAATGGCGGTAGTTGCCATACTTCTTGCGCAGCTCCTCGCGGCGCCAGGAGGTGCCGGCCTCCTCGCCGAAAAAATGCCGGCGCATGTCGTTGTCCACGCCGATGACATCGTGCCCCTGATCGCAAAAGAAACACACGGTTTCCGATCCAATCAAGCCCGCCGCGCCGGTGACTAGAACTGACATGAGTACCTTTTATAAAAGGGGAGGTGAGCCTGCGAGAACCAAATAAAACACCAGGCTTCACTGCTGCTAACAGGGCATCGGGCAGCTCATCATGCCCGATAGTCGCTACCCCGCCGCCGCCACCGGCACCTCTACCGCCGTCTTCTGCGCCTGCGCCAGGATGTCGTTGAATTCGATGCTATCGAGGTCCACCGACAAACAGCGCGACACCCCTTTCTCCTGCATGGTGACGCCGTGGATGACGTCGCTCAGGCTCATGGTGCGGCGGTTGTGGGTGACGATGAGGAACTGGCAGCGGTCGGTGAAGCCGCGGATGGCGTTCATGAAGCGGTCCACGTTGTGCTCGTCGAGCGGCGCGTCTATTTCGTCGAGGACGCAGAAGGGCGAGGGTTTGTAGAGGAAGATGGAGAACAGGAAGGCGATGGTGGTGAGCACCTTTTCGCCGCCGCTGAGCTGGCTCAGCACTCTTGGCGATTTCCCCGGGGGCGTGGCGCGGATGGTGATGCCGGCCTCCAGGGGGTCCACGTTCTCCTCGATTTCCAGCGTGCCCTGGCCGCCGCCGAAGAGGCGCGCGAACATGACCTGGAAGTGCGTGTTCACCTGGTGGAAGGTCTCGGCGAACATATCGTTGCAGCGCTTGTCGAGGTCGCGCAACACCAGGTCCAGCTTGTTCCAGCTTTCGTCCAGGTCTTTCTTCTGCTCCACGAGGTGTTTCTCGCGCTCCTCCAGGGCTTTGAGTTCTTCCACCGCCTCGAAGTTGATGTTGCCGAGTTTAGCCATGGCCTCCACGGTTTCCCCGACCTGGCGCTTCAGTTCCACCACCAGCGCGGGGAACTCGGCCTCTTTCTGGAATAGCTCGTCGCCGGTCTTGCGGCGGCTGTAGTAAAGGTCTTCGATGTCGGTGTGGAACTCGCCGTAGATGTCGTTGAACAGGCCTTCCTGCCGGGTGCGCAAGTCCTGATCGGCCACGGCGACGTCCGAGACCTGTCTATCCAATGCGCGGATTTCCTCGATGAGCTTGTCGAGTCCCTCCTGGATGCCGCGCCGGCGCTGGCGCAGCTCGTCGCGCTCACGGCGCAATTCGAAGAAGGCGGCCTGGCGGCCATCCTTGTCGCCTTCCATGCGTTCGAGTTCCACGTTGGCGCGGCGCACTTCTTCGTCCAGGGCGTCCCGGGCCGCGTTCTTCTCGCGCACCATGCCGTCGCGCCGCTCCAGCCGTTCTTCATAATCGCGCAGGCGCTCGCTGAGGTGCACGCGCTGCGACTCGACGTTGTTCACCTGGCCTTCGAGCTGCACGCGCCGGATTTCCAGGGCGCGCACCTGCTCCTGGAGCCGGGCGGAAGCGGCTTCAAGCTCGGCCAGCTCTTCGACGGAGGGCGGGACGAACGGCGCTTCTTGCGCGGCCGTGACTTCGGCCTTGAGGACGGTCAGGCGGGCCTCGGTGGCGTGGAGGGTCTCTTCGAGCTTGGCGCGCTCGATCTCGCGGAGCTGGAGTTCCTGGCCGAGGCGGATGGCCTCTTTCTCGGCGAGGATTTCGCGCTGCTCGCGCATGCGCGCCTCTTCGGTGTGCTCCTGCTCGCGGACCTCGGCGGCCTGGACATCGCGTTTCAGGCGCTCCTCGCGCTCGCGCTCCTCCACGAAGGCGCGCGCGATCTCCTGGGCGCGCTTTTCGCGCACAGCGATCTCGGCCTCCAGGGCGCTGATCTCCAGCCGGCGGCTCAGGGTGCCATTCTCCGCGGAGCGGCCGCCGCCCGTCATGGCTCCCTCGGGAGAGACGATATCGCCGAGCAGCGTCACGATGCGCAGCGCGTGTTCCCGGCTGATGGCCAGGGCCGCGTCCATGTGCTCCACCACCAGGATGCCCTTGAGCAGGTAGCCGAAGACGCGGGCGTAGGCGGCATCGAAACGCGCCAGGCCATAAGCCTCGCCCACGACCCCAGGGAGGGAGAGCAGCCGGCGATCCACGGAGGAATGCTCGCGGATGCGGTCCAGCGGCAGGAAGGTGGCTCGCCCGAAGCGGTTGTCGCGCAGGTAGCGGATGGCGCGCTTGGCGTCGTCGGCGCTGGAGACCACCACGTTCTGCATGCGGAAACCCAAGGCCGCCTCGATGGCCTCAAGGTGGGCGTCCGCGGCGCCCAGGAGTTCGGCGACCACGCCGTGCAGTCCGCCGGGATGCGACCCGCCGGCGTTTTCGGGTTTCTTGGCGTAATCGCCGAAGAGGCAACGCACGGCGCTGCTCTGCAAACGGGATTCGGTTTCTTCCAGGGTCTGGTGCCGGGAGCGCATGGAGTGCAGCTCGTTGTTGATGCGCAGCGCTTCGGCTTCGGCCTCCCCGCGGTGGGTGCGGGCGCTCGCCAGGCTGGCCAGCCGCTGCTGCTTGAGCGTGAGCAATTCCTTCAGGCGATTTTTGGCTTCGGTGGATTCGGCGGCGCGCTGCGCCCGCTCGACCTCGGCTTCGGCGCGCTGGCGGGCGATTTCGGCGCCCCGCGCCTCTAGGATCTTGAGCTGGGCGCGGAGGTGCTCGATCTGGCTTTCCTCTTTGATGATCTCGTTCTGCTGCACGGAGCGGCGCCGCAACACCTCGACGTGGCGATCATGGGCCGAGGCCGCCGCCGCGCCGGCATCGGCGAGCTGGCGGCGCGCGGCATCAAGGCGCGTCCTGAATTCGCCGAGTTCCCCGTCCAGGCCGGCGATTTCCAGGGCCGCGCTCTCCACGGGGGGCAGGGCGGCCAGGGACGCGCGCGCCTTTTCGAGCTCGGCGGAGTACATCTTGGCTTCCTCCAGCGCGCGCTGCACCTCCTCGCGGAGTTCTTCCATGCGCTGACGGCCCCGCTGCACGGTGCCCTCGGCCTCCGCCAGGGCGCGGAAGAAGACCTCCTGCTCGCCCTGCATGCGCTGCATCTCGGCCTCCGCGCGCTGTTCGGCCTCGTCCACCCCGCGCGCCTCGGCGCGCCCCTGTTCCTCGCGCCGCGTGAGCTCGACGATCTGCGCCTGCAGGCGGTCGCGCTCTTTCTCGAAGCCCGCGCGCCGGGCGATCCAGCCGTGCAGTTCCATGGTGGCGAGGTCGAGGCGCATGCGCCGCAGTTCCGTTTGCAGGGCCTCAAAGCGGCGCGCCTTGGCGGCCTGGTTGGCCACCGAGCGCTTCTGCTTCTCCACCTCGGCGATGATGTCGTTCAGGCGATCCAGGTTCTCCTTGACGCGCCCCAGCCGCTGCGAGGTCTCCTGGCGCTGGCTGCGGAAACGGCTGATCCCCGCCGCCTCCTCGATGAGCGCCTTGCGTTCCTTGCTGGAGGCCTGGAGCAGGCGCGTGAGGTGCTCCTGCTCGATGACGGTGTTGTTCTTGGCGCCCACCCCGGTGTCCATCAGCAGTTCGCGGATGTCCTTGAGGCGGCATTGCTGGCCGTTCAGGAAGTACTCCGACTCGCCGGTGCGCGTGAGCCGGCGCTTGACGCTGACCTCCACCACGTCGGCGGGCAGCGTCTTGTCCTCGTTGTTGATGACGACGGATACCTCCGAGAAGGCGCTGGGGCGGCGATGGCGGTTGCCGTTGAAGATGATGTCGCTCATCTCCCCGCCGCGCAGGCTCTTGACGCTCTGCTCGCCGAGAGCCCACTTGAGGGCGTCCACGATATTGCTCTTGCCGCAGCCGTTCGGACCGATGATGGAGCTTACGCCCCGCCCGAACTCAATGAGAGTTTTTTCGGCGAAGGTCTTGAATCCGAGGAGCTCGATGCTCTTGATGTACACGCCGCTGCGCCCGATTATGCGCGCCGTTTTCTTTTTGCCAACACGGGGCCGGGATTTCGCCTCATGCGCGTTTCTTCATTCCGGCTCGATGAGCATGCTGAGGTCCAGGGCCGGGGCCGAATGCGTAAGGGCTCCCACCGAGAGGCGCTCGACCCCGGTTGCGGCCACCGCGGCGGCGTTGGCCAGGGTGATGCCCCCCGAGGCTTCGAGTTCGCAGGGGGAAGCGCGGCGATTTCTGAGCGCTACGCAGCGGCGCAGGTCTTCGAGCCCCATGTTGTCCAGCAAAATGCAATCGGGACTGGCCGCCAGCGCCCGGGCGCATTCTTCGAGGTCGCGCACCTCTATCGTGAGGCGTTTTCCGGGTTGATGCCGCCGGGCGCGGGCCACGGCCTCGCCCACGGCATCGGGAAGGTGGCGGAGCGGGGCGAGGTGGTTCTCCTTGATGAGGAATTCGTCGTAGAGCCCGAAACGGTGGTTGAAGCCGCCTCCGGCGCGCACGGCGGCCCTGTCGAGGGCTCGCAGGCCCGGGTTCGTCTTGCGCGTGTCCAGGACGCGGGCCTTGGTGCCGGCCAGCGCGTCGGCGAAGCGGCGCGTGAGCGTGGCGATGCCGGAGAGCCGCTGGGCGAGGTTCAAGTAGGTGCGCTCCGCGGCCAGCAACTGGCGGTAGCCGCCCCGGGCCCGGGCCACTTCCGTCCCCACGGCAACTGGCTGACCGTCGGCGGCGGCCTCGACTTGTGGCGCGACATCGCCCAGGATTTCCAGCAGCGGCACCAGCAGCCCCGCCCCGCAAATCACTCCCGGCTGTTTGGCGATGACCCGCGCCCGGCCGCGCGCCTCGGGCGGGATCAGCGCCGCCGAGGTGATATCTCCGGACCCCAGATCCTCCGCCAGGAAGCGGCGCAGGTCCTCCTTGAGAAGATCAAGCTCCAAGCTTTTTTCCTACTGCCTACTGCCTACTGCCTTCAGCCTATTTCTTAAGCAGATGCTTGATGTAGCGCGCCAGTTTTTCATTGGTGGGACCGTATCCGGCCTCGTACATGTAGTGCTCCAGGGCCAGCACGACCTTGCGGGCGGAAACGAAGCGATCCGCGGGGTCCTTGGAGATCATCTTCATGACGATGGAGGAGAGCTCGGGTTTCACCCAGGGACAGAGCCGGTCGGGGGGGTCCACCAGCTTATCCGCCTGCATGCGGATGAGGTCCTCGCGGCTTTTGGCCGGATAGAGCTTGGCCTGCACCACGATTTCGTAGAACACCACGCCCAGCGCATAGATGTCGGAGCGCGCGTCCGTGCCCTTGAAGGCCACCTGTTCCGGAGACATATAGGGGTATTTGCCCATCAGCACCTTGCCCTCGTCGGGGATGGAACCCGTGACGGCCTTGGCGATGCCGAAATCCGTGAGTTTCACCACGCCCAGCGTGTCGATCATGATGTTGGCGGGGGTGACATCGCGGTGGACGATGCCGAGCCGCGCCCCCTCATGATCGGTCTTGTTGTGGGCGTAGGAAAGCGCGCGCGCCACCCGCGAGGCGATGAAAGCCGCCATTTCCGGGTCCACGTGCACCCCTCGATCTTTGTGGGATCGGAGGAAAGTCGCCAGCGTGATGCCCTTGATGTACTCCATGATGATGAAGATCATCTCGGAACTGGCGCAGAGGTTGTAGATGTGGCCGATATTATCGTGGACCAGGTCGGCTCCGAGTTTGGCCTCGGAGATGAACATTTCCAGGCCGTTCTCCTGGCCCAGGGTCTCGCGGCGGATGGTCTTGATGGCGACGATTTTACGAAAGCCGTGGTCGCCGAGCTGCTCGGCGAGGTACACGTCCCCCATCCCGCCGCTGGCGAGTTTCCTCAGGATGCGGCAGCGCGTGGGATATTCAAGCTCGGCGGGAGGTTCCAAGTGTGTTTTTGAACCTCTTTTCATGTTAAGATTGCCTGCCGGCATGCAACGACCACTCAGGCTTCTGCGCCGATTTCCCCGCGGCGGACTTCCTCCTGCACGGCGGCAGCGCCTTCGCCACCCCGTGCGGCCACCTTCGCTGGGCGGATCGAACACGAAGGCCACCCCTTGAACGGCCCGGAGGGATCGGCCGATCTGCCTCGGCCCTGGCTCGCCAGTTGGTCGGCGCGCTTCCTCTCCGCCCTGCTGGTCATGGGTCTAGCGTATTTCTACTGCAAGGGAGCGCTGTTGCAGCTCTATCAGGTCAACACCGACCGTGGGCGGCACGACCAGTCCGCCTACATGAACCTCGCGCGCAGCATCGCCGCTGGATCTCAAGGGTCCGTCCTATCGCGCAACCGCATGCCGCTTTATCCCGCCCTGCAATCGCTGCTGCTGCAAAAGGGCCTGGACGACGCGGCCTTTTTCCACGTCGGGAAATTCGCCAACCTGTGGCTCTCCATCCTGGCCTTGGTTTGCGCTTACGGCCTGTTGCGCGTTCACTTCGCTTTTGAGCTGGCCTTGCCGGCGACGGCCGCCGCCGGCTTCAGCGTTTTCATATTCAAAGCCGCCTACTTCCAGTGCGAAGTCCTCTTTTACCCGCTGTTTTTCGCGTATTACGTCGCGCTGTTGTGCCAGCTCGCGCGGCCCAGCGTCGCCGGTGCTGTGCTGTGCGGCATCTCGGGGGGACTGGGGTTTCTCACCAAAGCCTCCGTCCTGCCGGCGTTGGGCGTGCAGTTCCTGGCCACGCTGTTGCTCGTGGCCAGGGATTTTTTCCGTGAAGGCCGCCGCGCCTGGCGGCAGATCGTCACCCGGCTGCTCCCTTTCGCTGTATTCATCGTGGTCACGGGACCCTATCTTTGGACCAGCGCCAGGGTCTTCGGCGACCCGTTTTACAACGTAAATTCGCGTTACGTCTTCTGGTGCGATAACTGGGAGCAGGCGATGAGCGAGGTATTCGCGCGCGCCGCCGATGTTCGCAAGCCCGGAGCCGCCGACGAAATGCCCGGGCCTGGCCGATATTTCCGGGAACACCCGCTGTCAGCGGCGGGACAAAGAATGGCGGAGGGTGCACTCCGCCTGCAGGAACAACTGGTTAAAACATCCGGTTTTCTGCCGGTGGCGGTGTTTTACGGGGCGCTGGCGGCGCTGGCCCTGGCTTTGGTTCCCGGGCCCCTGTTGCACGGCGCACGCGCGCACCTGCCGGCGCTGCTTGCGGCGACCGCGATCCTGACCCTTTACGCGCTGGCTTGTTGCTGGTACCAGGCCATTGACAGCGGCCTGCGCTTCCCGCTGATGTTGGCCCTCCCCTTCCTGCACGCTTGCCTTTTTCCCATCGCCGTGGCCTGTGGCGCCGTGGGCAAGCGCGCGCGCCATTTTCGCATCCTGGTCGCCGCGGCCCACGCCCTGGCGCTCCTGGCGGGAAGTTACCTCGTCCAGGGGCCGCTCATGAATATCTTGGCCAGAGCCAATGCCGGGGGATGATGCGCTAGCGATGGAGCGTGCGGTCCCCACTTGCAATGATACGCGGGCGTTGACACGCTTCGCGGCCGGCGGCGCGGCCCTCTTGCTTTGGTGTTCATTTCTGCTTTACTTTCTAGCGCGCCCCTATGAGGCGCGGCGCGCAGCCGTCGCCGAGGAGATCGAAATTTTGAAAAGCGCACTGCCCGCGGGCGGCGTTCCCGCCATCCTCACCTTGGCGAAAAAATATATTGCCGCCTGCCTTTATGAGGATGCCTCCCAATGC
>JAHFOS010000268.1 GCA_023261545.1 bacterium
TACTCTGCCGCTTCCACCACCTCGGCCTCGATGCCCGCGAGGCAGCGCTCCACCAGGCCGGCGACGTCGAGCTTGGACTCGTTGTGTTCGAGATCGCTCACGCGCGAGCGGGTGACGGGGTGGGAAGGCAGGAAAACGGCGCAGCAGTCCGGAGCCTCCTCGATGCTGATGCCATAGGTGCCCAGAGCTTCGGCCTGGGCGATGATGTCGAGCTTGTCGAGCCCGATGAGCGGGCGATAGACACACAGGTCGGCCACGCTGTTCACGGCGTGCATGTTCTCCAGCGTCTGGCTGGCCACCTGGCCGAGGTTCTCGCCGGTGACGAGCCCGAGGCAGCCCTCGCGGCGCGCCAGGGCCGAGGCGATGCGCATCATGAAGCGGCGGTAGAGCACCACGCGGAACGCCTCGTGGCAATGGTCGCGGATGGCCTCCTGGATTTCCGCGAAGGGCGCGACGAAGAGGCGCGCGGCGCCCTGGAAGCGGCCCAGGACGGCGAGTAGTTTCCTGACCTTGTGATAGGCGGCGCGCCCGAGGAAAGGGCGGTTTTCGAAGTAAACCGCGTGGGCGCGGCAGCCGCGGCGGATCATCTGCCAGGCGGCCACCGGGCTGTCAATGCCGCCGCTCACCAGGCACAGCACCTCCCCGGCGGTGCCGACGGGCAGGCCTCCGGGGCCCGGCGTTTTACCCACGAAGACGAAGGCCTCTTTGGGATGCACCTCGATCTGGACCTCGATGTCGGGGTCGTCAAGATTTACCTTGAGGCCTGGGGCCGCGTGTCCGAGGAGGTAGGCGCCGACATCCGCGTTGAGCTCGCCGCTTTTGAGCGGAAAAGACTTGTCGGAACGGGTCGCCGTGATGCGGAAGCTCACGGGCCGGTCGTCCGGACGGCAGCCGGCCAGCTTGCGCAGGCAGAGTTCGCGCAGCGCCTGGAGTTCCGGAACGCAGCGCTCCCCGGCACTGAAGTTCTGCACCCCAGGGATGCGCCCCAGGGCCGCCGCCACCGCGTCCGCCGCCTCCGAGTTCGCGTCAATGATGAAGCGCCCGCGAATGCGGCGCAGCGTCCCCGCCCCTTTGGCCTTGAGGAACCCGCGGATGTGCCGCGCCAGGGCGTCCTCGAACCAAGGGCGGTTCCCGCCCTTGAGGGCGATCTCGGAATAGCGCACCAAAAAAACGCTGGGAGGCATCTTAGTTGAAGTAGCGCAACAGCGCGCGCCACTCGACCACCAGCGCGGCCAGCGCACCGGCCACTTCGCTGGCTGGCTGGCCGGGGGCGAAGCTCACGCGCAGGGTGCGCCGGCTCTGATGTTCGGAGAGGCCCGCGGCGCGGTGGGCGGGGGAGAGGCCGCGCTTGTGCGAGCTGCAGGCGCTGCCGAGGCCGATGACGATGTCCTTGGCTTCCAGGTGGTGCATGAGCACTTCGCCCTCTACCGGCGAGGTGTCGAGGGTCCAGATATAGGGGGAATACGGCGTGGCGGGATCGCGCAACGGCTTGGGCGCAGCACCGCTGAAGACCTCCCCGGGCCAGGGTGGCGCCGCGAGGCCGCGCGCGCGTTGCGCCGCCGCCAGGAACGCCGCGACGGCGGGGACGGCCACGGTGCCCGGCCGCCAGCCGCCTTCCTGGCCGCCGCCGAACATGAGTGGGCGCGGCTCGGGAAAGCCGTGCAGCAGCAGCGCTCCGCAGCCGGGCGGGCCGCCGATTTTATGGGCGCCCAGGGAAAAGGCGTGCAGGCGGTCGAGTTTGGGAGTAGGAAGTTTGGCGAAGCCCTGCACGCCATCCACGATCACCCGTGCGCGCGGGGCGCGCCGGGCCACCTCGTCGAGCAGCGCTTCCAGGGGTTGCACGAAGCCGAGTTCGTTGTTCACCCATTCCACGGCCACAAGGTCAGGTTTTTCGAGCGTGCCCAACGGGTCCACGGCAAGGGCTCCTGAAACGGTGACGGGCAGTTCCCATAGGCGCCAACCCCGATCCCTTAGGCCGCGCAGCGGGTTCGCCAAGCTCGGATGCGCGGTGCTCGATACCCAGGCGCTGCCGCCGCTCGTCGCGCCCGCGCAGGCGTGGACGGCGAGGTTGTTCGCCTCGGTGCCACCGGAGGTGAAAACCAGCTCGGAAGGTTGCGCTCCGAGCAGCGACGCCAGCCCCGCGCGCGCGCGCTCGAGTTCAGCCCGCGCCTCAAGCCCCAGGGCATAGAGCGTGCCGCTGTTCCAGGGATGGGAGGCGAGCAGCTCCACGTAGCGGCTCAGGATCTCCGGGGGCATGGGCGAGGTGGCCGCATGGTCGAGATAACACCGTGCCTTGCGAGGGAGGGAGCCGGCTACAGACATCGCCTTGACAGAGGAAGAACGCCGCTCAAACTAATGTGCCGCCGCGTTTTTCCACCGCACCGCCACACACCGCCCCAGCCCAACCAACGATGCAGACTTACTTGGGGATCCTCGACTGGCTCAAAGACAAGCCCAAGACCGGTTTCTGGATCCTGGTCATCGTGCTCGGCTTTCTTTTGCTGTCGCTGGTCTTCCTCATCATTGATAACCTGCGCCTGAAGCTGCATATCGTGAGGATAGACCGCGACAAGAAGCGGCTCATGGAAGAGAAAGACATGATGCGCAAGGCGGTTTCGAGCCAGGGGCCGAGCGCGGGCTGAAAAATTGCGGCGAATCCGTCTTGGATTCGCGGGCCGGGCGCCGCGTCAGCGCCCTTTGCGCGCCGCCTTGGCCTGCTCTTCCCTCCAGGTCTTGATGCGCAGCGAGAGGGCCTTGATGTCCTGGCAGCGCTCCATGACGGCCTCCTCGGTGACGCGGTTGCGGATGAGCAGGTTGAAGAGGTAGTCGTCCAGCAGCAGATTTCCCTCGTTGCCGCTGGTCTGGATGGCGGAGGGCAACTGTTGCAGGCGGTTCTCGCGGATGAGGTTGCGCATGCCCGAGTTCACCTTCATGATCTCATAGGCGGGCACGCGGCCGCCGCCCACCTTCTCGAGCAGCGACTGGCAGAGCACCAGGTTGAGCGCCGCCGCGAGC
>JAHFOS010000158.1 GCA_023261545.1 bacterium
ACGGCGCGGCGTCTTTTTGGAGATCCGCGAGGCCCTATAGAATAGCGGAAGGACCCGATATATTATGCGCCTCATTCGACGTTCCCACCTGGGATAAAGCACATGGATCTATCTAGTGTTATTGGTTTGGTGCTCGGCATTGGCGCCGTTTTCGGGGGTGCGGCCATGGAAGGGCTCCCGATGCACTCCATCCTCCAGTTCACGGCTTTCGTCATCGTGCTGGGTGGAAGCATCGGCGCCATGCTGCTCAGCACGCCCACGGCCACCTTGAAGGAAGGATTGGCCTTGACCAAGGAGCTTTTCTTTTTTGACACTAGCCAGGCCAAAGTCATGGCGGGGCTCATCCTGCAATACGCCGAAACCGCGCGCCGGGACGGGATCGTCGTGCTGGAAAAAACCATCGAACAAGTCCCGGATTTGTTCCTGCGCCGGGCCTTGAAGTGCGCCGTGGACGGCATGGATATCGAGCAGATCACGGACATCATGGAGACTGAAATTTGGACTAACGAGGAAAAAGAGAACAACGCCGGCAAGATGTACGAAACCTGCGGCGGATATTGCCCCACCATCGGCATCATCGGCGCCGTGCTGGGGCTCATCCACGTGATGCACGGTCTGGCTTTGGGCTCGGGTACCGAGGAAATGGGCTCGGGTATCGCGGTGGCTTTCGTGGCCACCATCTACGGCGTAGGTGCCGCCAATCTCATTTTCATCCCCTTTGGAAATAAGCTCAAGGCGCGGGCCGCCGACAAGAGGAAAGCCCGGCAGATGATCCTCAAAGGGGTCCTCAGCATCGTCCAGGGCAAGCACCCCATGATCATCCAGGAAGAGCTCAAGTCCTTCCAATGCTTCTGAGAACCATTCTCATGCGCGAGCCAATGTTCCATGTCTAAAGGCCATGGTCACGGCGGTGGCGGCGGCCACGGGGAGGGAGTCAACCTGGAGCGTTGGCTCGTCTCTTACGCCGACTTCATGACCCTGCTGTTCTGCGTTTTCGTCATGCTCTACGCCCTGTCCATGGCGGAGGAGGCGAGCGTCGCGGAGGTGGCCGCGTCCATCATGTCGGCTTTGGGAGTGACGGGGATTCCCACCAGCGGCGGCCTCATCGCCGGAGCCCCTGATATCCTGCAAAACAGCGGCAATACCATCAGCCTCGGGATTCGCACTTCTTCGGAGGACAGCTACCGCAAGCGCGTCAAGCGCAACATGATAAGGGCCCGGACTCTTTTGCTCAGCAAGATCCAGGAACTGCCGCCCTCGAAGCAATTGGGTGGGGAATTGGATGTCGAAATCGTGTCAGGCGTGGGTTTGGTCATCCATCTTCCCACCGACCTGGCCTTCAAACCCGGCGAGGCGGCCTTACGGCCCCAGGCCCTGCCGACCCTTGAACAGGTCAGCGAGGTCCTCGAAAGCTTCTCCAACCGCGTGGCCATCGAAGGTCATACCGCTGATACCGAGGTGGCGCTCGGGAAGTTCCCCTCGAATTGGGAGCTTTCGGCGGCCCAGGCCTCAAGCGTTCTCAAGCAACTGTTGGAGAAACCCACCCTCAAAGCCGAGCGGTTCTCCATGGGCGGCTACGGCGAATACCACCCCGCCGAGCGCAACGATAGCGATGCCAACCGCGCGAAGAACCGGCGCGTGGACATCATTGTCCAGGAGCCCAAATATACCCCCTGACTGGCTTCGGCCTTTGGCGCGGGGTCGTTAGGCCGCGATTTTTCGTATGAACCTTTTTTCCTCCCGATCCGGCCGCTACGGTCCCTACGGCGGCGCATACATCCCCGAGGTGTTGCACTCCTGTATCGCGGAGCTGACCGCCGCCTTCTACGCCGCCAAAGACGACCCGGCGTTCTGGGCGGAGTACGTCACGCTCATGGCGCGCTACTCCTGCCGGCCCACGCCCATCACGCCGCTCGACAACATTTCCCGGCACCTCGGCGGCGCGCGATTGCTGGCCAAACGCGAGGACCTCAATCACACCGGATCGCACAAGCTCAACAACGTCATGGGTCAGGGGTTGCTGGCCCTGCGCATGGGCAAGAAGCGCGTCATCGCCGAAACGGGAGCCGGCCAGCACGGCGTGGCCACCGCCACCATGGCCGCGCGCTTCGGTCTGCGCTGCAAAATCTACATGGGCGAGGAGGACGTGCAGCGCCAGCGGCCCAACGTCTTCTGGATGGAGCGGCTCGGCGCCGAGGTGGAGCCGGTGCGGCTCGGCTCGCGCACCTTGAAGGACGCCATCAACGAGTGCCTGCGCGACTGGTCGCACAGCATGGACGACACCCATTACGTGCTCGGCACCGTCTGCGGCCCGCATCCGTTTCCCGAGATGGTGAGCTACTTCCAATCCATTGTGGGCCAAGAGGCTCGCACCCAACTGCTGGAACTTGAGGGCGGCTTGCCGCAGCGCGTCTATGCCTGCGTCGGCGGGGGCTCGAACGCCATGGGGATCTTCCAGGGCTTTTTGGACGACCCCGTGGAGCTCGTGGGCGTCGAGGCCGGCGGGAAAGGGCTGAAGAGCGGCCGGCACGCCTCGCGCATCGCCAGCGGCGAGGGGTCCGTCGGAGTCGCCGGCTACCGCAGCTACTTTCTCCAGGATGCGGACGGCCAGATGGTGGACACGCACTCGGTGGCGGCGGGGTTGGACTACGTGGGGGTCAGCCCCATCCTCGCGTACCTTGCCGACAGCGGTCGCGTGCGCTTTACGGCGGCGGAAGACGGTGAAGTCATCGAGGCGCTGAAGCTCACGATGCGGCTGGAGGGGCTGATTCCCGCCCTCGAAAGCGCGCACGCTTTCGCGGCGGCCTACCGCGAGGCCCGCCAGCTCAAGAGCGGCGAGCGCGTGCTCATCAGCATGTCGGGGCGCGGGGACAAGGATATCTTCACCGTGGCCGAGGCCCTCGGCGACGCGAGCTGGCTCGAATACCTGAAGCGCAAGGCCGGTGGTTGAGACGCTAGAGCAAAGCCTGCGCCGCGCGTTGGCGAGCAAGCCCCTGCTGCTCATGGCGCACCTCGTCGCGGGTTATCCCTCCTTCGACGACAACCTGCACATGCTCGAGGCCATGCGGGAAGGCGGCGTGGATCTCGTCGAGGTCCAATTCCCCTTCAGCGAGCCGGTCGCCGATGGCCCGGTCTTCGCGCGCGCCAACCAAACGGCGTTGGAGCGCGGCACCCGTGTTTCCGCCTGTTTCGACCTCATGGCCCGGGCGCGCAATATCCTTCCCGGCCCGCTTTTGATGATGGGCTATTGCAACACGGTATTCCACATGGGAGAAGGCCGATTCCTTGAAAAGTTGGCCGCCGTGGGCGCCGCGGGTTTCATCCTCGCCGATCTTCCCCCCGAACTCGGCGCTGATCTCTACGGACGGGCGCAGGCCCTGGGGATGTCCGGGGTGCTGATCCTTACGCCCAACACCACCCTGGAACGCAAGCGCGAAGTGGCGCGCCAAGCCAGGGGGCTCATCTACTGCGCGGCGCGCAAGGGCGTGACCGGCCTCAAGACGGACTTCGGCGGTTCGGTTGAGGATTTTTTGAGGGACGTGGGCGCGGTGAGCCCGCTTCCGAGGGCGCTGGGCTTTGGTGTGCGCGCGCCCGCGGATGTCGCTTTCCTCCGCGGCAAAGCCGAAATGGCCGTGGTCGGCACCGCCGCGCTGGAGACCTATGAGCGCGGCGGCGCGCGCGCCTTGGCTGATTTCTACCGCCGGCTTCAAGAAGGCGTTTTGACGGGAGGACGCGAGGCCTAAAATGTACGCGATGTCGCGTTGGATCCTCATCCTGGTTGCATTGCCGCTGGGCGGTTGCTGCCAGTGGCCGGGCCTCAAGCAGGACGTGGTGCACGAGTTTCGCCGCGAAGTGCGGGAGGCTCAGGAATTGCCCTATGAGGCCAAGGATGTGTTGCGCGATGAGATCAAAGTGGTGGCCGACCTTCCGGGAGATGTGAAGCGCGAGTTCCGCCGTGATCTCCGTGCCCCGGACGGCATCCTGCGCGATATCATGTCCCTCGACTGTCCGACGCCTTGAAATGAGGACCCTTGCCGGCGCGGCGCGGGTGCGTGAACACCTGCGCAAGCTCCAACAGCGCTGGGAGCCGGATGCGGGCGGTGTGCGTTTCGACACCTTCGGCTCCCCCCAGAGCGCCACCGAAATCGCGCGCGAGATCATTCGCCGGGTGCGCGGCGGTGGGGACCGGGCCGTCTGCGAGGTCGCGCGCCGCACCGATGGCGGCGACATCACGCCGGACGCCTTGCTCGTCACGAAAAAGGAGTTCGCGCGCGCGCGGCGCGAGGTGACTCCCGAGATGGAAAAGGCCTTGCGGCTCATGGAGCGGCGCATCGCCGCCTACGCCGAGGCCTGCATGCCGCGCTTGGAGAGCTGGCTGCCCAGGGGGCAGGGCGGGAAGGGCCGGCGTCTTGGGATACGCTTCACGCCCCTGGAGCGCGTCGGCGCCTACGTTCCCGGAGGATCGGGGGCCGCCACGCCGCTCATCAGCACGGCGCTCATGAACGTGGTGCCGGCGCGGGTGGCGGGCGTGCGCGAGCTGGCGGTGGCCACGCCCTGCGGCCCCGGGGGCCGTTTGCATCCGGCGTTGCTGCGGGCGCTGGAGCTGGCCGGGGTCCAGCAGGTTTACCGCGCCGGCGGGGCGCAGGGCATCGCCGCCTTGGCGCTCGGCACCGAGCGCCTGCCGCGCTGCCATAAGATCGTGGGGCCCGGCAATGTTTTCGTGCAGGCCGCCAAACGCGAGCTCTACGGCGAGGTGGACATTGACATGATGGCGGGACCTAGCGAAATCGCCGTGCTGGCGGACGAGAGCGCCTGCGCGGCCCATCTGGCCGCCGATCTCCTGGCCCAGGCGGAGCATGACGCCCTGGCCGCCGCACTGCTGTTCACCCCGAGCCGCCGCTTGGCGGCCAGCGTGGAGAGCGAAGTCGCGCGCCAGCTCGAAACGCTGCCGCGGCGCGAGACGGCCCGGCGCAGCCTGGAAAGTTACGGGGCCATCCTGCTGTGCCGCGACCTCGCGGAGGGCGTGCGTTGGGTGAACGAGTTCGCTCCCGAGCACCTGGAACTCGCCGTGGCTCAGCCGCGTGGCTTGCTCCAGCAGGTGCGCCACGCCGGGGCCATCTTCCTCGGGCATCACACGCCGGAAGTCGTGGGCGACTATGTGGCGGGGCCATCGCACACCTTGCCCACCGCCGGGGCCGCCCGTTTCGCGGGCGGGATCTCCGTCTATACTTTTTTGAAGACAAGCTCGCTTATCGAGTACAGTCGCGCCGCCCTCGAAGAAGACCTGGCGCCCATCGTCGCGGTGGCGGGTGCCGAGGGTTTAGAGGCCCATGCGCGCTCCGCCAGCCTGCGCTGCGCGCGTGTCACACGTCAGAAGCGCGGGAGGTCAAATGGCTAAAGCAGAAAAACCACACTCGTCTGTCGGGCGCGGCGCCCGCTTGCCCGAGCGGCGCACCGCCGAGACGCGGGTTCGCGTCGAACTCGATCTCGATGCGGCTCGCGAGGCGCGCATCGCCACCGGGCATGGTTTCTTCGACCACATGCTGCACGCCTTCGCCAAGCACGGTCGCTTTGGGTTGGTGGTCGAGGCCGAGGGCGACCGCACCGGCCCGCACCATCTGGTGGAGGACGTGGCCATCCTGCTGGGCGAGTCGCTGCTAGCCGCCGCCGGCGACAAGGCCGGCATCGAGCGCTTCGGCGACATCGCCATCCCCATGGACGAGACGCTGGTGCAGGTGGCCGTGGATTTCTGCGGCCGCGGCTTCCTGGTTTTCGACGCTCCCGAGACGCAGGAAGGCGAAACCGGCCTCAGCATCCACCTGGTGCACGATTTTTTCTACGCGCTCAGCTTTCACGGGCGCTTCAACCTGCACCTGCGCGCGCTCACGGGGCGCAATCCCCACCATATCATCGAGGCCATGTTCAAAGGCACCGGCGTGGCGTTGCGCCGCGCGCTGGCCATCACGGGCAAGGGGATCCCCAGCACCAAGGGCGTGCTCTGAAGTGCCGAGGGAATGGGCTAGATGCGACTTGAAAATGCATAGAGTTTATTTGAATCTGGAACTCAGGAACTCAGGAAAATTTAATTTCCATGACCAACGTGGAGTTGTTTTTCTGAATGAGCGAATCCTGCGATTTTTTCCTGAGTTCCTGAGTTCCAGATTAAGGAATCCGTAAAAAGTATGAGGATCATGGCGGGCCATCACCTTCCCGTGCCCTTCATGGGGCGCGTGCGCGAGGCGGGCCGCTTCGTGCTGTTCCTGCGCGATGTCACCGACGCCCTGTTTCCGCCTTACGCGCGCGGGGCCTTCTTCTTTCAGCAGTTCGTCATCATCGGCGTGAAGTCCATCCCCATCGTGCTCATCGTCGGGGCTTTCGTGGGCATGGTGCTGGCGGTGATGACCTACCAGCAATTTTCCTCGCTGGGCATCGAGACCATGATGGGTCCCTTCATCGCCGTGCCCATGGTGAGCCAGCTCGGCCCCATCCTGACGGCGCTCATGGTCCTGTGCCGCGTGGGGTCGGCCATGACCGCCGAGATCGGCACCATGCGCGTCACCGAACAGATTGACGCCTTGCAGTGCTTCGGCGTCAATCCCACCCGCAACCTCATCGTTCCGCGCATCGTCTGCTGCAGCCTGCTGCTGCCCGCGCTCACCGTGCTCTCCGACGTCATCGGCATCCTCGGAGGAAAATATCTCGCCATCCATGTTTACGGCATCAACGAGCATTACTACACCCTGCAGACGCTCAAGCACTTCATGCCTTTCGACATCTACACCGGGATCGTCAAGGCCTTCGTCTTCGGCCTCATCATCTCCAGCTACTGCTGTTTCAAGGGATTCCACAGCAGCGGCGGCGCCACCGGCGTGGGCCGGGCCATCATGGAAGCCGTCGTGGCGGCCTTCATCGCCATCATCGTCACTAATTTCTTCGTGAGCCTTCTCGCTTCGCATATCTGGCATGCCTGGTTCGCCTGAAAGCCATATCGTGTTTCGCGGGGCTTGGAAGCGCTTCGATGCCCTGGAGATCCTGAAAGGCGTGGACCTCGACGTGCGCAAAGGGCAGACGCTGGTCATCATCGGTGGCAGCGGCACCGGAAAAAGCGTCACGCTCAAGCTCATGATCGGCTTGCTGAGCCCGGACGCGGGCCAGGTGCTCTTCGACGGCCGCGCCTGGAAAAGCTACGCGCCATCCGAAGCCGATCGCCAGCGGCAGCGCTTCGGTTTCGTCTTCCAGGGGGGCGCGCTTTTCGATTCGCTCAACATCATCGAGAACGTGGCTTTCCCGCTGCGCGAGCACACGCGCAAGCCCGAGCAGGAGATCCTGGCCATCGCGCGCCGCTGCCTGGAAAGCGTGGGACTGACGCAGATCGATCACAAGTTTCCCGCCGAGCTCTCGGGCGGCATGCGCAAGCGCGTCTCACTCGCGCGCGCGCTCTCTCTCGACCCCGAGATCCTGCTCTACGACGAGCCCACCACCGGCCTCGACCCCATCAACTCGCAGATGATCAACGAGCTCATCGAGCGCACGCACCACCAGCGCCATGTCACCTCGGTGGTGGTGACCCACGACATGCAGAGCGCCTTCTACCTCGCCGATATCATCGTCATGCTCTACAAGGGCCGCTTCATCTTCCGCGGCACGGCGCAGGAACTCAAGAACAGCACCATCCCCGAGGTGCGGCGCTTCATCGAAATCTCCTACAGCCGGGAGCCGGGGCATTGAGGGAAGGCTGTAGGTAAATTATGCTGCCGAAAATATTATCCACAGATTTCACAGATTAACACAGATAATGAACAATCTGGGCTGGACTTTTTAATCTGTGCATATCTGTGTAATCTGTGGATAACTCTGGATTGAGGGCTCGGAGACTCAGGAAAAAACCGGGCGGTAGTATCAGAAGTACGCACTCTTCGGACGAGTCAAATTAATTTCGTTTTTCAATTTTCGTTGACATGATTCAGGCTTTTGCCGCGCCGTCGCCCCGCGACCCTGTTTGCGGCATGAAAGTGGCCGCGAATTCGCCTTGGGCGCACGAGTTCGGCGGTGAGAAATATTACTTCTGCTGCGCCAGTTGCCTGGAGATCTTCAAGAAAGACCCGTCGAGTTTTCTGGCCAGAGCAGGCATTCCGTCCGGCAGCGCCGGAAAAAAAAGCGCGTCGCCCGCGCCGACTAGCGCGATACACACCTGCCCCATGCACCCGGCGGTCCGCCAGCCAGGGCCCGGCGCCTGCCCTGACTGCGGCATGGCTCTGGAGCCGCTGATAGCCTCGCTGGAGGAAGAAGACGATGGCGAATATCGAGACATGCGGCGGCGCTTTGGGGTAGCGGCTGTCTGGACGGCGCCGCTACTCGCCCTCGCTATGGGCGATATGTTTTCCGGCTACTCTCCGGGCTGGACCGCCGCAACCAGGGCGTGGTTCGAATTCGCATTGGCCACGCCCATCGTCTTTTGGGCGGGCTGGCCTATTTTCGTCCGTGCCGCGCAATCGTTGCGTCGCCGCAAGCTCAACATGTTCACGCTCATCGGCCTCGGCGTGGCCGTGGCCTATTTTTACAGCGCTGTGGGGCTTCTAGCGCCCAGTGTTTTTCCAGGAGATCTGCGCGGAATAACCGGGGAAATAGCGCTGTATTTCGAGTCCGCGGGAATGATCGTCACCCTGGTGCTGCTCGGCCAAGTGCTCGAGCTGCGCGCCCGCCGCCGCACCGGCGCTGCGCTGCGCGAGCTCATGGGCATGGCCGCTAAATCCGCAAGACGCCTTCTGGATGACGATAGCGAAGAGGATATCGCCATCGAGAGCATCCGGCCCGGAGATCGCCTGCGCGTGCGCCCGGGAGAGAAAATTCCCGTGGACGGCGTGGTCCTGGAGGGGACCAGCGCCGTGGACGAGGCGATGATGACCGGCGAGCCGCTGCCCGTCGAAAAGGCTCCGGGGGCGAAGCTCTTTGGCGCCACCATCAACGGCAACGGGACTCTCATCCTGCGGGCGGAAAGGGTGGGGGAGGATTCCCTGCTGGCGCGTATCGTGGCCATGGTGGCCGAGGCGCAGCGCAGCCGCGCTCCGGTGCAAAGGCTCGCCGACGCCGTGGCCGGTTTTTTCGTCCCGGCGGTGGTCCTGGCCGCCATTTTCACTTTTTTCGTATGGGCGGGATGGGGACCCGAACCGCGCCTGGCACATGCTTTGGTGAGCGCCGTTGCCGTGCTCATCATCGCTTGTCCCTGCGCCCTGGGACTGGCCACGCCCATCTCCATCATGGTCGCCGTGGGGCGCGCGGCCCGGGAGGGTGTGTTGTTCAGGAACGCGGAAGCCATCGAGGTCCTGGGCCGGGCGGATACGCTGGTGGTGGACAAGACCGGCACCTTGACGGCAGGCCGCCCGAAGCTGCTCGTCGTGGAATGCACCGCGGGCTTCGCCGAAAAAGACTTATTGTATCTCGCCGCCAGCCTGGAACGCGGCAGCGAACACCCGCTTTCCCAGGCCATCCTCCAGGGCGCCGCGGAACGCGGTGGAAAACCCGGAAACGCTGTAGATTTCAAAGCCGTGCCAGGTCGGGGGATCACGGGATCGGTGGATGGCAAGGTCATCGTGCTGGGCAACGCCCAGCTTATGGCCGAGCACGGCATAGTCACGACCCCATGGGCCGAAAGCGCCGCGAAGCTGCGCCAAGAGGGCCAGACCGTGATGTTCGTGGCCCTGGAGGGCAAGGTGGCCGGGCTTTTGGGTGTGGCCGACCCCATCAAGGCGACAACGCCGGAAGCTCTGAATTTT
>JAHFOS010000159.1 GCA_023261545.1 bacterium
GATGAAATGGATGGATGATATGAACGTCCTCCGTCGCATCCGTTGCAACGGGTGCAGTCCGCCCATGCTTCCTAAACCTTCTTGATGAACCGCGCCCAATTCGCCTTGCTCGCGTTGCGCCACGCGCCTTCGGGCTCGGGAGCGATCGCGACCTCGCTGGGCAGGGCGGCCTGCCCCTGACTCCGCGCCAGCCGCAGGGCCGCCTTCATTCCGGAGGCCACGGCTGCGGTTGGAGTAGCGGCCGTAGTAGATTGCCGTCACGCCGACTTGATGCCCCGCGAGATTGCGGACAATCTTGGCATGGCGCATAGATTAATACATATATTAAATTAGCCCTTGTTGGGCAAAAACATAATGAAAATAAATCTTCGCACGCTTGGTCCCGCCGAAAGCAAGGTGGTTCTCTCTTTTCGAGAGCAAGGCCGCGCGATCGTGCGCACTATTGATGTTGTCGATCTGCTCGGGTCCGAGCCATCGGCACGCAAGGTTATCCGCAACCTCGTGCGCAAGGGTTGGCTCTCCCGCATTATCGGGGGACGCTACATGCTGCTGCCCCCAGAATACGGCCCCGAAAACCTTGGCGAAAACAACGTCCTAGCGCTCGCATCCGCTGCAATAGATCCATCCTATATCGGCTGGTGGTCGGCAGCCTCGTTTCACGGCTTTACAACACAAAAACCGATGACCGTCTTCGTCGCTGTATTGCGGCAGACTGCGACGCGAACCATCGAAGGCAGTGAAGTCCGCTTCGTGAAAGTCGCGCCGCGCAAGTTCTTCGGCTCCCGGACCTATCATGTTTACGGCCGCGACGTATCCCTGTCCTCACCCGCAAAGACCGTTATCGACTGCACCGACCGTCCAGAACTCGCCGGTGGTCCTGTGGAACTCACCCGGATCGTCGCAACCGCGGACGTCGATCCCGGCGATCTTTTCGCCGCGGCGACCGCCATGAAATCGGTTTCGCTGCTTCAGCGCCTGGGGTTTCTGACCGATCTGGTTCACAAACCGCTGCCGGAGGAAATACGCAAGTCCATTCGGCAGGCGATCCCGAAAACCGCGCGTTCGACCTTGGGTCGCCCCGAGCGGCGGGAGGGCGATATCGGCTATGTCGCCGCCTGGGGAGTGTTCGTCAACGCGCGCCGCGAAGACCTGCTGGCCGAAGTGCCGCGCATCGGGTTGGGAAGCGGTAACTGATGCTGACGACCCACCAGCTTCGCCAGGTCGCCGCTCGCTCGGGCGCGAGAGACATCGGCAGTGTCGAATACGACGTGATCCTAACGCACCTGCTTCAACTGTTCGACGAAAAAGGCCTGACCGAGCATCTTGCCTTCAAGGGCGGTACGATGCTGCGCAAGATGGTGTTCGGCCCGCGTGGTAGACTCTCGACCGACCTTGATTTCACGCGGCGGACAGGGATCGAACTTGACGATCTCATGCTCATGATGCTCGACGCGCTATCGCAACCCTATCGCGGCATCTCGTTTCGCTTCGATAAGAACAAGGATTGGTACCTCACCGATGAAGGCTGCTCGGCCAATCCGGTTTGCGCCCATGCGGAAAACGAGAAAGGCGTCAAAATCAAACTTCAAGTCAGCACGCGGGAAGCGCCCGTCCTGCCGGTAAAGCCGGTCCCGCAGCTCGACCAGGGTTATTTTAAACTGGTCGGATTTGCCCCCGCCGCGATACCGAGCCTTGCCTTCGAAGAGATCGTCGCGGAGAAAATCCGCGCGGCGAGCCAGCGCTCAAAAATCCGGGACCTCCACGATCTGGCCGAGATCGCATCCCGGCCCTTCAATCGCGACCTCGTGCGTGCGCTGGCGGTCATCAAGCTCTGGAACAGTGGTGGGCCGGGACTTGACTACGAGCGGTTTCGCGCACGGGTAACGGATGGCGAAGGCTACGATGTCGGTGAGCTTTCGCATCTTTTGCGCAAGGACCAGCGGCCTGACCTCAACGCGTTGATCCCCCGCGTTCTGGACGGATACCGCTTCCTGGGGGAACTAACGGAAGCCGAGAAGATTCTTGCGGCGGATGGTGCGCGGCGGCACGAGGCAGAGGCCGGCAGGTTGATCGCTTCGCTCGCGGCGGGATGAGCATGAACGGCACGCGCCAGCCATCCAAATAAACCTGGTATTCCGTCGCCGGCAGCGTCAAAAAACGTTCGCGGCGTGAGAGTTTTCGCTGCTGCATGGGGCAGCCCCGCCGCGCTCAGGCCAGCCAGCGGTCGAGGTTTTTGCGCACGAAGGCGTCGTCCGACAGATCGCCGTGCGCGCGATAGACGCGGTCAATCTCCTCGGACTGCCCGCGTCCCAGGCCTTCAACTGGGTCCAGGCACCAGATGCCTTCCAGCAATCCCTGCCGGCGCAGCACTTCGTGGCAGCCGGCAATGCAGCCGTGAAAATTATTGGCGACGTCGAAAAAAGCGGAATTGCAATCCGTGACCCGCGAGTCGAGGGCCAGCAATGGCGGGCTCAGCGCCCCTCCCCCCGACGCCAGCTCCTGTTTGATGGCGGCCAGCAACTGCACCGCGCTTGAAGTCCACACCGACCAATGCCCCAGCAGGCCGCCCCGAAAGCGCGCCGTTACCGGTTGCCCGTCGCGCATGCCCATGAACGGCAGGGACAGATCGAGCACGATGTGATCGTCGTTGCCGGTGTACAGGAAAACGCGATCCTCCGCGCGCGCGTCAATCAGACCGCGCACGACATCCAGGGTGCGATAGCGGTTGAAGGGCGCCACTTTGATGGCCAGCACGTTGGGAAGGCTCGCGAAGCGCCGCCAAAAGCCGCTGGACAGAACAGGACCCCCGACGACCGTCTGCAGATAGAAACCGATGAGCGGGATCTCCCGCGCCACGGCTTCGCAATGCGCGATCAACTCGTCTTCGGATGCTTGGGACATGGCCGCCAGGCTCAGCAATCCGGCGTGATAGCCCAACCCCACCGACGTTTGCGCCTCGCGGACGGCTTGGGAGGTCGCGCCACAAAGGCCGGCGATCATCGCCATCGGGCGCTCGCTCCAGTCCGCCTTGTCCCGCATCGCCGCGGCCAGGACCTTTTCGTACAGACCAACTTCACGGATCTTGAATTGCGTGGTGTGGACTCCCACCGCCAGGCCCCCCGCGCCGGAATCCACGTAGTAGCGCGTCAGCGCCCGCTGCCGGCGGGGGTCGAATTGCCGCCGGGCATTCAAGGCCAGCGGGTGCGCCGGGATCACCGTGCCCTGCGCCAGCAAGGACAGCACGGCTGGCGGCAGATCATCTCTTTTAAGCGGCATGAAATACTCCTGTGCAACCGTTCAGCAGGTCCGAAATGTGAAGATTTAATTTGAATCTGGAACTCAGGAACTCAGGAAAATTAAATTTCAAAGACAGGCAGTCTGGCGAAGTGCCTCAGTATTTTCCATCGCGCGCTTCGAATTTGGTGGGTTTGCCCAGCAACGGCTGCGCGCGCGCGATCCAGTCGGCGACCCAACTGATTTGCCGCGCCAACGGCACGCGCGGGTAGCCGAAAAGGCGCTCGGCCTCGCCGGTGTTCATCAGCCAGGCGGTGGGCGCTTCCTGGCCCTGGATCTGCACCGGCTTGCGAAAATGGCGCCCAAACTCCTGCGCCAGCCAGCGGATCGAGGTGGTCTCGGGGCCGCTCACGTTCAGGGGTGACGTGGGCACCGTCGCGGCGGCCAGGCAGCGCAGCGCCTGCGCGTTGGCATCGCCCTGCCAGATCACGTTCACGTGTCCCATGGTCACATCAACGGGCTGGCCGGCCCATACCTTGGCGGCCACGTCCGCCAGCACGCCGTAACGCATGTCAATGGCATAGCTCAGGCGAAACAGCCGGCCCGGCGTTTTGTGCAGCCCCGAGAAGTACTCGAACATGCGCTCGCGGCCAACGCAGGAATTCGCATACTCGCCGGGAGGGCTCAAGACCTCGCCCTCCTCCGCGCCCTGGCTGGCGACGGGCGCGAAGGAATACACGCAGGCGGTGGAAAACGCGACGATGCGCGCGGCTCGGAATTTCTGGGCCACCAGGGCCGGCACGTAAACGTTCATGGCCCAGGTGAGGGCGTTGTTGGCCTCGGCGCCGAACTTGCGGCCCGCCATGAAAATGACGTTGGCGCAATCGGGGAGCCGCTCCAGCGCGGCGGCGTCGAGCAGGTCGCAAGCCAGGGTCTCCACGCCGTGCCGTTCGAGTTCTTCGCGCAATCCGGCCTCGCTGAAGCGCGCCACGGCGATGACGCGCCGTCCCGGCATGGCATTGCGCGCCAGGCGCGCCAGCGAGGGGCCCATCTTGCCGCCCACGCCGAGGATCATGAGATCGCCGTCCACGCGGGCCATATCGGCGATGAGGTCGCGCGCAGGCGTGGCCAGGAAATCCTCCAAGGCCGCTTCGTCGGCGAAACTCTCCGGAAGCGGCCTGTCGTCCAAGGTTGAAGCCACCGGGCGTCCCGTCCCTTTCCTGCTCATCGCATCCCCGCTTCGCGACAATCCGCGGGATTTTTTATCTGGAAAGCGGGAAAACGGGAAAAAGACCCATCAGAAAAATCTCCACCTCTTTTTTCGAACAGAAAGCCCCGGCGGGCCATTCTGATTTTTCCTGAGTTCCTGAGTTCCAGGTTCAATTTAAACATTCGCATTTTGAATTAGCTGAACCATGGCGGCAATTGTTTCCGTCGCCCCGCGCTGGTCAAGCCGGACTTCGCCCGGCAGCAGCGGGATGCGCTGACTGGCGAAGATTTACCGAACCGAATAATCGCCGCCATGAGGTTTGAAGAACCCCGGCTTCAAGGATTGTGCGCCGCCATCGCCAGGTTGCGGGTGGGCATCCTCGGCGACTTCGCCCTGGATTTCTATTACGACCTCCAGAAGGAATCAGGTGAATTTTCACTGGAGACGGGACACGAGGTGCATTGGTGCCGCTCGCCGCGAACGGCCCTTGGCGGAGCCGGCAACGTCGCGCAAAATCTGCGCGCTCTTGGCGTCGCAAAGGTTCGCGCTTTCGGGATCGTGGGTGACGACGTTTTTGGCCGCGAATTGATCCATACCTTGGGCCGCTGCGGCGCGGATGGCGCCGGGATGCTCGTCCAGGAGCAGGCCTGGGACACGGCTGTCTTCACCAAACCGCACTTGGATGGCCAGGAGCAGAGCCGCCAGGATTTCGGATCGCGCAATCGTCCTGATCCCGAAATCCGACACCGCTTAGCCGGCGCTTTGAGCGCGGCGCTCCCTGAACTCGACGCTCTCATCCTGAACCGCCAGATGATCGCCCCGCTCATGGACGAGGAAATGATCGGCGCGATCAACAAATTGCTGGTGGGAAAAGCCCCACTCATCACGGCCGACTTCCGAGAGGGCGGTCAAATGCTGCGCGGCGCGATCCTCAAGATGAACGCTGGCGAAATCGCCCGCCTGCTCGGCGTGCCGGAGTTCGACGCGCGCGATGATGAGGTGTGCCGCCAGCGCCTGCGCGAGACCTGTCAGCGCACGGGCGCTCCCGTACTGATGACGCGCGGCGAATGCGGCTTGATCTTCGCTCGGGGCGATCACTGGGTTGAACAACCCGGAGTGCTCATCGGCGGATCTGTGGATCCCGTTGGCGCCGGGGACGCCTGCATCGCCGCCTTCAGCGCAGCCCTGGCGGCCGGAGCGTCATCCCTGGAAGCCCTGGCGTTCGCCAACCTCGCCGCCGCCGTGACGGTCAAGAAGTTGCGCCAGACGGGAACAGCCCAGCCGCAAGAAATTATTGAACTCAACCGCGAGGCCAACTTCCTGTACCGGCCCATGCTCGCCGAGGACCCGCGCCTGGCACGGCGAGCGGATGAGAACGATGTCGAGCGGGTCTCAGGGGTGGAAGTTCGGCCCAAGATTCGCTGCGCCATCCTTGATCACGACGGCACCCTCTCTACGCTGCGCGAAGGCTGGGAGCCGGTGATGCTCGGGTTCATGGTGGAAAGCATCCTGGGTGAGCGTCTCCACGGCGTGGAGAGGAAGGAGGTCGAGCGCGTGGAGCGTGAAGCGCGTGAGTTCATTGATGCCACCGTGGGCAGCCAGACCATCCTGCAGATGCAGGGCCTGGCGAACATGGTCCGACAGGCCGGATATGTGCCCTGCGAAAGGATTGGGACGCCGGGGCATTACAAGCAGGGCTATCTGGAACGCCTCATGGCCAAGGTCCGCGAGCACCGGCGACTCCTCCAGAATGGCGAGCGCCAACCGGAGGATTTCATCATCCGCGGATCCCATGAGTTCCTGCGCGCGCTGCGGGAACGGGGGTTGCAACTCTTTCTCGCCAGCGGCACCGATGAAGAGGACGTCGTCCAAGAGACCGCGGCTCTGGGTTTTTCACCTTACTTTGACGGCGGCATCCATGGCTCCCACGGCAACGAAATCGGCGACGCCAAGCGCCGCGTCATCCAGCGCCTGCTGGAACAGCAGCGCGGCGATGAACTCATCGTGATCGGCGACGGGCCCGTGGAGCTCCAGGAGGGTCGCCGCGCCGGGGCCCTGTGTCTGGGCGTGGCTTCGGATGAGGTGCGCCGCTACGGCTGGAACCTTCAGAAGCGCCGGCGCCTCATCCGCGCCGGGGCGGATCTCCTGGTGGCTGATTACACCAACCTGCGCGGAATCTTATCCGCCATTTTCGCCGTACCTTAAATCCATGCCCTACCCCCAACTCGACCGCTCGCGCCTGAAGCTGGCGCCGTTGGGCCAGAGATCCAATAAACTGGACGTGGCGCGCGATCACCTCGATCCCGATAGTCCGCCGCGCGCGCTGGCGGCGGAGGCCGAGGCAGCCATCCTGGAGTCCGCCGCGCGCATCCGGGAGGCGCGGCGCAAAAATCGCGCCGTCATTCTGGCTTTTGGCGCCCACACCATCAAGAACGGCCTTGGTTCCGTGCTCGGGCGGCTGGTGGAACGCGGATGGCTCACCCACCTCGCCACCAACGGGGCCGGGATCATCCACGATTGGGAGTTCGCCTGGCAGGGAAAGAGCGGCGAAGACGTGCGCCGCTATGTCCATCAAGGCCAGTTCGGCATCTGGCAGGAGACGGGCTTCCACCTCAACCTGGCCCTGGTCGCCGGCGCCTACGAGGGCCTGGGCTACGGAGAGTCGGTGGGAGCCATGATCGAGCGCGAGGGCATCGTCGTCCCGTCCTTGGAGGAACTGCGCGGCCAAGCTATCGAGCAATTGGACCATGATCCCCAGAAGGCCGCCGCGGCTGCTGACTTCGCCTGGGCTGTGCGCCGCTTCGAATTACAGCCCGGCGTTCTCAAGATCCCTCATCCCTTCAAATCTTATAGCGTCCAGACGACCTGTCATCGCCTGGGTGTTCCTTTCACCGGGCACCCCATGATCGGCCACGACATCATCTACGAACACCCGCTCAACAATTGCGCCGCCCTGGGGAGGGCCGCCGAGCGCGACTTCCTATCCTTCGCGAATTCTGTTTCCGGACTTGAAGACGGCGTCTATCTCTCCGTGGGCTCCGCCGTGATGTCGCCCATGATCTTCGAAAAGTCGCTGTCCATGGTCCAAAACCTGCTGCTCCAGGAGGGCCGGCGCATGGAACGCCATCACATGGTGGTGGTGGACCTCGCCCCCATGACCTGGGATTGGCAGCGCCAAGGAGAGCCGCCGCTGGAGCATCCCGCCTACTACATGCGCTATCTCAAGACCTTCAGCCGCATGGGCGGGAGCTTGCGCTACGTGAGCTGTGACAATCGCGATTTCTTACTGGGATTATCCCGTGCGCTGGCCGCGCCAGCTCCATGAACCGGCCTGGGACCGGCTTCATTTCCTTCACGTTTTTATGAAAGTAGCCCTGGCCACGCGGCACACTTCGCGCGCCACGCGGCGCGCGACTCCGTCGCGCAGGCTGGGGTAGCAGGGGATCGAGAGAAAGCTGTCCTGAGCCGCGGCGGCGGCGGGGAAGGCGCGGTCGGGGCGTCCTAAATAGCGATGCAAGGGGCGGAACACCGGCGGTTTGGCCTCGATACCGCGGGCGCGCAGTTGGGCCGCGCATTCCTCTAAATTTCCGACTCGCACCCAGTAGCGAAAAAACGCGGCCTTGGGAAAACGCCGCTCGAGCCCGCCGGGAAAGGCCAGAAGCTCGGGATGGCGGCGTCCGATTTCCGCGTCGTAGAGTTCAGTGAGCTCACGGCGGCGGGTGAGGAAGCCGTCGAGTTTCTTGAGCTGGGCGCGACCCATGGCGGCGGCGAGGTCCGTCATGGCGTAGTTGTGGCGCGGGCGGTAATCCTCGCGGTTATCGTATTCGCTCAGATCCCGCAGGGCCTCGAAGAGATCGCGCTCGTCGGTGAAAACAGCCCCGCCCTGGCCCGTGGTCATCATTTTTGTGGCGTAAAAAGAGGCGATGGCCAACCGCCCCTGGCGCAAGGCTCCCGCGCCCAAGGCCATGGCGCAGTCCTCGATGAGGTTGACCCTTGAAGGAAAGCGCAACCGGGAAACGACGCCGAAAAGCTGGGGATAGACAACCAGCGCCGGACCGGATGGCAAGCCTTTCCCATGAGGCTCCGCGAGAAAACCTTGAAACGGATTGTCGATCAGAACGCCCTCGGCTCCGGTGGCGCGCACCGCATTGAGAACCGCCGCGCAGACGTAGCTCGGAAGCGCCACCCGGGTTTTTTCCCCGCAACCCAAAGCTAAAAGCGCCAGGTGCAACGCCGCGGCACCACTGGAAGTCAGAAGGACGTAGCGTCGCCCGAAATGCGCGGCAAGCTCCTGGGCGAAGGCTTCCGCCTCGGGTCCAGCCGCCAGCCGCCCGCTGGTCAGGACGCGCCGGCAGGCCTCGGCTTCCTCACGGCCCACGGTGGGCCTGGAGTGCGGGATCCACGCGGCGCTCATGACACCGGCGGACGCTGGCGCACCAGAAATTGCCGCAGCAGCATCAGCGCCACGGAGATGGAGATGGCGGCATCGGCCAGATTGAAGATGGGAAAGTCGTAAAGCGCGCCGAACTTCACGTCAATGAAGTCGCGCACCGCGCCATGGACCAGGCGATCATAGTAGTTGCCAGCCGCGCCGCCGAAAATTGCTCCCAGGCAGATCAATTGGAAGGTATCTGCTTTCCGCGCGCGCCATGCGTGGATGAAAATACCCGCCAGCAGCAAGGGAATCAGGAGAAGCAACAGCCGGTGGGCCCATGGGAAGATACCCCACGCCACCCCCTGATTAGTCACGGTTGTGAAATAAAGAAGGGGCTCAAAAACGCTAAAGCGTTCGTGATAACCCAACCATTTGAAAAAAAACGACTTGCTGGCAAGATCCGCGACCAGCACCGCTATGGCTGGCACCAGAAAGCCGAAAAGAAAAGCGGAGCTATGCGCTCGCAGCGATAAAATCAAACCGGGGATTCGCGCTCTACTTTGCGCTCTTTCTCCATCTCTTCCTTGCAGGCCACGCAGTATTGGGCGTAGGGGATGGCCTCAAGCCGGGCTTTGGGGATCTTCTTCTCGCAACCCAGGCAGATGCCGTAGTCGCCTTTGGCGATGCGTTGCAAAGACTCCTCGATCTCGTACACCAGGTTTTCCTCATTTTCAAGGTGCTCCATGAAAAGCTCCTCCTCGAAAGTGTCGGAACCGGCATCAGCAAGGTGGTTGAGGGGCACACCCGCAGCACCTTGCATGACCTGGTGCGCTTCCTTTTCGATGTGCTGAACATCCTCAATCAGCATCACCTTCATGGCCGCAAGTTTTTTCTTGAAAACCTCCAGCTCCTATTTGGTGTAGCGGGCCGCCATTGGGGAAGGTACTCCTCAAA
>JAHFOS010000287.1 GCA_023261545.1 bacterium
TAGAGTCGCGCCGCATGAAACGCTGCCGCTCCAAACGTTGCGTGGCCCGATGGATAGGCAGGAAAAGGCGGCGTGAAACTACGCACCCGTTCATCCCGATTGTTCGTCTTGGGTGCCCCCAGCGGCCGCCAGAAAGGATCGCAGTCCGGACTGAGTGTCGAGCCAGGAGCGCTCGCACCCGGCCCCATGTCAGTATCAAATTCACGAATACCCACGATCGGGCGCCAAAGATCGAAATGGTACTTGTAGAACCAGGCGAGAATCCCCGCGTCGCCCATGGCGATATTTGCGAGCAGAAACAGGCGCGCGTTCTGCTCGGGCGTAAGACCCTTGCTCGTCGATATGACCTGAAGGATTTGATTGTATAGTCGCGGCGGCGTGCCTATGTCCTTGACGCCGTCATAGGCCCAGAAAATACCCATCACGGTTTCTAACGGAGTCCGCGTGCTCGCCGGATAGGACGCGGTCGCTCCCTTGAGCCTGACCTCTCGATGGTCCTTTAGGTAGTTGGCGGATCCGAATGCGGGATATTTTGCCAGATTGTGGAAGGATGAAACCGCAAACGGTCGCACGAAGCCATGGCGCACTCCCAAAAATCCCTGACCGACGTCGAGCGGGTCCGCCCGATGCGCGCCATAGGCGGGCGAGCTTATATAATCTGGAATCGAATCATCGGGGTCGGGTTGGGCTCCGTCATTGACGCGTAGGGCCAGGACATTGTGCCCGACGGCGCTGCCGAAGCGATGCGCCGCGTGGTCGGCTGCGCGCTGAGCACTGAACACGGCAAACTGAGTATTGATGTGGCCGGCCAACGCAGGATAGAGGTTGAGCAGCGCGACAGCGGCAGCGGCGCCGACAGCGGAAGCAGCTATGTCCTCCGCCGGCGCGCCGCCCCCTGGGTGCGAGTAGGGGGGGCGTTGTGCCATGGGCAGGTACGGGTCGTTGCGAACTACCGGGGAGCTCGCGCCAGCGCGAGCAAGCACATAGGCGTCATGCATGGCGATATGCACAATGGCAAGTGCCCTGGACGACAAGGTCGGCCCGCGCTGATTGTGTGCAGTCATCACGCCCGTGTGATCGCGCCGGTTGCATTCCTGCGCTACGCTATTCCAGAACAGAATCGGATCAGTCACTAATTTACCTTCCTTCAAATTCAATCGCTGTCGGGACTGTAGACGTTAAATTTATCCCTGACCTTTGCGGGCGATCGAGTACCGCTTGGATCGAGGTGCGAAACTCATGAGTATTGGCCGTGGAGCTGGACCTGGATGAGCTCCTCGAGGACGAAGAGGAGGGTATTGCCTCAAGGGCTTGCATGCCTCCTGGATCAAATGGTGAGGACGGAATCGGCAAGGACGCGATCAGCGAATCGCCATACTGAGGGCCGCGGTCGCCCTCGTGGGTTATTCAGTATTCCGACCCGGCGAGCTCGAAGCCCTGCATGGGAACGCAAAGCCCACATAGGATCACGGCCTGTCTGCATTTGACGGGGCTGGCCTTGTTGTCTTTCTCGAATCTCTTTAGATCGACTCGGTGATTTTTTGGAATTTTTTGATTCCAGATACTAGTCAACTACAAGGTTCCTAAACGATCGAAGTGTGAAGCGCGCTACAATGCAACTTCGCCAAGGCCACTGGAAGAGCCGCTGCGGAGCGCAACTATGGGTAACATCCGCGAGTCGGTGCCCGCACGTGACTAACATTCCGAAGCTTTTGCTCTCGTCCGGTCAAAAGAGTCATTCCAGCACCTCAAGCCGGCTGTCCCTGTCGACATCCTGGAGCTTGCAGCGCCATTTCGGACCTCGAAACTGCGTCATGGCTCTCTTCCCGGAGCCTTGCCGCCACCGGTTCCGTGGACTCCCTCGCCGGCAAAGAACTGAATCCGAGCCGTCACTTCGGGCGGGGCGTGTTTTTGCTGAACGAGGAGGCACTTTGGCCGTGCTCCCGGCCAGGCGGGCCGTTCCTGGGGCGAGCTCCACAGCCCAACCACCGGATGAGTCAGTAGGCCTGACCCTCGAATTTGTCCTTCAAGAACAGATAGAGCTCTTCGAGAAACCTGCCGGGGTCCTCTGCCACCACCGCTTCTTCGGCCTCGAGCCCCAGGCGCCCCACGTACTTTTTGGCCACTTCCTCGCGCACCCGCTTCTGCTGGGCTGGAGCGGCGGATTCCACCCGCGCCTCGAGGTGTTCGAGCAAATTGAGGTCGTCGGCGTAAAGTCGAGCGGCCATTTCCTGGGTGAAGTAGAACCTGCGATCGACCAGGTCCCGATAGCTCTTCCCCTTGCGGGCTTCCATCGAGGGCGGCGGCTCGGTCGCCGAAGCGCGCTCATCCACGACGACCAGGGTACCGGCGAGCAGGTCCCCGAGCCGTCGGTGCCCCTTGACCAGCGCCGGGACGAGCCACAGGACGGGCAAGTTGTCCACGATCCGGGCGACATTTCGCACCAGGGCCGCGGAGAGGGTGAGCCCCTGCCCCGTCGCCATCACGGTTCGAATGCCCATCCGCTTCTTCCCCCAGGTCCTCCCCTCGCCGCGCACCTCGTACCAGACGAAGTAAAACATGCTCACGAGGAACTGAATCGCCATGGCTCCCGCGGTCACATAGAAAAAAACCAACCGTCCATCCGGTACGCCCAGGCTGGCCAACCCGACCAGCAAGAGCACCCAGAAGAGCAGCCCGAACAGGCCCAAAAACAGGTAGTCCATCAGCGCCGCGGCGATGCGGGCGCCAAAAGGCGCGATCCGGTGCTCAATGCGGGTCTGCTCGGGCGTCTCGAACGCCACGACCTCGCCATCGCGCTCCCAGGGAAATCGTTTCGGGCTCGGCATGCGGGATGGTTATGCTCTTTTCCCTGAAGGAATCAAGGTGGGAACCGTGAGCGCCCCCCCCGCCCGCTCGGTTGAAGGGAGGGAGGCGCGGACTGGAGAAACGGATGAAGGATAGTGGCCTGGCCTCGAGCCGGGAGGCCCTCTGGAAGCGACTTGAGGATCTACTCGCGAT
>JAHFOS010000269.1 GCA_023261545.1 bacterium
AATATGATGTGACCCAAAGCATTGGGAAACGGTACCGTAGGCAGGATGAAATCGGGACGCCATTTTGCGTCACAATCGACTTCGAAACGGCCAACGACGGCGGTGTCACCGTCCGTGAACGCGACACCATGGCCCAAGAACGCATCAATATGGACCGGTTGGAACAATACTTGAGAGACCGCCTGGAATAAATGCGGATTCCGGCCAAAAGATCCACCGTTCCGGTCATTGGATCCAGATCGGAGCGCAGCGACGCTGGCCGTCTGGCAAAGTTAGCATGAGTGGATCCAATGCTCAACTTTTGGCGGGTGTGGCTTTCCGCCGGGACTCTCCTTTGAGTGGGAGGTCGATGGCGCCTCGGAACAGGCGGTCGCAGATGGCATCCGCCAGGGTCGGATCCGCGAACGCGGTGTAGATCTTGTCCTTGGGAAGCTGCGTGGTCACGATGGTCGACGCGCACAGATCCCGGGCCTCGACTATTTCCATGATGTCTTCGGTCTGCTCCTGCGTGAGCGGCGAGATGCCGAGGTCGTCGAGGATCAGGATCTTGATCCGTTGCAGCTTCTCCATGAACCGCGTGTAGTTTCCGGTCCCCCGCACCTCCACCATCTTCTGGAGCAGGGTCGGCGTCCTGAAGTAACCCACTGGATACCCCATGCCGCAGCCCTCGTTGCCAATGGCGCAGGCGAGGTAGGTCTTGCCCACGCCCGTCGCTCCCGTGATGATCACGTTCTGATGATTGCCTATCCATGCCGATTGCGTGAACTCCAGCACGCGGGCTTTCTTGAGGCCGCGCGAACTCTCGTAGTCGATTTCCTCCAGGCTGGCGCGCAGCTTGAAGGACGCCCGCTTGTGGAGGCGGACCAGGCGGCTGCGCTGCCGCCCCAGGTACTCGTCATCCACCAAGAGGGCCAGGAAGTCCTCATGGGACAGCCCCTCCTCTTCCCGCTTCTTGAGCCGCCGTCCAAGACCTTCCGCCATGTGCAGGAGCTTCAGGGTCCTCATCTTTTCCAACGTCACGGTCCATGTCATCTCGCTCTCCTTCGTTCGGGCGACCTTGGTAATAGCCCGCACCCCGTATGTTCTCATGCGGAGTTGCGGGATGGCGGGACGGGGCCTTCTCGCCCGTGGGCCCTTTTTCCCGGCCATTCTTCAGGATGTCGGCGACGGCACTGTAACTGAGGAGGCCGTAGCGCAACGCCAACGCGCATGCGCTTTCCACGCGCGCCTTGCCATAGTTCTTTTCCAAGCGCGTGATGCCGAGGATGGAACGATAGGCTTGCTGCGGGTGCCGCCGCTGCAAGAGCATCGCCTCTGCCAGGGCGTGGGCCGAGGGCCCTATCTTTTCCGCCCAGGCCACGACCCGCTCCGAGTTCCACTCGACGTATTTCTGATGGCTCTCCGGCATGTGCTCCGTAAGCGTTGCGTGACGCCGCTTGCCCAAGAGACGTCGGTGGCTGGCCACGCGGTCCACGCCCAGAAAGACCTCCACCAGGCGCTCGCTGATTTTGACGGCCAGGATGCGGCCCCGGAGCGTGTAGGGCGCGCTGTAGAAGTTGCCGTCGGCCTCGATGTGGTAATCGACACCGAGTCGGACCGGTCGTCTCCAAACTCCCATCTCATAGGGAGCCGGCGGCAGCGGCAAGGCATTGGGCCTGTCCAGTTCCTCGAAGACTTCGCGGCGGCTCTTGCCATAGCCCTTCATCACCTTGTCGTTGAAGGCTTGAAGAAGGCCGTGCGCCGCCTCGTTGAGCTCCGCCAAGCTGAAGAAGGTCCGGTCCCGGAGCCGACCCAGGAGCCAGCGCTGGGCCAGCCGCACGCCACCTTCCACCTTCGCCTTGTCCTTGGGCTTCCTCACCCGGGCCGGGAGCAGGCTCGTGCCGTAATGCTCGGCGAACCGCTCGTGGCTGAGGTTGAGCTCCGGCTCGTAGCGGCAGGCCTTGTTCACCGCCGGCTTCAGGTTGTCGGGCACACTCACGCGGGGAACGCATCCGAAGTAGGCCAAGGCACGGGCCTGCGAGCCCAGGAAGTCCAGGGTCTTCTGGCTTTCGGAGAATTCCCAGTAGGTGAAATTGCTTGCGCCCCAACACCAGACGAACAGCTCCACCTCCCGTACTTCGCCGGTTGCGCGGTCCACGATGTCCCGCTTCTTTCCGCTGTAGTCCATGAAGGACATTTCGCCGCCCTTGTAGGTGTTGCGGAAGGAGAGCCCGAGGCTTTTCTTGTAGCGACCGTATTGCTCGCAGAACCAGGAATAGCCGAGGCCATGAGGGCTCTGGGCGCGGTATTCCTCCCAGAGTAACTGGAGAGTTACCCCCGTCCTTGTGAGCTCGCGGTGGATGACCCCGCACTCCTCCTTGGTGAGATGGGGTTTCCGGAAAAGGACGGCGGTGGGGGTGGACGGGTAGAGCCGCGCCTCCAGTTCCAGGTCGCCGAGTCCATCGGGAAGCGGATAGAAAAGGCCGCTTTCACGAAAGCGTTCGAGGCAGTGCAGCACCGCACCCCGAGAAACCTTCAGGGCAAGCGCGCTCTGGCGAGTGGACAGCCTGCCATCAAAATGGGCACGCAGGATATCACGGATTTTACGCATCGGCAGTCGGTCCTTGGCCAAATGGCCTCCTTTTGGAAAGCCCAAAAGGAAACAAGGGAAAACCGGCCGCGCTGCCGCGCTATCTCAGGTCAAATCAAGGGATTCCACGCCATTGGATCCACCATTCCGGGAAAAGGCCCTAAAGGGGATCCAATGCGAGCGGAACCCTGGATCCAATCCCCCCGGAAGGGTGGATCCAATGCTAACGGAACGGTGGATCTAATGGACCGGATTCCGCACAAATCCGATAACATGGCCAAACTCATGAACTACAGCTTATCGATCCCCTCATATAGGGTAACAGATCGATTACCCTAGAGATGCACCTTCGGTTTAACGTATTACTTGATCCTTTACAATTGTACCCTCCTATTACCATTTTTGGTTCTCCACAT
>JAHFOS010000160.1:0-3669 GCA_023261545.1 bacterium
TAAAAGTCCTCAAGGTGGTAGCCGTGCTTCAGGAACCTATAGAAGCCTTTGAGCACCTCGATGAGCGGGTCCACGGTGCCGGCTTTGAGGTAGAGCATGGAGCCCAGCAGCAAGCCGGCAACGGAAATGCTCGTGGCGGTATAAACCACCGTCATGTCGTGGAGCGGGTGGTAACCCTTTTCGAGGAAATCCGGGAGCTCGAAGAATCCGGCAAATACCGATAGCACGGCCAGGATGACCATGGGCAGCAGCATCACCAGCGGCGACTCATGGGCGTGGTGGTGGCCGCGCTGCGGCCCGAAGAAGGTCACGCACACCGCGCGCGCCATGTAAAAAGCCGTGAGCCCGGCGGCAAACAGCGCCACGTAATACACGTCAGAACCGGAATGGCTGGCCAGCACCAGGATTTCATCCTTGCTGAAATGTCCGGAGAGCGGCCAGATCCCGCACAGCGCCAGGGTGGCGATGATGAAGCAGCCCGCCGTCCAAGGCATCTTCTTCCAGACGTGGCCCATTTCCCAGATGTCCTGGGTGTGGAGCCCGTGGATCACCGAGCCGGCGCCGAGGAACAGCAGCGCCTTGAAGAAGGCGTGGGTGCTGAGGTGATACATGGCCGCCGTCGAACTGCACAGGCCCAGCGCCATGACCATGTAGCCGAGCTGGCTCACCGTGGAATAGGCGAGGATCTTCTTGAGGTCGTTCTGCACCAGGGCCAGCAACCCGGCCAGAAGCGCGGTGATGACGCCGATCCAGGAGATGAAGGCCAGCGCCCCGGGCAGTTGGTCCACGAGGAAGAAAACACGGCAGAACAAGTAAACCCCCGCCGCCACCATGGTGGCGGCGTGCATCAGGGCGCTCACGGGAGTCGGGCCCTCCATGGCGTCCGGCAGCCACACATAGAGCGGGAACTGCGCCGACTTGCCCACCACGCCACAGAAAACCAGCAGCGCGGCGACGGCCAGCAGCGAGGGGTCGAGGGCGCCCGAGAGCAGCGCGGCGCGGATCTGCGCCTCCATGTCGCCGAAATGGAAGGTGCGCGGCGCGCCGCCGGCTCCGCTCAGGCTCCAGACCATGAGGATGCCGATGAGCATGCCGAAGTCGGCGATGCGGTTCACGATGAAGGCTTTGATGCTGGCCGCTCCGGCGGAGGGTTTTTCATACCAGTAGCCGATGAGCAGGTACGAACTCACGGCCACGAGCTCCCAGAAGATGAACAGCATGGCCATGTTGTTGGCCAGCACGATGCCGATCATGGAGAAGGAAAACAGCGAGAGATAAGTGAAATAGCGGCTGTATCCAGGTTCGTCTTTCATGTAGCCGTGGGAGTAGATGAAGATGCAGGTGGCCACCCCGGTCACCACCAGCAGCATCAGCAGCGACAACGGGTCCAGGCGGTAGCCGAAGGGGATCACCATGCCTGGGACCGAGAGCCAGGTCCAGGAGATCTCCTGAGGAAGCTGGATCATGCCGTGGCGAGCCTGAAAGAAAAGCTTGGTCGCGGCTCCAAAAGAAAGGGTCATGCAAAGCGCGGCGATGAACCCGGAAAGGTGCTTCTCGCGCTGCGTGATGAAAGTGATGATCACGACGGCGGCCAACGGCGCGAAGAGCGCGACGCCCGGCAGCCAGGGGCTCACGAGGGCGCCTTCCGTGCCGCCGCTGGCAGCCACGGCCAGCGCCGCGTGCGAGAGGCCTGCCGCGCTTACCATTTGAGGTTGCGCGCCGCTTCGGTGGACACGCTGCCGTGCTTGCGAAAGAGCAGCATGATGATGGCCAGGCCCACCGTCACTTCGGCGGCGGCCACCAGCATGGTGAAAAACACCACCGCCTGCCCGGCGAGGTCGCCGCGGTGAGCCGCCAGCGACACGAAGGAAAGGTTGGCCGCGTTGAGCATCAGTTCGATAGAGAGCAGCACCAGCAGCGAGTTGCGGCGCGTGAGCAGCCCGAACAGGCCGATGGCGAAAAGGGCGGCACTCAGGGTGAAATAATGCTCGGGGCCGATCACGCCTTCGCCTTCTTGGCCAGCACCACGATGCTGAGCACCGCCGCGAGCAACAGCACCGAGGTGAGCTCGAAGGGCACCAGGTAGCGGTTAAAAAGCAGGCGCGCGATAGCTTCCGTGCCACCGGAAATTTGCGGATCGGCGTTCATGGCGGGAATTCCGGTCACGGGCCGACCCAAGGTCATGAGCACGGCAAAGACGCCGCCAGCAACCAGGGCGGCCATGGCCTTGGACGCCGGATGGGCGCCCGGCTCCGCCTTATCGAGTTGCAGCAGCATGACGACGAAGACGAAGAGCACCAGCACCGCGCCCGCATAGACGAGCAGCAGGATCCAAGCCACCAGGGTAGCCTGGAGCAAGGCAAAAAGCCCGGCGATGAAGCCCATGGCCAGAACCAGGGAGAGCACGGCGTACAACGGCACGCGCGCGAAAGCCACGCCGAGAGCGGCAGCGATGGCCCCGCCAGCGAAGAGATAAAAGAACACCGCCTCCAGCACCGGATTCAATCGTTTCGCTTTCCTTCTAGGTCCGCAGGCAGTGAGGAAGCCGCCATTTTTACGGGGTCAGGGGTGTGTCAATGCGGGCCAGCGGACGCGGTGAGAATGCAGCCGCAAGTTACAGCCCGTTGCAACGCCATTTATTTTCAAGGGGATACAATATCTTTTGGGTCATCTTGGCATCATCGAGCGGGCTTGCGCACCCCCTGAAGCGCACAGACCTCAGCTATCGGGGCCAAGATGAGATTGTACAGGAGAGCCCCTCACCCGGACTGGTTTTACATGGTCTTCCGTCTATCCTGGGCAGTCTTGCCTTGCCTTGCTCGACCTGGAGAGTTGATCACCTCATTCACGCCACTTTTGTTGTAAATGTGATGACTGCCGACAATCCGATACTCAAATCCTAGCCGGCGCATCAGATTGCAAAGTGCGGAAAATGGAACGTTGGCATCCGATTGACCCGAAAGGATCTGGCTCAGCAATTTTTCGATCCTACTCAAGCTGACTTCACAGGGGGCCTCCCGAATTTTACCGGCTGTCCGCAAAAATCAAAGCGCAAACATGATGGGCGGAGCCGGCCGCCCACGTTATCGAGTTCAAGCTTCGCCACGCCTTTAGGATCACGGGTTGCCGAGCAAGCCAACTCCGCTAAAATCCGTCACTTGGCGAGTTGCAAAAATAAAAATTATTTCATTGTGGTGAATCCTCGACCTTCTCCCCTTAGAGTTCGACTAGGCTGGCGAGTGCGCACCGCGGTTCTTGATGGAAAATTGCTGCTGGCTATGGCTTTTGCCTTCCTCCTGCTGCAGCTTTTCTTCCTGGATAAATTAAGAATTCCTGGCTTCACTTCATCCTGGTGCAGCTTATATGCCTATAACTTTAACCTTATACACTACAACCCAACGGCGCCCGAACTTCTCTGGGGTGGGGGGTGGTCCATCGGTATGGGTCGCATTTTGCTCCTGATCCACCATTGCTTTTACCAGGTTTTTGGCCTGAACAGCTCCTCAGTCCGGCTGGTGCCCTACGCCAGCGGCCTCCTGCTGCTGTTCCTGCTTTACCGCTGGGCCAAGTCTTGGTTCGACCCCACCATCGCCCGCCTGAGCACCTTCTTCCTCGCCGTCTCCTCGCCGTTCTGGTACTTCAACGATGGCGCGTACACCGCCACGATCA
>JAHFOS010000160.1:3679-9651 GCA_023261545.1 bacterium
GGGGGGGGGGGGGTGACGCTTTTCGGGCCGGCCTTTGCTGTGGACTTGCCGTGGATGTGCATTACCGCTGCATCCAAATCGTCCTCATCACCTGGGCAGCGCTGCTGCTATCAAAACGAAGGGGGGAACTGCGGCTATGGCTCGCTTTAGGAGCGGGCTGCCTCATCGCCTTCGTCGAGTGGTGCAGCCTGAACGTCCTGCCTGTGGGACTGGATAACTACCGCTCAAGCCTCCTGCACATGGCTGCTCAAGACGGAGGCGAGTACACCTGGAAAACCCTGGCCTCGGAAGTCTGGCGTTTCGCACATTTTTCCGGGCGCTGGGCGGGAGCTCTGGATGTCAGTCTATGGTTGGTTTTGATCCCCGTAGCGCTTCGGGCCCCCAAGCCGTCTCGGGAACGCCCAGCGCTGGCGGTGATGCTGCAATGGCTTGCCATTCTCTTTGTCGTCCTCTCCCTCTTGGAACGCACGACCCGGGAGCGCTACATCCTGATCTATGCACCCTATCTTTCCGTCCTGTGCGCGCTGGGTTTCCGGCGCCTCAGCGAGCTGCGCCCTGCTTGGGGCATCGGCCTCAGCGCCGTAATTCTGCTGGTCGTCTCCGGTGAATATGGCGGCATCCTCTACAAAAACAGGGACCTCGATACAGCCGCTTACAACGCCAAGCTGCGCGCGAACATCCCCACAGGAAGCGTCGTCCTCGGATCGGTTTTTTATTGGCAGGCCTTTGCGGATCAGCCCTACTTTTGCGGCCAGTATTATCTAGGGAGATTAGCGGAATTGACGGATATGCTTGATCCCGCCGAGGAATATCCATCGCCCAGCGAGGCTTACGCCGCACTGCTCGGAATCCTCAAGAAACGCAATATCGAGTACGTGATCGGCTGTGAAGATTTTTTGCCTTTCTTGAAGCGCTACACCCCGGACGGCACCTTGCCTTCCAGGAACTTCACTCTCGTCGCCACCATCAAGGATCCTTATCACGGCAAGGAAAAGGCGCGCAAGGGCTCGTACTCGACCCGGATCTACCGACTGCATACTAGCGAGCTTTGATGGCCGGCCTGATGTTCTTCTGATCCGGCGAGGCGAAGATCGCCAAAATGTATTTTTCAGTGCCGGCATCAAACATAAGGGCATATCTATTTACCTCGCCTTTGATACTAAAGAAGCGAGAAACCCCTTTGTTTTCCGCGCCGCATCCCTGGATGCTAGTTGATGGATGTGCCCATAAGAAGTCGCTGCTTGGGCGGACTAGGATTCAGGCAGTTGCAGTAGTTTCCTGAAATTGGCGCCTATTTCAACCGTTCAAGGCTTCTCGCCCGCGGCGGCAAGCCGTCGTTTCGCTTCCTCGTAAACTTTGGGTGCCAACGGGCCCTTGCGCGCGGTTTTGACGTTGTCCGCTAGGTGGCCGGGGTTGATCGTTCCGACGATGGTGGTGTGCAGGTCCGGGTGAGAGAGCGTGAAGCGCAGCAGGAAGGTCGTTCGGCTTTCTCCGGGCTCGCACAGTTCCGCCAGCTTGGCTTTATCCCATATTTGCCACCGTTCCTCTTTGCCCAGGCCCGCGTCTCCGGGAGCGCCCCGGGCCACGCCGCCGCGGATGATGGTTCCGGCGCCGGCCTTGGCCACGTCAGAGATGACCTTCTCGTGCTTGCGTTCCAACGCCGAATAGGGGATCTGAAAGGCGTCGAAGACCCCCCAGGACAGGAACGTCGTAAGGTCGGGGAACGTGGATGAGATCCCGATCCAGCGCGTCTTTCCTGATTTTTTGACCTCCTCCAGCACCTTCACGAGGTCGCCGCCCTCCACCGCGGCGACGGTCGGGTTGTGGAGTTGCCAGAGGTCCACATGATCGGTTTTCATGCGCCGCAGGCTGGTCTCTATATTGTGCAAGAGGTTATCCCGGGTCCAGATGTGCGGCGTGTCGTCGTGATCGCCCTTGTTCTCGAAATGGCATCCGCATTTGGTCGCGAGGAAATATTCGCCGCGCCGCGAGGACAAAAAGCGCCCGATGAAGTCTTCGCTCATGCCGTAGTCGTAAGAGGTGTCAATGAAATTGATCCCGGCATCCAGGACCCCGTTCAGGGCCTGACTCGCCTCGGAATCCGTGATGGGTCTCCCGCGCCAAACCCGCGGACCCCGGACCTCCATGGCGCCATGTCCGAGCGCCGTGACATCGAGTCCGGTCCTGCCGAGACGTTTCCTGGGAAGTGATGCGGTCGTCATGTTGTTTTTCTCCAAATTAAGAGAACGGCTGCCCTTAAAGCGCTGTCAACAGCGTTGCAGGGGAACAGGGTGCGCGATCACGCCCATAAAGTGGCGGTTCAGGGACTCGAACCCAATCCCCCTTGGGGGAGTTAGGGGGACTATCGGAGCCTCCCCTTCTGGGGGAGGTTGGAGGGGGACGGGGTTCGGGTACTTATCCAAAGTGGCGGTTCAGGGACTCGAACCCAATCCCCCTTGGGGGAGTTAGGGGGACTGTCGGAGCCTCCTCCTCTGGGGGAGGTTGGAGGGGGACGGGGTTCGAGTACTTATCCAAAGTGGCGGTTCAGGGACTCGAACCCCGGACACGCGGATTATGATTCCGCTGCTCTAACCAGCTGAGCTAAACCGCCGAAAGCGACTCAAAATTCTATCTTTTAGGCGGTTACGAACAGTCAAGGGCTGTGTTTGAGGCTGACCAAATCCAGCCGGGGAACCTCAACTATGCGTCCAACCCTTGTCCACGGTGAGGCACTGCCCGGTCATGGGATCGGAGAGATGAGACGCGAAAAAGGCGAAAAAGGGCACCAGATCGGGCATCTCGATGCGCCCAGGCAGGGATTGAAGGCTGTTGAGCCGCGCCAACGCCTCCGGTGTGTTGAGACCCTGTTGCACCTCCTTCTCCACCGCGATGGCGCCCAGGACCAGGCAGTTCACGCGGATGCCAAACTTGCCGAGGTCGCGCGCCAACCCGCGCGTGAGTCCCACCAAGCCGGCCTTGCTTGAGATATAGTGCGCAAGCTGCGACATGCCGACGATGGCGGTGATGGACCCCACGTTGATGATCTTGCCGTAGCCGCGCGCCTTCATGAGCGGGATGGCCGCACGGCAACTGTACCAGCTTCCGTGGAGGTTGGTGGCCAGCACGTCTTCAAATTGCTCGTCCCGCAGCTCGTCGGCTGGCATGCGCGGGTCCACCCCCGCGTTGTTGATGAGCACGTCCAGGCGCCCGTGGGTTTTGGCGATCTGGTCCGCCACGGCGCTCGCGTCGCCGCGCCGGCGCACGTCCTGCACGAGCACCGCGCTGGCGGGGCTCGACTTCCTGAGCTCGGCGGTGAAGGCCGGATCCTCTTCGAGCTGGGTGCCAACCACGGTGACGCCCAACCCCGCGAAACCCCGCGCCAGCACGCGGCCGATGCCGCGGCTGGTGCCGGTGATCCACACCACCTTGTCGCGCAAGTCCATTTCCATTTTGGTTTCTCTTTTTGAAATACAGGGCCAGCCGCAGGCGGCCATTCTCCTTGTTGCCGAAGGGCCTCAAGTACACTGAATGGCAAGGCGCGGAAGCCCCGAAAATAAAGATGGCGAAGTTCTGCCTGGATTTCTTGAGCGATCTGTTTTTGACCCCCAGGGCCTGCAGGGTGACTGGAACCCCCATTTCTCCCGCACCGCCCCAATTGGCATCCCGTTGGCCCCTCACAATTTTCCTCCTCCTCATTTTGATGAGTGGCAGCGCCGAAGCGGCTGAAACCGCGCTTTTGCAGGCCAACTTTTCAAAGGCCGAAGGGCGGATCAAAGCTCTCCACGGCGTCAACAACGGGCCCATCTGCTTCGGCGGCATCGTGGACCTGAGCGAGCGGCACCGCGAACTCAACCTGCCCTGCACGCGGCTGCACGACTGCGCCTGGCCGCACCCCGTGGTGGTGGACATCCCCACCATCTTTCCGGATTTTTCAGCCGATGCTGAAGATCCGAAAAGCTACCACTTCGACAAGACCGACGACTACCTCGCCGCGCTGGTGCCGCTCACCAAGCGCGTGATCTACCGGCTGGGCACCAGCATCGAGCACACGCAGCGCCGCTACCACACCTTCCCGCCCGCGGACGCGGAGCAGTGGGCGCGCGTCTGCCTGGGCATCATCCGCCACTACAATGAGGGCTGGGCCGGGGGCTTCAAGCACGGCATCCTCGATTTTGAAATATGGAACGAACCGGATCTCGGCCCCGCCATGTGGGCCGGCAAACCCGAGCAGTATTTCGCGCTCTACGCCTGCGCCGCGCGCGCCATCAAGGCGCATGATGCCAAGCTGCGGGTGGGCGGGCCGGCCCTGGCCAACGCGACGGGCGAGTTCGCCGAGGCCTTCTTGAAATTTGCGCGCGAGCAGCGTCTGCCCCTCGACTTCTTTTCCTGGCACACCTACACCTCCGACCCCGCGTCCCTGAAGCGCCTGTGCCTGAGCGTGCGCGCGCTGCTGGATCGCCACGGCTTCAAGGCGACGCAAAGCCTGCTCACCGAGTGGAACTGCTTTGGCGGGGACTGGAAGAAGCTGTTCAGCGAGCCCGACTATTGCAAGGAAATTTTCGCGCGCAACTCAGGGCCGGAGGGCGCGGCCTTCCTCGCCTCCTCGCTGATCCTGATGCAGGACGCCGCCGTTGACGAGGCCTGCTTTTACACCGCTGACACGCAATGGTTCGGCGTCTTCGATGAGTTCGGCGTGCCCAAAAAGACCTTTTACGCCCTGAAAGCCTCGCGCCTGCTCATGGACACGCCCTTGCGCGTCGCGGTGACGGGCGGCAAGGAACCCACGGGGCTGGCGATCGCGGCGGGGCTCAGCGAGGACCGGAAAACCGCGCAAATCCTGGTCAGCAACCTGCGCGATCCGCGCCGCGTCTTTGACGTCGAAATCGCCGGTTTGCCTTTCGCCAGCAAGAAACCCACGGCCGAGATCTTCATCCTCGACGATACGCACAACCTGGAGTCCATCCGCCACGTGCGATCCGCCCCGCGCTGGATCATCAAACAGGAAATCCCCGCGGCGACGGTGGTGCTGCTGCGCATGACGGCAGGGAAATAACGGCGGGGGGAAACAGCCGGGGGTGATGGGGTCCGCCGGCCCGGTCGCCGGCCTACCAGCTGAACTCCACCTCCTGGCCGCTCAGGTAGCTGAAGCCCCAGCGCGCCCGGAAGCCGCGCGTGTCGAGGTGCAGGCTCACTCCGCGGGGGTTCTTGGGTTCGAGTTCATAGATGCCGATACCGCCGATTTCCACGCTTCCCGCGACCTCGAGGTCTTCAGCGACGCGCGCCAGCGCGATGCCGTCCTTGCGGTCCAGCACGCCATCGCGGTTGATATCGTCCATACGGCCATCGCCGTTATCGTCCACGATGAGGTCCGCGGCATCCCCGTAGATGTGGCGGCTGTAACGCGTGCCCTCCACCTCGATGTTGTATTTGGGCGTGCGGAAGCCCGAGAGCAAGCGCGCGCCCGTTTTGGACAAGCCGCGCCGCGCGAGCTCGTCGTTAAAGCGCTGCACTTTCTCCAATAACGCCGGGGACAGCGTCGCGAACGGCGCGGATTCCGTCCCATCCTTTTGCGTGTGGCACACCCATTCGTTCAAAGTGTAGCCCGGCAACACCTCAAGCGCCGCGACGGCGGGTTCCATGCGCAACAGAAAGGCCGGTGGCTGATAGCTCTCGGCGTGGCGACGCACGGCTTCCTTCACCTCCGCGCCCGCGCTGGGGGGATAGGCGTAGGCCGGATTTCGCAGCAGCGGCTCGGCGGGCTCCAACACCAGGATGCGCATGGCGTCCTCCACCTCCCCGCGCCGGTCGGGGCGCGGCAAGGTCAGCGTGTAAACGCCCGGATCTTGGGGCGCGCGTCCGTGCAGCCTGTAGAGGGCGCGTTCGGCGCGTTCGATGCTGCCGCCATGCAGGAACCAAGCGCGCTCAAGGACGATTTCACCGGAACTCACGGAGCGCAGCCCGCTGTTGTAGCA
>JAHFOS010000022.1 GCA_023261545.1 bacterium
GTGGGAGGCGATATCGTGAGGAATGCCCGGGCCGTAAGAGAAAACAGCGCCGGCCTTCAAGACATGTTCGCGTCCGGCGAACACCACATGGCCCTCGCCGCCGACCACAAACTCAAGGCACCAGAAGGGGAAATTTTCGCGCCGCACGCGGTAATCCGCGGCGCAGGTTTCCAGGCCACCGCCCACGACCTCCAGGGGGCCGCTCGCCGCGGGCTTCAGGTCCAGGTAAAAACGGTCGGCTAGCTGGATCTGGGGCGAGAAATAATCAGGGAGCTGGGGCATAGGCTCCGTTTAGTCAAAAAATGCTATGCCGGAAGCAAGCCATGGTATGGACGAGGCCATGATTATTGACTATTATGTGGACAGAGAGATAATTTCCAGACATGTAACGATCAAGAATTTCAAAAGCTGTCGTTCTTAAAAATAAAAATCACAAGGAATGCACCCATGAGCGCCCCCGGACTTCTCGCCGAACTCAAAAAGGATTTTCCCAACCTCGTCATGCCGAAGCTGGATGCGCCCCGGCCCGTGGATCGCGCCCGCGAAGTGGTGCTGATGACCAACGGGGACCTTCGGCAATCGGCCAACGCACGCTGCTGGTCGGTGCAGCGCAAGTTCGAGGACAAGCTCGCCAAAGTGCTCAAGGAGCGTTTCAACCTGGCCGTGGCGCGCGCGCATCCCTACAAGGAAGTGGAACAACACGGCTTCATCGGCAATCAGCGCGAGGGTTCCGACGCCTTCTTGAACCTCCATCCCGATGCCCCGCTCATCGTGCTGCTCACCGCCTGGCAGTATTCGCACCACATTGCGCCCTCGCTGGTGCACCACCGCGGGCCGCTGCTCATCCTCGCCAATTTCGACGGCACCTGGCCGGGGCTGGTGGGAATGCTGAACCTGTGCGGCTCGCTCACGGGCCTGGACCGCAAGTACGCGCGCCTGTGGTCAGAGAATTTCGATGACGATTTCTTCCTCAAGAAGCTGGAGGAATGGCTGAAAACGGGGCACATCGCCCACGATGTCTCCTATCTCAAGGAGGTTCAGCGCGACAGCGCGCTGCTGCGCACCCCGGCCGGCCAATTGGGCCGTCAAGTGGGCGAGCATATCCTGCGCCGCAAGGAGATCATCGGTCTCTTCGACATGTTCTGCATGGGCATGATCAATGGCGTCTTTCCCCAGAAATCCCTGTGCGATATCGGCATGCCCCTGGAGGCGCTCTCCCAGTCCATGCTGGTGCACGAGATGGGCAAAGTGCCGAAAATGCTGCGCGAACAGTGCTTGCAATACTACGTGGACAAAGGCATGAAGTTCGATTTCGGGAAGGACCCCGAAACGGATCTCACCCGCGAGCAGGTGCTTGAACAATGCGCCATGCTCATCGCCATGGCGCGCGTGACCGAGCGCTATGGGCTCACCACCGTGGGCGTGCAGTACCAGCAAGGCCTCAAGGACGTGTGCGCCGCCTCGGATTTCGCCGAGGGCGCTATCGGCAGCGCGGATCGCTTTCCCATCCCCGCCGAGGACGGCCATATCATCCGCCCTGGCAAGCCCATTCCCTGCGCCAACGAGGTGGACATGGGCACGGCCGTGCCCCAGACCATGCTGTTCCGCCTGCTCGACACCCTGGGTCTGCCCGCCGAGACCACGCTGCACGACATCCGCTGGGGTTCGGAGTACGAGGGGGTTTTCTATTGGGATTTCGAGATCTCAGGCAACGTCCCCTTCGAGCATCTGAAAGGCGGCATCGCCGGGGCCACCGGTTATCGCCAACCACCCATGTACTTCGCCAAGGGCGGTTCCACCATCGCCGGACAGTGCAAAGCCGGCACCTTCATCTGGGCACGCGCGCACTATGAGGGTCTCGAAGTGCACCTCCACGTCGGCACCGGACGGGCTTACGAACTGCCAAAAAAAGAGATGAACCGCCGCCTCAAAGCCACCACCAGCGTCTGGCCCATCATGAACGTCACACTGGACGGCGTGGGCCGCGATGATCTCATGGCCGGACACCAGAGCAACCACATCACCGTGGCCTACATCCCCGAGGATCGGCTGCGCGATGTCACGCGCGCCTTCGTCAGCCAGGCGCTGGCCCAGGGTTTGCGCGTGCACTTAGCGGGAACCCTTGTGATCTGAAAGGAACTGCATGGCGACCGCCCAGCCCCGCGCCGTCGCCGTCCTGGGAGGTCAAAGCCCCCACTTGGCCTGCAGGTAGTCTCGGACCTTCGCGCGTTCAGCGCTGCTGAGGTCCCTGTTGTAGATGATGAATTCGGCGATGTCAACGGGAGCGTAATTGCTGCTAACATCTGCCCCGAGTGAGATACCATGCATCGTCGGAAACCCCGCCGTGACAGTCTGATCGGTTCCCCCATCCACATTGAGGATGTTGTTTATCGAAGCCGAGTTCTTTCCGAACCTGATGTGATAGACGTGGAAATCCGTGATAGTGTGGGCCCCACTGACAATGGAGGCGGAATCGCTGGTTCCATACATCTTGACCTGCGTAGTGGAATGACGGAGAAACATTGTGCTGGTGCCCCATTGGCTATCCCCGAACACGACGACGTTGCTGGAGGGTGCCGTGTGGAAGCGACTCACGCAGAAAACATCGAAGGGGAGACTGATTGCCGCGAGGTCCCGGTTCATCTGCTGGGTGCCTCCGTTGAAACGCACGACGGCCCGGCCGTTGAGCACGGCCGTCTGACGCGACGGTTTCTGGGCGTCGGTGGCCTGGGTGTAGTCGTAGGCGTTGGCGGACTTGTCGCCCCAGGTGGCGACGTTATTGCTGCCGGTCAGGGTGAACTTTGTGCTGTCGTCGGCATCCAGCCACAGCATGCAATTGGAGGTGCCCGTCGGGGTCCAGGTCGTCACGCCGTTTGTGGAAAGGCTCAGGATATACCATTGCGTCCCCGAGGAAAAGAACGTGGCGCCGGGGAATCCATTGGTGCTGCTCGTCAGATCATAGACGGAGGAACCGTCAATGCTGTTGCTGCCGCCCACGACGCTCAGTGTGTTGCTGTTGGTGATTTTCTTGACCTGATAGACGCGGCCCGTGACGTTTCCCGCGTAGCCGAGGTCGAGCGTGATGTTGCCCGACGTGGTGTCCACCAAGAGCACGGTGTTGCCGGAGGCGCCCGTGAGCGTCGTGTTGGTGGACAACGCCTGGGTGGAAAAGCCCAGGGTCCCGGAGACCTGCAGGGTCGAGGTGGCGGTAGCCGTGCCGATGGACAGGTTTCCCGCCATGAAGATGGCGTTCCCCACCACGTGCAGGTTGGTCGTTGGCACCGCGCCGACGCCCAGTCCCGTGGCACTGATGACAAGCTCCTGGGTGCCGTTGGCATCCGCGTCGAAGGCGATGTTCCCCGAGGATGACTTGATATCGGCTTCGGCGAGTCCGGCCAGCCAGAGCAGCGCTCCCACCCGGAGAAACCCTTTGAGGCCCGCCTTCATGCTTCTGGCGCTGGATTATACACCGCGCCGCTGAAAGTCAGCACCGGCGCACCAAGCCTGTTCCAGGCTCAACCCTTGACCGCGCCGCTGGTGAGGCCCGATATGAATTCCTTCTGCAGGAGGAGAAAGAGGCAGAGGACCGGAGCGATGGCCACCAGGGTGCCGGCCATGATCACGCCGTAATCCGTGGAATAGATATCCTTCAATTGCGCGATGCTGACGGCCAGAGGAAACTTTTCCGGTGATTGGAGGATGATCTGCGGGGAAATGAAATTGTTCCATGCCTGCAAAAACGAGATCATCATGAAGGTGCCGATCATGGGGCGGATGAGCGGGGCGACGATGTTGAAAAAAATACCGATCTCACCGCAGCCGTCCATGCGCGCCGCGTCAATGAGCTCCATGGGCACGCTCCTCAGCATGGCCTGCCGGAACAGGAACACTCCGTAAGCCGGCGCCAAGGCGGGCAAGACCAGGCCCGTGTAGCTATCCAACATCCCCAGGTGATAGATCAGCTTGAAGGCCGGCGCTATGAGCAACGAGGGCGGGACCACGAGACACAGCACGACCAGGGTCGTGATCAGCTTATTGAGCCGGAACTCAAACTTGGCCAGAGCGTACCCTCCCATGGCCGCGAAAACGGTGGACAAGGTGGCGGTGATGGAGGCGAAGAAAACAGAATTCAGAAGGCTTCTGCCGAACCTGATGTTGGGGTCTGTAAAAAGCTTCGCGAAATTGCCGAGCGTCAGGCCCGACCAGGCGATGCCGGCAAAACCGTCCCCGGTGGGCAGGAAATGCGACGAAAAGAAAGCCTCCTGCGTTTTCAGGGCCGCGCATAGGAGATAGACGAAGGGGATCAGGGTCAGAAGGGCGAAGAACCCCAGCAGAGCGTACAGCGCCAGCATGCCGAGGTTGAAAGCGGGATTTTTACCCATGTTCCGAACTCAATCCTCCCTGACCATTAACCGCTGCGCCACGGCCAGGATGATGAGGATGATGGATAAGACCCAGCCGATGGCGCTGGCGTAGCCCAGATCCCCTACCTGGAACCCGTTTTCATAAAGGTACATCACCAGGGTCAGTCCGCGGTCTTCCGGCCCCGAACTTCGGCCCAGGAGGATGAAAGGCAACTCGAAAAGCTGAAAACTGCCGATGAGGGACATGAGCACAACGAACCCGGCGATGGGCGCGATGGCCGGTATCGTGATGTGGACGAAGCGCTGCCAGGCATTGGCCCCATCAATGGCAGCCGCCTCGTTCAGCTCCTGCTCCACGTTTTGCAGGGCCGCCAGGAAGAACACCATGTTGTAGCCCACGTAAAGCCACAGGGACGACAGGACGATGGCCGTCATGACGTAATTCTGCAGCCAGGGGAAATCCTGCGGAAATCCCGGAATGATGGAGCGCAAAAACGAATTGAGCAGCCCGTCGTGGGCGTGGAAAATCAGGTTGAACAGCACGCCCACGAAGACGGTCCCTACCAGCGAGGGGGCATAGAGGATCAGCCGGAAAAACGCCTTGGCCTTGACTTTGGGGTGGTTCAACAAGACAGCCAGGCCCAGGGACAGGGTGAGCTGCAAGCCCAGCGAGGCCAGCGCGAAAACGCAATTGTTTTTCACCGCCGTCCAGAAGCGCTCATCCTTGAGGAGGAAGCGGAAGTTGTCCATGCCGATGAACACCGATGTCTTGGGGCCATAGGTTTGCTCAAAAGAAAGCAGGACGGACTCCACCAGGGGGTAAGAGATGAAAACCAGGAAGATCAGGGCAAACGGGGAAACGAAGAAATAGGGAACCCACCATGGATGAGCCGTCGATCTCATGTCGCGCCCCGGACCGTCGGCTTGAGGAATACGTTTCTCGCCATTTGCCGGGCCACGGTGCGCTGCGCCTCCGTGAGCAGACTTTTCGCCTCGGAGCGCATGCGCCCGGAGGCCATGTCGGGCTCGTTCGCCACCAGGGCTTTCAATTTCAAGGCGGCATGGGTCAGGGCATTCAAGGCCAGGGAGTTGTACGCCGATGAGCTTCGCTCCGGAACCTCGGGCGCGTATTTGATGAAAATCTTTCCGATGGGCTGGTCCCCAAAAAAGGACACGGGTTCGTCGTACACCGGATCGCTCCAGAACTCCACGACCGGGCTGATGATCCTCGTCTTGCGGTAGAGTTGCCGCGCGACCTCCCGCGACAGGTAAAGATGCTTGACGAAATTCCAGGCCGTGTCGAAATCGCGGGCGCCACGGGGAATCCCGACCATGGTGCCTCCCAGGACGCTGACCCGCCGGCCTCCTCTCTCCCAGGCGGGCAGCGGCATGAGTTTGTATTTTCCAGCCATGTTGGGCGTATAGATCTCCCACATCCCGGCCAGCCAATCCGGAACCAGGTTGCACAGGATATATCCCTCCTGGCGCATTTTGTTGCTGGTCGCGTCCTCCTCTGGGGCGTTCGTCGCGATGGGGCGCCAACCCGTCGTCCATGAGACGATGGTCGCCAGGACCTTGGCGTTGACGTCGGAATCCATGGCCAGGTTGTCCTGCTTGTCGAAAAGGCTGCCACCCGCCTGCAGCATGAGCAGCTCGATGAGGCCCGGCTGGGTTTCCCATAGATTCAAGAGATAGTGGTCAATGTAGCCATCTCCATCCACATCCCTCACGAGGGGGGACAAGACCCTGACGAAATCGCCCCAGGTTTCGATGGCGCTCATATCAATTCCGGCCGCCTCAATGATGTCGGCGCGATATCCGAGAACGACGGGATGGACATCATGGGGGAGGCCAAAATTCCGCCCCCGGGAAATCCACGGACTCAAGGAGGTCTTGTTGAACTTGCTTGCCAATCCCTCCGCGCGGATCTTCTCCGTAAGGTCCACGAAGCCGACGTCTTGCAGCGGTCCCTTGAAACACTGGGCCGCGATGCTGGAGTAAACCTCCACCGCATCGGGACCCGGCGTATCGGACTGGAAGCTGGAGAGGATCCTGCGGTTGAGGGATTCCCCGGACAGCAGGGATATGCGCACGGGCTCCCGCGCGTCCGCCCGCTGGTTCCAGCGCTCCGTCTCCGGGACATACATGACGACATGAGTTTTTGAAAAAGTCCAGAAGTCCAGCCCCGCGCGGTCCGGATGGGAAAAGAACAGGAGCAACAGCGACGACAGGACGGCCATGGCCAGGACGACCCGCACCCCCAGGGAAAAGGTTTTGAACAACTGGACCGCCATCTCCAGGAAGTTTCTCACGGGAAGGGTGGTTTCCTTTTGTGGGCCATGGGATTCCGTACCGGGATCATCCCCTCAGTAGGTTCCAGCCGGCGCGTACATGACACGTCCATGGGGGTAGTAGGACGACTGCCCGGAAGGCACCGGAGTTTGATCTATGTTGTCGGGATCCCAGAAAGCTTTGTTATCCATGACCTCGTAGCGGTGGAGGATCACCGCATGCCCGTCCAGGAACGAAGCGTTCTGGGTGTCATCAAAATGGCGGAACGCCGGTGCCAGGTTCAACCAGCCCACCCCGCCCCAGCCGCGGCTGGAATAATCGTGATCCTCGTCCACGTAAGCATCGGCCAGCATATTGCGGATGCGGAAATGAATGGAGTCCGCGAATTCCAGCCGCGCGGAGGGGCTGAGCACCTCCTTGCCCTTTAATCCGACGTAGATGGCCTGCCATTCTCCCAGTCCGATATCATTGGCTCCGTAGCTGAAGAACAGTTTGAAGCCAAAGGAGTCAGGCGCTGACCAGGAGGGGGCTTGCGAAACCGATAGGGGGATGTCCCCCTGGGCGACCTTCGCGGAAGGGCAGAGCATTTTCTGCGGCCAGTAGGGGTCGGAAACCGGATTGTTAGCCCAGGGATTGGCGGGGTTGTCGCTCCCGAAATTGAAGAGCCGCTTGAAGCCGACGTTGTCGTCCCAACGAACGACCCCCTGACCGCCATTGTATCCCACAGCCGCCCAGCGATCCATGGGCGTAAACTCCACCGGGACGAAATCGCCGTTGGACTCCTCCGAGTAAACCTGGTTCACCGCGGACAGTTGCCTGATGTTGTTGAGGCAAACCAGTTGCCGCGCGTGCACCATGGCTTTTTTCAGGGCCGGCATCACCATGCTGAACAGGATCGCGATGATCGCGACGACGACGAGAAGCTCGATCAGGGTGAAGAGCGCCGGCTTGGTCGCGCCAGTGAATCCACGCGCACGGTTTCGTCCGCTATGGATTTCCTTCGGAAGCTCTTTTTTCCGCATAGGATTGGCCTTGTAGCGACTGTGTGACACGGTGCCGTGGCGCGCGGGAACGGCCGCATCGTCATGCTCTACGCCGCGACTTTCAGACGTCATTGTATTGGGGATCATTACACTGTAAGTGTAAAGAAGCCGCGCAGGCCCGTTATGGGCGGATGACACTGTTCCATGGATAAAAACGACCGGGCGCCGGAGGATCTCCAGCTCCCAGTCCCAAAGGGACGGGGAACCACCCAGGGACCGGGAGATCCTTGAGCAAGCACCCGCCACCGCTAGGTGCAGGTGGGATTGCCGCTGCCACCGCTGGTGCCGTTGCGCCGACCGGGCCGCCGGTCACGGCGTTTTCCACCCTCCCGACGCTGGAAGTCCCCGCGGAAGCGTCCAGAGCCACCACCGTGCGGTTGAGGCCCTGGAGGAATTCCTGGTTGTTGCTTGCGCCGTCATGGTCCGTGTCGGGGGTGGCGTTGCCGGCAGCAGTTTCCAGCGGTTGTTGCGTGTCGGTCCCGGAATTCGCCACCGGGGCCTGGCTCAACGCCGCCGCACTTAAAAAGCTCGTCGCGCTGGGCGGTGTCACCGTGAGGTCCGCGCCCGTGGCGGCGTTGCTGGCCGCGGTTTCCAGAGGGTGCTCGGTCTCGGTCCCGGAATTCGCCACCGGAGCCTGGCTGACCGCCACCGTGCTCATAGGACTCGTCCCGCTGGGCAGTGTCACCGTGAAATCCGCGCCCGCGTTTGCCACCGGCGGGCGGTCACCAGCGCGCAGGGCCAACGCATCCACGAGTGCCTCCCAGTAGGAAGGCAATACGCCCCAGGCCCCGCTTTCGAAGCCACCGCCACCGTCCGTGACATAGATCCAACCCAAACCTTTCTGCACGATGTTGTTCACCACCTGGGTCATGGAGCCTTGAGCCACCGCGTACACCATCCCGGCGAAGTTCTGTCGTCCGGCTGTTTGAACCCAAACGGGTGGGGTCCAACTCGTGTACATGGCTGAGGATACAGGTGACTCGAATATATTGATGACGTCGGCAATACGTTCGGGATAGGGCTGATAGAGATAATCATAGATGGTATTAGTACCAGGATTGGTCACCACCGCGGCTCCGGGCCGCTTCGACTGGACATAAGCGTAGATCTCTTTGTAATAGAGTTCCGCGCCTGACACATAGCTGGCCTGGTCCAGGAAAACGCCCTTCACGGCCGGGAAATTTGCGAACCAGATGTCAATGTCCGCCTTCACGGCTTGGAGCGATCTTTTGGCATAGTTGGTATCCACATAGCCGATCACGAGGCCTCCGACGGCCACGACTGACTGCAGCGAAGAGAGATACGTGGGCGGCGCCCATCCCGTGGGCCCGTTCAGCAGATTGGCAATGGCGATGAGCTTGACTTTCGCGGCACCCTTGGCGATCCGGTCCCAGGTGGCGGGATCCGTGGGATAGGCGGGCACCAGTAAACCTGTCTCGTTGGAAGCGAGCATGGGCACAGCGGAGGGTTGGAGGGCCGCCACCGCCGTGACGGTCTCTGTTTTTGTTATCGGCGCCGGGCTCACCGCAGGCGCGGGATGTACGACCACCTGCACGTCATCGCTGCTCGAAAGCGCGCCGTCGCTCGCCGACAAACGCAACACATAGGTCCCGGACGCGGTGAAGCTGGCGGTCGTGTCGGACGAGGCCGCGCTGGTAAAGCTCACCGTTCCCGCCCCCGAGACCATGCTCCAGGCGTAGGTGAGGGCGCGACCCGGCGGCAGGCCATCGTCGCTCGCTGAGCCGCCAAGGCTCGCTCGCTCCGGCAGCGTCACCGACTTGTCGGCCCCGGCGTTCACCACCGGCGCCTGATTGGATGCGGCAACCGCATCGCTCTTCAAGTAGTCCGCCTGTAAACCGATGGAGTTGTGATCCAGCGGTTGGAACCCCAGGTTGAAGGCCGGCGATCCGGCCTTCAGGCGGTAGTCGTGACCGGCGGCGTTTTCGAACAAGGGATCCGCGCTAAGGGAATTCCTGTCATAACCGTAACTCGATCTCCAGGCGGACAGGGACGTGGCGTAACCGTTGATCCAGACATCGTAGCCGCCCGACGCCTGGTGGAATAAATTGTCATCGCACGATGCCAACCGCAGGATCCCGCCGGTATTCCAATTGTGGAATTTGTAAAGGAGATTACCGGCGTCCCTGTTGTAGAAGATGTTTTTGCTCAAAAATAGGTTGTTGCTCTTGTCGTTTCCGTACTCCAGGCTGTAAAATCCCCCGGTCATGCCGCTGGAGTCAAAGATATTGTTGCTGACAACGTTTTGCACACCCTTGATAAACGCTGGGTAAGAGGTGGAGCCGCCCAACATGCCATAAACGATATTATTTTTGACGATGGCGTAGCTGGCGTCGTCGTCGAGGTATATTCCGAACTGCCCCTTGAAACTGCCATTGTCGTGAACACGGTTGTTGTTGATGACGTTATCACGGCCAAAGCCCCATCCCTCGATAGCCCCGGAATCCTGCGAGTCCAGATTGCAACGAGAGACATCGTTGAAGGCGACATCGTTGTTCCGGGTGGGAATGAAATCTTTGCGGTTGGCGTAGGTCACGCCGACGCCATCGTAGGAGGACTGCATGTACGAATAAGCCATGCCCTTCAAGGAGATGCCGTAGCGCGGGGAGCAGGAAATCTCGTTGTGCGCTATCGTGTTGTAACCGCTGTATTGGATATAAACGCCGCCGATGTAGCCGAAATGGATCTGGCCCACATTCTGGATCCTGTTGTTGGACACGATGTTCGACTTACTGTTCAGGCTCAGCGTGGGCTGGGAAGCGCCCTGGATTTTGATGCCGCTGTAGCCGACGTCGCTGATTTCATTGCCGTAGATCGTGTTATTCTGCGCCCACCCTTTGAGGCTGATGGCGTTGACCCCTGCATTCAAGATGCGGCAGGACGCGATGGTGATATTCCTGGCGTTTTCCATGCAGAAGATGCCATTCTCGCCATAAGTCCAAATATTGTTCTCCTTCTCGTCAAAATTGAAGTTGGAAGCCGCGAACACCAGCCCCTGGAAATGAATATCGTGGACCGGACTGCCGCTGGAACTGCCCTTGAACCCAACCATCGTGCTCAAGATGGGGGCGATGACCACCTGGCTGGCGATGGGCAGGGCCCTGGGCCAGTAGTAGAGCCAGCCGGCACCTTTGTCTAAATAGAACTCACCGGCTTGATCCAGCAACTCCAGGGCGCCCTCGATAAAGTAGCGCGAACCGCTCGAAATCTGGCCGTTGGCGCTTCTCTTCAGATAGACGGACTGGGAGCTGTAGTCTATGCCGCTCACACCCACATGGTCGTTATCCCAGTCGTTGCCGTCCAGCCAACTGCAGATATGCACAAAACTGACATTATGGATTTGGGGTATCTCCCCTGAATTGAACCTCAAGGCGCTGGCGGATCCGGAAACCGATTTCAAGTATCCCGAGTTGGGCGTCCTAGCCAGAGTGGATCGGGCGTCGTTCTCGTAAAGCGTGTCGAATCCGAAGCTCGCGCCTACAGGGGTCTTGTAGATGCTTCCGGAGTGCAGCGTCCATTCGTTGAGCCTGGTTCCTCCAAGAAATTTCGCACTGCCGGAAGCGTCGTAGTTGCGATAGTAAACCTTGTATCCGTTGGTCCCGGAGTCAGCATCAGAAAAGGTCACTGTGCCCGTTAGATAGTAGGTGCCCGCGCGTAGATAAACGTAGATGTCTCCACTCATGCTGGTATTGATGGCCCTCACGGCCTGCCGGGCCTTCTCGATGGTGGCAAAAGGCCGCGCCAGCGTTCCAGGGTTGCCGTCGTCGCCGTCCGGCGCCACGAAGATCTCAGCCTGGACGCCCGCATCCAGTCTGGGGAAGTGGCAACCCCATGCGATGGCGAGAAGTAAGAACGCTGGGATCGATCGCATGAATAGTTTGGCGACGGCGTTACCCGAGCCTGACCTTAAACCGCTGTGCCGTGTCCATGACCCTATGTTAGGGCCACGGAACACCTCGCCGTAGTGACGTTCGTTCCACTTTCATGTACAGAATTTCACGGCGCAGCCCTTTCCGCCTTACTTTGCCGGGCCGCGTGTTCTATCGCCATTGTCCCCGTGCTCGCGGCGGGTTGACGACGATAGCCAGCGAGTAGAAGGCTGAGAACACCCGTGGGTTCGCCACTCCATGAGCTCCATCCCTGAAATCGGCATGAAATTGAAAACCCGGCAGGTTCATCTGGATTTTCACACCTCGGAACACGTTCCCGGCGTGGGACATCTTTACAGCAAAGAGCAATTCCAGTCAGCGCTCAAGATCGGCCATGTCAACTCAATAACTGTTTTCGCTAAATGCCACCATAGTTGGAGCTATTACCCCACCAGATTTGGCCGCATGCATCCCGGCCTGAAATTCGATTTGCTGGGAGCCCAAATCGGGGCTTGCCACGAGATAGGCGTGGCTGCCCCTGTTTATCTCACCGTCGGCTGGTCGGCCAACGACGCCGAGCGCTTGTCCGAATGCGTCTCCCGCGATCTGCAGGGAAATCCCTGCGCGATCCAGTGGGACTTCGCTTCCGGCCCCGACGCTCCCAGGCCAGAGTGCTCCTGGAAGCACCTGTGCCCGAGCGGTCGCTATCTGCGGTTGATCCTCGATCAAACCGCCGAGATTTGCGCCGGCTATCCCGTGGATGGTTTCTTCTACGACATCAATAATTTCGTCAGGGCCTGCTATTGCGAGAACTGCCTCCAGGGCTACCTAGAGCAGGGAATATCACGCGAGGACTTGCCTTCCGTCACCGCCTACAACTTCCGGAAATGGGCCCATTTGCGCGAAGCCTGCAACGGGATCATCAAAGCGAAGCACCCCGACGCCACTCTATTTTACAACAGCCAGCCTGATCTGCTCTACCACGAGGAGTCCCAGCAAGGCAACACCCACTGCGAGATCGAGGACCTCCCCACCGCCTGGGGAGGCTACAACAAGACGCCCCTGCACATCCGGCAGAAGCTGAAAACGGGGTTGCAGGTCGTCGCCATGAGCGGCAAGTTCCATACCTCCTGGGGGGAGTTCGGCGGATTCAAGCATTGCGACGCCATCCGCTACGAGGCCGCGGCCATGGTGAGCTGGGGCGCCAACTGCTCCTTCGGCGACCAACTGCATCCCAGCGGAAAAATGGATATGGGGACCTATGAGAACCTCGGCGCGGCCTATGCCTATGTCGAAAAAATCGAGGAATACGGTATCGGTGGAAGGAGCGCCGCCAATCTGGGACTGTGGATGGTGGAAGCCACTGAATCCAACCAGCAGGGCGTGGTCAACATGCTGCTCGAAAACCAGCGGGATTTCGATCCTGTTGGCCCGGGCACGGATCTCGGCAGGTACGAGGTCATCATCCTCTCGGGCAGTCCTTGTCTGAACGATGAAGCCTCCAGGGCTCTCGCGGCGTTCGTCAAAGGCGGTGGCGCACTGCTGATCCTGGGAGCCAGCGCGCTGCAGAGCGGCAAAAAAGCGCTGGCGCTCGACATCGGCGCGGAATACCAGGGTCCCAGCCGCCATGAAAACGATTACACCCTGGTCGGATCTGTTCTGCGCCATGACATCGTGGCCAGTCCCTTCTTGAACTATCGCGCTGCCTTGCGCGTCCTTCCCCGGAAAGGAACAGCGATCCTGGCGGAAATCAAGGAGCCTTATTTCGACCGTACCTACGCGAGATATTGCTCACATAAGAACACTCCTTTCCGCGAGGAGACCGCCGCCCACCCCGCGGTCATTCGCAATGGCAACGTCGTCTTCATGGCCCACGAGCTGGGACGGATGTACGAGGAGTGGGGTGCGCGGATCCACCGCCAACTATTCATCAACGCCCTTGATCTGTTGCATCACCATCCCGTCATGAAAGTGCGGATGCCCAGCGGGGGCCGGGCCAATCTTATCCATCAGGAGGAGCACCGCCGCTACGTGGCTCATCTCCTCTATGGCCCTCCCATGGCTCGGGGGAAGTGCCTCGTCGTCGAGGATCTGGTGCCGCTTTACAATATTCCCCTGGAGATCCGGGTGCCCCAAAAAATCATGAGCGTCCGGGGGATTCCGGATGAGGCTTCTTTGCCTTTCGAGCAGCGGAACGGAGCCTTGTCATTGATCGTGCCGCGCTTGGAATGCCACGCGGCCATCGTTTTCGAATATTGACCCCGCGCTGCCGATCGCAGCCGCTCACCGCGCCTTCCCATACCGATTCAACCGCCGGCGGACGCATGCAGCCCATCCCGATGCCTGCGGCGCCGAAATCGAGGTTCAGGGCGTGCTCGCCGCCCTGTTGCGCCGCTACCGGCCCCATCGTTCCGTGAATCCAGTTTCCTATCGGCGCTTCATCCCGACGGGGACCAAGTACGATCGCGCATGACAATGGGACGGATGGACATAGCCCCATGCAGCTTCTCGGCTAGTCTACTTCCAGGGAGAAAAATTGGCCATGGCATTTCGGGTTTCGAGATCGGTGTGGAGGGACGGGCGCAAAAGCGGAGCCGGCCGGCATCGGATGGCCCCACGTTATTTTTCGCTCATCGAGATGCTGGTCGTCATCGCCATCATCGCCGTACTGGTGAGCCTGCTGTTCCCGGCCTACCGGCGGGCCCGGGAGAGTGCTTATCTCGTGTGGTGCATGAATAACCTCGGCCAGCTCTCCAAATCCTGGACCGTATACACCCAGGATCACAGCGGACGTCTCGTCAACGCGGCAACCGGGGTCAACCCCCTGACCCCGGAGCTGGAAGCGGGCTGGGTGCTTCCAGGCAACAGCAGGGATTCCGTGATTCAGGGCCCCTTCTACCCCTGGGTGCCCAGTCTCGAAATCTTCCATTGCCCCAAGGACGAGACCGGTCACTTCCGCAGCTACTCCATCAGCGACTACTTAAACGGAGGAGAATACACCGAGGGGCGGGAGGTGCGCACGGTCAACCCGATCGCCCAGCCAGCCCAGGCTATCCTGATGATGGAGGAAAATGACCCGCGCGGCTACAACATGAACGGCTGGTGCGTCCCTCCCCGGCAGACGCAACGCTTCAACAAGACCCAGTGGGTGGATCCAGCCGTGTGGTGGCATTTCGAAGGCGCCACTCTTTCCTTCGTGGATGGCCACGTGGAACATTGGGTCTGGACGGATCCGCGCACCTACGCCGTCGTCTTTTTTATGGACACGCCGGAAAACGCCGACATTGCCAGGATCAAAGAGGCCATCGAACCCCTGCGCGCCCTGTTGAAGCCCTGATCTCGGCCGGGGTGCTCTCCGGGAAAGCTATAGGTCAAGTTGTAAAGTTAATTTTCTGACAGCGATTACGCCTCCGCGGGTCCTACCGCACCGTCAGCTTCGGGCAGAACGCTGGCGTATCCGGTCCGCGAGGACGGCCGCGACAATGATGGTGCCGGTCACCACTTTGGTGGCGCCAAGGCTGACGCCGTTGAGTGTGCAGCCCGTGCGAATGACCGTCATGATGAGGGCCCCGATCATGGAACCGAAAACCGATCCAACCCCGCCGCTCAGCGAGGCTCCCCCGATGACCACGGCGGCAATGACGTCGAGTTCGTAGCCTTCCGCGCCCGTGGGATCGCCCTGGCCCTGGAAAGAGCAAAGCATCAGGCCGGCGGCGCCGGAGAGCACGCCGGCGATGGCATAAACTTCCAGTTTCACTCGGTCCACAGCTACCCCGCAAAGTCGGGCGGTGGACTCGTTAGATCCCACCGCAAAAACGTGGCGGCCGAAGACGGTATAGTGCAGGACCAGTACAGTCAGCGCGGCTAGGCTCAACATCAGCCAGCCCCCTGGTGGAAGCAGGGCGAAGCCCGAGGCCGGCGGCAACAACCACCAGCGCAACCAAGCGGCTTCCTGGACGTTAATAGGCTGCGAATCCGCGAGTCCCAGGGATAATCCGCGCAGCACCAACAGGGTGCCGAGCGTGGTGATGAACGGGATGAGTCGTGCGAACACGATCAGCAGGCCGTTCAGCAGGCCACAGGCGAGACCGGTCCCGAGAGCGGCCATGATGACAAAGTGGGGCGCGCCTCCTGCGGCGATGACCTTGGCCGCCACGACCGAGCAGAAGGAGATGGCCGATCCGACAGAGAGGTCAATGCCGGCCGCCACGATGATGAGGGTCATGCCTATGGCTGCTACGCCGACGACGGCCGTGTTCTGGATGATGTTCACCACAGCCTCGCCCGAGAAGATGGCGGCCTTGACAAAGGGAGTGCCCTGAAGCCAAGACTCGAGAACACCGAAGCAAGCCCATACCAGGGCGAAGGCTCCGAAAGGCCCGAAGGCACGCAGGATCTTGGCGGAATCCCACTTCATGCGGCGCCAGTGGCCTCGAACATGAGCTGCTCCGCTGAGACCTGTCCTATGATGTGCGGTGGGCCCAGCCGGCCGCGGCGCACGACCATCACGCGGTCGCAGACGCCGAGAAGCTCGGGCAGGTGACTGCTGACCATGACAATGGCTCGGGGCCGTGCGGGATCCGCTACCAGCTGGTCCATCAACTGATAAATCCGGGCTTTGGCCGCGATATCAATGCCGCGTGTGGGCTCGTCCATCAGCCACACGTCGCAGTCGGCATCGATCAGCCGGGCAATGGCCGCCTTTTGTTGGTTGCCGCCAGAAAGCGAGCCCAGAGGCTGTCCGGGGCCTTGGCAACGGATGTTCAGCTCTGCGATCCAGGTTCGGGTACGGCGTGCAAGCTCCGCAGGCTGGACTAAACCCAGACGGCCTGGCGGCCTATCCAGCGCCGGTAGGCACACATTGTCCGCGATGCTGAGATCGAGGGCCAGTCCCTCCTCTTTGCGGTTCTCGGAAACAAACCCGCAGCCTGCGAACCAGGCCGCACGTGGAGCAGGGACGACGGGCCGACCCTTCATAAGAACCTCCGCTTCGATCGAGTCGAGCCCGAAAATAGCGCGGAGCGTTCGGGTGCGTCCTGAGCCGACCAGTCCACAGAGCCCCAGGATCTCACCGCGACGGACCGCCATGGCACCGACGCCGGGAATCCGGGCCTCCAGGAGAGTTTCGCCCGGCTTGCGGGCCGAGCGCGGATACAGGTCATGAACGTCGCGCCCAACCATGTCGGCCACGATGCGTTCGTCACTGACGGTGGCCGTAGGGTACCCGCCCACGGAACGGCCATCGCGCATGACGGTCAGACTAGACGAGAAACGTCGGACCTCCTCGAGAAAGTGCGAGATGTAGAGGATGGCGATTCCCTGGGCGGCTAGCTTGGCGATGAGGTCACCGAGCCGAGTCACATCCTCCTGGGCGAGGGAACTGGTGGGCTCATCGAAGACGATGACCCGGCAACCCATGGCTACCGAGCGCCCTATTTCAACCACCTGCTGCTGCGAAATCGCGAGCCGTCCGGCTGGCTGATCCACATCCACCTCGGGATGCCCGAGCTCGGCCAGAGTTTTCAGGGCGATCGCGCGCGCCCGGGAGCGCGCGAAGAACGGCCCACGGCGCGGCTCCATTCCCAGCATCATGTTCTCGGCCACCGAAAGGTGCGGCGCTATCGATAGCTCCTGGTAGATCATCCCGACGCCCCGCGCGCGGCCGTCATGGGGATCCGCCGGATCGTAGGGCTCGCCGTCGAGCAGCATGGAGCCTGAATCCGGACGGTGGACGCCCGCGAGGATCTTCATCAGCGTGCTCTTGCCCGCACCGTTCTCGCCGACCAATGCGTGAACCTCGCCCGCCAGGACACGGAGGGACACGTCCGTGAGAGCCGTGGTAGCTCCGAAGGATTTGTGGATCCCGCGCATCTCGAGGCGTGGATGCGCGCGGATATCGCCGACGGTCAATTGCCGAGCTGCGGCTGGATCACGGCCTGGATTTCGGCGTTGTTCACGTTCTCGGCCGTGACGTAGGCGCAGCCTGTATCCGTGACGGCCGCCACATCCCTGGCGGCGAGTTTGTCGGTGGCGACCTTCACGGCAAGGTAGCCCATACGAAAGGGATCCTGTGAGACGATGCCAGTCAGATCGCCCTTGCGGAGCGATTCGATCAGCGAAGCCGTGGGGTCAAAACCGATGAATTTTACCTTGCCGGCCAAATCCTTCTGCTGGAGGGCCTGGAGCATACCGTAGGTCGTGCTCTGGTTGGGGCAAAAGACGCCGTCCGGCGTGCGGTCTCCAGAGAAACGCAGCAGCAGCGACTTGGCCTTCTCAAGGGCCGAAGCGACCGTCGCGCCGCCGTACTGGTTGTCACTGACGACCTCGATGCCGGCAAACCCTTTGATGCCATCGAGAAAACCCTGCTCACGGGCTTCCGTCGAGGCCGAACCGGCTTGATAACGGAGCAACAGGATCCTGCCCTTGCCGCCTAGGGATCGCGCCAGCCCTTGGGCACCGAGTTTGCCCGCCGCGTAGTTGTCCGTGCCCACATAGCCCACGCACACTCCCTCAGGCTTGGCCAGGGGGGAGTCGAAAATGACGACGGGAATACCGGCCTGTGTGGCCTTTTCAGCCTTCTCGCGGAGAGCAATGGAGTCGAGGGGCGCGAGACAGATGGCGTTCACCTTGCGCAACACAAGGGTGTCCACCAGACCCATCTGTTGGCTGCGGTCGTCCTCGCGGCGGGGCGCCGTCCAAACGACCTCGACCCCGAATTCGCCGGCGGCCTTGAGCGCGCCGGCCTCCACCGACTTCCAGAAAACATGGGTGGCCCCTTTGGGAATGACGCCAATGACGGGCTTTAATGCCTCCCCAGAGCAGCCGAGAGCCGCAGCGATCAAAACAGCGAACAGACCGCGCAGGATGGGACGGGGTTTTAACGTCACGGCGAGGTGCTGGTATGTCTTAAGGAAAACTGTTTCACAGGGTATCAGGGTTTTTGTTGTTTCTAGTGGATGACTCAAAGACCACCCTTTGTTCCCGTCTAAAGGCCATTCGGTTGCCGCAATCGAAGCCTGCGATGAAATCCGTGATGATCAGCGATTCAACGATTCTCAGGAATCGCATCTTTCTGCACCGGCTTGATCTCGCCTCCGGCCACTGCGGCCGCATCTCCCTTTCCTGAGGAAGGCCGGCGCGTCACCAGGACGTCGTCGAAGAAACTCGGGCCGAATCCGGTCTCCCACCAGTCACCCAGGGCGATCATCCTGAACGCGGAATCGCCGTCAACGGAGGCCACTGGATTGCCGTCAATGCCCATGTCCAGTTTATTTCCGGAGTTGTAATCCCATTTAAACTCGTGCCATCCCGCCGTTCTCTCCACGGAGGTGACCTTCGACTCGTTTCCGATCCTGACGGCGTAGTGGGTCTTGGAGACGTCCCTGTCAACGCCCAGGCCGCGCCATCCGTCTCCGTCCCAGGGGCCGCGGTCAACGCGGGCCATGCACTTTAATTCGGACCCGCCGCCGTTGTCGTAAAACCACAGGGTCACCACCGCCCGCAGCGGCTCGTCGAAAGTGGTGAACAACACCTCTTGATTCTCGTCGATCTTGTAGCTGCTGGATCCCGTGTGCGACCGTTCCTCACTGGCGCTAGTCGAGCCGTAGCCCAAGCCCCAGTGGCGGTGGAAAAGTGGTGGCCACTGCCCAGCGGGATTTTCAAAGCCCTCTGCCATGATCGTTCCGTCGTCTTGGGCCTGGCTCGCCCGCAATGGCATCAGAAGGGGCTCTTGGGGACCATCCGCCGTGCCGTCATTTTTCATCATGACGGGAACGGCCGGGCCAGGCTCCGGAATTTTTGGAGCCTGTGGCTTCGCGGCTGCCGGAACCTGTGGTGCCACCACCGCGGCCCGGGCGGGCGGGCGCGCATAGGGGAAGTCCTCTTTGAGGCCGATGCCGGACAGGGCGATGGGCTTGAATCCCAGCTTCAGGGCGGGGGAATCCGGCTTCAAATCGTAGTCGTGAGCGGCGGCGTCCACGAAAAGCGGGTCCGCGCTGACCGAGTGCGCGTCGAACTTTCCGTCCTTCAGCTTTTTCCAGGCCTCAAAGGTGGACAGACCCGGAACCCCCCAGACCGCATAGCGCCCGCTGGCGTGGTAGAAAACGTTGTTGTCCGCGGCGCTGATGCGGTCCTCGTCGTAGCTCCAGAACTGGTAGGCGCACTCCGCCTGGGGGGACATCGTGTAGAAGATGTTGTGGGTGATGGTGAGGTAATGGCAGACATCTCCGCCGTAATGCATGGTGAGGAAATCCCAGTCCATGCCCGTCGCGTCGAGGACGTTGTTGGTGACGAGGTTGTGCAGACCCTTGATGAACAAGGGCTGCCGCTTGTACACATCGCCGTTGATGCCGTAAATGATGTTGTTCCTGACGGTGACGTGGCTCGAATCGTCATCCAGGTAGATGCCTGACTGCAACGTGAAGCTGCCGCTGTCGTGCAGCCGGTTGTTCTCGATCACGTTGTCCTTGCCGCAGCCCCAAGCCTCGACGATGCCCGTATCCTGGGAGTCCAGATTGCAGTAGGAGACGTCGTTGCAGCTCACCAGGTTGTTGCGCGTCGGAATGAAATCCTTGCGGTTGTCGAAGGTCACGGCCGCGCCGTCGTAGCTGCGCTCCATGTAGGAGTAGGCCTTGCCCTTGAGGGAGATGCCGTAGCGCGGGGAATAGCGGATATCGTTGTGGGCGATCTCGTTGTGGCCGCTGTAGAAGAGGTACACGCCGCCGATGTAGCCGTGGTAGAGCCGGCCCACGTGGTGGATGCTGTTGTTGGACACGGTGTGCCCGCGGTGCACCTCGCGCAGGGTGGGACCGTCCGCCGCCATGTTGACACCGCTGTATCCGCAGTCCGCGATCTCATTCCCCACCACCGTGTTTTCCTGGGCCCAGCGCATCATGTTGACGCCGTGCAGGCCCGCGTTCAGGATGCGGCAGTATTTCACGGTGATGCGCCGGGCGTTCTCCATGTAAACCACGCCGTTGTCCGTGTAGCGCCCGGGTGCCGCCTCCAGGGCGTCGAAATCGTAATTGCTGGCCGCCAGGGTCAGTCCCGCGATCTCGATATCCTCCACGACCTCGTCCGGGGAAGCTCCCGCGAAGCGCACCAGGCAGCTCAGCCGCGGGGCGATGATCTCCTGGTCCTCGATGGGGGTGGAGCGCGGCCAGTAGTAGAGCCAGCCGGCGGCCTTGTCGAGGTAGAATTCTCCGGGGGCGTCGAGGAACTCCCGGGCGCCTTCCATGTAATAGCGCGAGCCGGAGACCATGCCGCCGTGAGCGTCGCGGCGCAGGGTGATCAGGCGCAGCTTGGGATCAAGGCTTTGCACCCCCACCCTGTCGTTATCCCAGTCGTGACCTTCCAGCCACGCGCAGACATGCAGGTTGGCCGTCTCCACGACCGCCGGCACGTCTCCCGCGACATAAAAAAATTCGGCCTTGGACCGCGGTCCGTTTTTCTCGATACGGTGGTAACCCGCGTTCGGGTGCCGGGCCAGGGGAGAGCGCTCTCCGTTCTCGTACAGGGTGTCGAAGCGGAACTCGGTTCCGATCTTCTTCTTGAAGGTTCGGCCCTCATGAGACTCCCACCCCTGGATCCTTTCACCGCCGAGGAGCCGGGCGCTCCCAGGCTTGCCAAAGCCGAGATAGCGGACCTTGTGCCCGTTGTTGCCTGAGTCCCGCTTGTCGAAGTCCAGAGGGCGCGGAAGCACGTAGTCACCGGGGTGTACGAAAACGACGATATCACCCGTCATCCCGCCGTTGCTGGCGCGCACGGCATCCCTGGCCTTCTCAAGGGTGGCGAAGGGCCGCTCCTCGGTGCCGGGGTTGGAGTCGTTTCCGCCGACCGCCACATGGAACTGAACTTGCGGCTCCGCACGCAGCACGACCGCGCCAGCGGCGAGGAGCCCGGCGGCGAACAGCGCGGTTTTCACCCGCCTCATCCATGGTCGGGCGTTATCCGCGACAACGGACTCCCTCGCGGGAAAGGACGCGGACAAGACCCGCGGTTGTTGCTGATGAGGGTAGCGCATGATCCCCAGTATAGGCGCAAGGCTTCTTGAAGATATTGACTTCTGTCGCTTTTTTGTGTCTATCCGTCCAACCTCAAAGCAAACGGAAGTCCGAACTCAGACGCTTGCCCTCGCGGAAGGCTTTCCTGCACTCGGCCGGGGCGACGCCCCATTGTTTCTTGAAAATCCTGGAAAAGTGGAAGCGATCCTCATACCCCACCTTTGCGGCGATATTGTCAATGGTGAGATCGGTGAACTCGAGCAGATGACGGGCGCGCTCTATTTTGTAGCTCCTGAAAAAATCGTGGGGGGTGCTCCCCGTCTCCTTTTTGAAGGCCCGAATGAAGGCCGTCCGGCTCATCTTCTGGGAGTTCGCCAGCATGCTGACGCTGATGGGGAACGCGAGGTTCTTGCGCAGGAAACCAATCGCGTCGAGGATGCGCCGATCAAAGGTTTGCATCCGCGCTTCTTTTTCCGGCAAACGGCTGAGGGCGTAGGCTAGGAGCATGGTGCACAGTATAAGCTCACGGGATTGCGCCGAACCGCGTCCCGCGCATTTCCGGCGAATATCCCGCAAGGCCGAGTCCCCCTCTGGAAATGCCGGGATTTTATAAATCCCCGGTTGATAGCTGTCATAGAAATTGCCGGCGACGAAGTGGATGTAAAGCTGCTCCTGATCATTCTTCCGACCCGTGGAAAAATCGGTGGACGGGGGAATGAGATAATAACAGCCCGTTTCCAGCGGAATCTCCCTGCTCAGATGGATCACGCTGGCGCCCTCCTGCGCCATGTGGTAAAACCGCCAATAGGGACTGGAAAGATTGTCGAACTGCCAAGTCCTGTTCAGGGGTTTGACTACGCAATCAATGATCTGGATGAGCGCAAAGTCGAAACTCGGCTCCGACAGCCCGGAGGCTTCAGCCTGCCCCTCCTTCTGAGGCCGTAGCGGCACTATACCGCGCTGAGGACTGCCTCCGACCTTGGGCATCGCTCAATCCGTCATGCCCCGTAGGCGGCGAGGTATGCCGCCAAGCGCTCCGCGGTCCCTGCCGGCGCCGCGAGCCGGCCGGATTTCAGCATTTCGAGCAGGTCTCCCACTCCAGCGATGGCGCACACGGGCAGGCCCAGATCGCGCTCGGCCTCCGTCCGGGCCGACGCGGCGCCCTGGCCACGCTCGCCGCGGTCGAGGCCGATGAGCAGCCCCATGATTTTCACTCCCGGCAAAGGCCGCAGCCAGCCCACGGTCTCGCGCAGCGAGGTGCCCGCCGTGAGCACATCGTCGAGGATCACCAGGCGCTGGCCGGGGCGGGGGATGCTTCCCACCAGGGTGCCGCCCTCGCCATGGTCCTTGGCCTCCTTGCGGTTGAAGCAGTAGCCCGTTGCGATACCGTGCGCGCTGTGCAGTTCCATGCAGCAGGCCGCGGCCAGCGGGATGCCCTTGTAGGCGGGGCCGAAAACGATGTCGAGTCCGCCGGGGAATTCCCTGATGAGCGCCCGGGCGTAGAATCCGGCGAGGCGCGCGAGGTCGGAACCCTGGCAGAGATCGCCCAGGTTGAAGAAGTAGGGGCTTAAACGCCCGCTCTTGGTTTTGAACTCGCCGAAGCGCAGCGCTCCACGGCCCGCCGCGAAACGCAGGAACTCTTCGGCTTCCGGCTGCAAGATCAGCCGGGGCGCACCGCGCAGGTAGATTCTATTTTCGCCGTCTTGCCGAGCATGGCCGAAACCGAGCAGTATTTCTCCAACGACAGGCTCACCGCGCGCTCGAGCTTGGCCAACTCCACGGGGCCGCTCACCTCGTAGTGGACCAGGATGCGGGTGAAGACGGCGGGCACCGTTTCCGCGCGCTCCCCCTTGACGGTGACCTCGAAATCGCGCACGTCCTGGCGCCCCTTCTGCAGGATGCTCAAGACGTCGAAACCGCTGCAACCAGCGAGGCCCATGAGCAGCAGTTCCATGGGGCGCAGGCCGTCCTCGGTGCCGCCGATGGACTTCGATCCGTCAATGATAGCCGTCTTGCCGAGGCTGTTGCTGAGCTCGCAGCGGAAGCCCGAGAGGCGCTTGAGCTTGATCTCGGTCACTCCCCGGACTCCGGGAAGCCCTCGTCCACGAGATCGGCGAACCCCTCGTCGAGGGGCACCACCTCCTTGAAGCCCATTTTCTGCAACAGCGGCGCGGCGCGGTAAACGCGCTGGCCACTGCGGCAGTGCAGGTAGGTTTTGCGTGTCTTGTCGAGGTTCTTGGGGCAACTGCCGCTTTCCAGGCCGCTCAACGGCACGAGCTGGGCGTCCTTGAGGTGGCCTTCTTCCCACTCCTGCTCCTCGCGCACGTCGAACAGTTGGGCCTGGCCGGCCTTGAGTTCATCGCTGAGTTTCTTGAGATGTGCTTCCATGGTCAGGCCTCCGCAGTTTGGAAAAGGTTGGTGGAAAGATAGCGATCCCCGCGGTCGCAGATGATGGTGACGACCCGTCCGGTTTTGAGCTCACCCATGAGCTTCAAGGCCGCGCACACGGCTCCGCCCGAACTCGTGCCGCAAAAGACCCCCTCTTCGAGGGCCAGGCGGCGCGTCATCTCCTCGGATTCCTGTTGCGAGACGTCAATGACGCGATCCACGCGCGGGCGCTCGAAGATGCGCGGCAGATACTCCACCGGCCAGCGCCGGATGCCGGGGATGCAGGAGTTCTCCGTGGGCTGGACGCCGACGATTTGCACCTTGGGGTTTTGCTCCTTCAGATAGCGCGAGACGCCCATGATGGTGCCGGTGGTCCCCATCGCCGAGACGAAATGGGTGACCGCCCCGGCGGTATCGCGCCAGATTTCCGGGCCGGTGCTCTCGTAGTGAGCGCGCCAGTTGTCGGGGTTGGAAAACTGATCCAGCATCAGATAGCCGCCGGCGCGCACGCGCTCGCGGGCGTAATCGATGGCGCCTTCCATGGAGCGTTCCCGGGGCGTGAGCACCACCTTGGCCCCGAAGGCGCGCATGTTGAGGGTGCGCTCGCGCGAAGCGCTTTCGGGCATCACCAGCTCAATCTCGTAGCCCATGATGCGCGCGATCATGGCCAGGGCGATGCCGGTATTGCCGCTGGTGGGCTCGATGAGCTTCAGACCCTTTTTGAGCTCGCCGCGCTCGGCGGCGCGGCGGATCATCGAGAGCGCTGGGCGGTCCTTGACGCTGCCCCCGGGGTTGTTGCCTTCCAGTTTGCCGTAAAGCCGCGCCCCCTGCTTGCGATTCAAGCGCGTGAACTCCACCATGGGGGTGTTGCCCACGAGGGCGGCGATGTCCTGGGGCAGGGATGGCACGCGGTTCTCCTGTCCGCTGATTTTAGCCCCTGGCCGCCCCGGGCAAGGAACAGGGGATTTGTTTTTCGCCCGCGCGTTGCACAATGCCAAACCCCATGAAAGGGAAGATCCTCGTCACCGGTGGAGCCGGCTACATCGGCAGCCACACCTGCCTCGAGTTGCTCCTGGCCGGCCATGAGGTCTGCGCTTTGGACAACCTCGCCAATGGCAGTCGCGAGGCGCTGCGGCGCGTCGAAAAACTGGCTGGTCGTAAGCTCGACTTCAAGCTCCTGGACCTCCTGGACGCGCCGGCCCTGGCCCGCCTGGTCCAAGGGGGCGGCTTCTCGGCCTGCGTGCATTTCGCGGCCCTGAAGGCCGTGGGCGAATCGTCGAGCATCCCCCTCGCCTATTACCGCAACAACATCACCGGCACCTTGAACCTGCTCACGGCCCTCGACGCGGCGGGCGTGCGCGATTTCGTCTTCAGCTCTTCGGCCACCGTTTACGGGGAACCTCAAAAGGTGCCCATCACCGAGGATTTTCCCCTGCGGGCCACCAATCCCTACGGGCGCACCAAACTGATGTGCGAGGAGATCCTGCGCGACCTGGCGGCGGCGCCATCCTCGTCTTGGCGCATCGCGCTGCTGCGCTACTTCAACCCCGTGGGATCGCATGAGAGCGGGCTCATCGGCGAAGACCCCAAGGGCCTGCCCAACAACCTCCTGCCCTACGTGGCGCGCGTGGCGGTGGGACGCATCCAGGAACTGCAAATCTTCGGCGCGGACTATGCCACTCCCGACGGCACCGGGGTGCGCGACTACATCCACGTCGCGGATCTCGCCGCCGGTCATGTCAAAGCCCTGCGCCGGCTCGCGGACATCGGACCTGGCGCGCAAGTTTGGAACCTCGGCACCGGTCGCGGCTACAGCGTGCTGGAGATGGTCGCGGCCTTCGGCAAGGCATCGGGCCGATCCATTCCCTACCGCGTTGTGGCGCGCCGGCCCGGGGATGTGGCCGCCTGCTACGCCGACGCCTCCAAGGCCCTGCGCGAGCTTGGCTGGAAGGCCGAGCGCGGCCTCGCGGAAATCTGCCGCGACGCCTGGCGCTTCCAATCCTCCAATCCCGAGGGGTATCCCCCGGAGCCGTCATGATCCGGCTGAATCTCCCGGCAAATCCCGCGCCGTCAGGTGGGCTTCTGCGGGCATGAGCACCCTGCGCGATCCGGTTCGTTCAGCCATCGAGAAGCTCAAGGCCGTGAACAACGGTCAGGCGGAGGCGGAGATCCGTCTGCTCGAAGAGTGGCTGCATGCCCATGAGAAAGAACGGGAGCACCAGGAACATCGCTCCGGCGAGCTCCTGCGCGATCTCTCGGGCGCGCGGCACGCGCTGAGCGAACTCAACAAGCTCCAAAGCGAGTTCGTCTCCATCTGCGCCCACGACCTCCGCAGCCCCACCAACAGCATCCTGAGCTTCATCGAGATCCTTTTGGATGACGGCGAACACATGCCCGCGCGCGAACGGGCCGCCATCCTCGAGCGCATGGCGCGCGCGGGGCGGCATATGCTGGACCTCATCTCCGACCTGCTCGATATGGTGCAAATCGAATCCGGAAAATACCGGCTGCAACCCGAACCGCTGCTGCTGAGCCAACTGGGCCACGAAAGCCTCATCGCCCTCAAGGGCAGCTTTGACAACAAGGAAATCAAGGCCTCGCTCACGGTGGGCACGGGAGAACTCAAGGTCAAGCTCGACCACCAGAAGGGCCTGCAGATCCTGAACAACCTGCTGAGCAACGCGCTCAAATTCACGCCGCGCGGGGGCAGCGTGGAAATCCTCATCGAGAATCGCGGTCGCATGGTAGAGCTGGAAGTGCGCGACAGCGGGCCCGGAATCCCCGAGGCGGAACTGCCCAAGATGTTTGAAAAATTCACTAAACTCAGCACCCAGGCCACGGAAGGCGAAAAAAGCACGGGGCTCGGCCTCACCATCGTCAAACAGTTGCTCGACCTGCATAAGGGTGAAATCCGCGTGAAAAGCAAAGTCGGCGCCGGCACCTCCTTCTTCGTCCTGCTGCCCATCGCCGAAAGCCCGGAACTGCTCAAGCTCTTCAGCGGCAAACGAAACGCCCGATGAGCGCGCGCAAGAAGGCGGCCTACCTGCCGGAAGTAAATCCCGCGGTTGAGGCCGAAATTCCCACCACGGGAGAGGTGCCGGATTTCGTCAGCGCCCAGTTCCCCCTCCTGCCCTTGAACCACATGGTCGGCATGCCCGGCGATACCCTGTCCTTCACGCTGCAACACGAGGGGTTGGTCAAAACCGTGCGCAAGTCCCATGAGGAAAAAAGCCAGGTCTTCACCTATTGCTCCACCCTCAAGCCCAGCAGCGGTGATGGGGCCTTCGGGACCCTGGCGCGCGTGAGCGAACTTGCCGCGGGAGAAAATGGCGGGGTCAAGTTCAAGTTGCTTTTTGAAAGGCGCGCCGAGCTGCTGCGCGCTGAAAACCAGGAAGAGACGACCTCCGGCACGGTGCGCTGGTGGGATCGCGCGATCACCCTCAGCCCCGCTGAACAGAAAGCCATGATCGCGGAGGTCGAGCTCCACCTCGAACAGTTGCGCCCGCACGCCCCGGGGCTCACCGCCCCGGTCGCGGAGGAGCTTTACGATTTGGATCGCCTCATCGCGCGCATCGCCCGCGCCCTCAAGCTCAACCAGGAGGATCGCTTCAAGCTCCTGGAGGGTTGGAGCTACAAGAAGCATTTCCACCTTTTCCTCGGCAAACTGGGAGAGCAGGTGCAGATCCTTGAACTGCGCCGCCAGTTGCGTGATCGCACCACCAACCGCATGCAGAAAATAGAGCGCGAGGCCTTCCTGCAGGAGGAGAAACGCCTTATCGAAACCGAACTCGGCCACGGTCGCGCCCGCCCCTGCCCGCCCGAGTTCCAGGATCTCCAGGGGCGCATCCAGGCCTTCGCCGAGCCCGCCGAAGTGCGCGGCGTGCTGGATCGCGAATTCGCCAAGCTCACGCGCGCCGGCCCGTACTCGCCGAACACGGCCATCTCCCAGGATTACCTTGAAGTGCTGCTCGATCTGCCCTGGCGCAAGGAGGCGCAACCTGACCGCGACTGGGAGCGCGTGGAGCGCAGCCTGGCGGAAAGCCATTTCGGGCTCGATAAAGTCAAAAAACGCATCCTGCAATTCCTGGCCGTGCACCACCTCGCCCCCGGCAGCCGCGGCGCCATCCTGTGCTTCGTGGGTCCCCCGGGCGTCGGCAAGACCAGCGTGGCGCGCGCCATGGCGACGGCCCTGGGGCTGCCCTTCGTCAAGAAGTCGCTGGGCGGGGTGCACGACGAGAGCGAAATCCGCGGGCACCGGCGCACCTACATCGGGGCCATGCCGGGCCGCATTATCCAGGGCATGCGCAAAGTCGGTGTCCTCAACCCCTTGTTCCTGCTGGATGAAGTGGACAAGCTGGGCCATGACCACCGGGGCAGCCCCGCCGACGCCCTGCTCGAAGTGCTGGACCCCGACGAGAACCGCCGCTTCTCCGATCATTACGTGGAGGTCGAGTTCGATCTCTCCAAGGTATTCTTCGTGCTCACGGCCAATTCGGAAGCAGGCATTCCCGAGCCGCTGCGGGATCGCCTGGAAATCATCCGCTTCTCGGGGTACACCGAGGGGGAGAAGATCCATATCGCCCGCCATTACCTGTGGCGCCGCAACCTCGAAAAACTGGCCGTGCCCCCGCGCCCGCCGCTGCGCGAGAACCTGTGCCGCGCCATCATCCGCGAGTACACGCGCGAGGCCGGCGTGCGCGAACTCGACCGCAAGCTGGCGGAACTGCTGCAGCATCTATGCCTGGAATACGTGCGGGCGGGCAAACCGGCGAACAGCTTCGCCCTGAGCGCCAAGGTGCTGCGCGCGGCCCTGGGAGCGCCGCCCTTCCACCGGCCGGTCTGGACGCGCTCCTCGTGGATCCCCGGCGTGATGGCGGGACTCGCCTGGACGCCGGTGGGCGGCGCCGTGCTCAAACTCGAATGCTTCCTGCTCCCGGGCAAGGGGCACCTGACGCTCACCGGCAAGCTGGGCGAGGTGATGCAGGAGTCGGCGCACATCGCGCTCTCCTTCGTCAAACACCATCGCCGCGAGCTCGGCCTCGGCGAAAAAGCCTTCGAGGGGGCCGACCTGCACATCCACATCCCGGCGGGTGCCGTGGCCAAGGAGGGCCCCTCGGCGGGCCTGGGCTTGGCTCTCCTGCTGTGTTCGGCCCTGGGCAAGGCGCGCGCCCGGCCCTTCTGGGCGGTGACCGGCGAACTCACGCTGCACGGCGAGGTGCTCCCCGTGGGTGGCGTGAAAGAGAAGATCCTCGCCGCCCAGCAGGAAAAATTCGTGGGCGTGGTGCTGCCCAAAGGCAACGAGTCCGATTTCATGGAAATCCCCGAAAACGAGCGCGGCGGCCTGGAATTCCGCTTCGTATCGCGCTTCAGCGAGGCCTTTGGCTGGATGCTGCCGGGCTTTGGAACGAAATCCGACGCCGCTGCACCTCGAAAACGCCGGTGAGCGGCCACGCTGTTATTTCGCTAAAAATATTTGGTTTATCCGAAAAGACAGATCCAGCGTCTCCCCTACCGTCATGAACAGCGAGAGTTCGGGATTTCCGCGCGTGGCGGTCGTCATCCCCGCGGCGGGCCGGGGCGAGCGCTTTGGAAGTCCCAAGCAGTTCCAGACCCACCTCGGCTGGAGCCTGCTGCGCTGGGCTCTGGAGCCGTTCTTGGGCCTGGGCGACAGCCTGGTGGCTATGGCTGTTGCATTGCCGCCAGGAGAAACCGCGCGCGGCCTGGAGGATCTGGCCGGCCATCCCCGCTTGCACACTTGTACAGGCGGCGCGAGCCGCCAGGAGAGCGTGCGTCTGGGCCTGAAGCTCATCGCGGGCGAGCTCAGGCCGGACGACGTGGTGCTGGTGCACGATGCCGCGCGCCCGCTGCTTTCCGGCGTGGATCTGCGGCGCATCGCGGAACTCATCGCGCGCACGGGCGCAGGCGCGCTGCTCGCCGTTCCGGTGCGCGACACCTTGAAACGCGCGGGAGGAAATGGCCTGGTGGAGGAAACGGTGCCGCGCTCGGGACTTTACCAGGCGCAGACGCCGCAAGGAGCCCCGGCACATTTGCTCATTGAGGCCCATGATCGCGCGCTGCGGGCTGGGCTCCACGCCACCGACGACGCCGCCGTGCTCGAAGCCGCCGGTATCCCCGTGCATATCGTGGAAGGCGACCCGCTCAACTTCAAAATCACCGGCGAAACCGATTGGAAACTCTTCACCGCGCTGGCCCGCCGCTTGAGTGGGCGCGACAACCCCTCTACACCCTCTCCCAGGCTAGATAGCGGCGGCAGCCCTCCCAATTCCCCCTCTCCCCCTGGGAGAGGAGGGCCGGGGTGAGGGTCTTGGAGAGGACCGAAGTGATGGAGATACTTCAACCGCGCAAATTTTCTTCCATGCTTCCCCACCCTCATCCCGACCTTCTCCCCCCGCCGGGGGAGAAGGAGGAAGTCCAGAGAAGGTGGGGATGATGGCCTCGGCCTTCTGGCGTCTGCCCGAGCGCGCTGGCCGCTTGGCGGGCATGGCGTTGTTCGGGTTCATGGTCGCCCGGCAGTTCTACTACTTTTCAGCGGGAGCTTCCTGGATCTCGCATCTGCGCTGGTTCCTCGTCACCGCGCTGTTCATGCTGTTCTTCGCCGCCTATGTGCGGCGCGGCCCGGCCCGCGAACTGGCCCAGGGGCCGGTTGAAATCCTGTTGCCGTTCTTCTGCGCCGGGCTGCCCTTTGTCGTAACCCTTGGGGCCGACTTCCTAAATACCATCCTCGCCCTCCCCGACGACTATCAGCTCGCCATCATGCGCCTCTTCGTCCTCCGGCGCCTCGGCTTTGGCGAACCTCTTTCAGGCCTTGGCGTCATGGCCCTGGGCGAAGCCATCACCGTTGCCGGTATGCTCTCCCTGGGCCGCAGCTTCAGCATCACCACCGAGACGCGGGAACTCCGGCGGCACGGTCTCTATCGTTTCATGCGGCACCCGCTCTACAGCGGGGAAATCCTCTCGCTTTTTGGGTATGCTCTGGCCTACCCCTGTAGTTGGACCTTTTGGGGCGCGCTGCTTTTCGCTTTACTGCAAGGCTGGCGCGCGAAAATGGAAGAAGCCAAACTGCTGCGGCATTTCCCCGAGTACGCGGCCTACCGCCGTGAGGCGGGTTTCCTGCTGCCGCGGCTCGTTCGCGGAAAAACGGAATGAAACCCTTGATTAAAACCAGCGTAACAGTGCAGCCCACAGTGCGCGTACGCGCTTTTCTTTGCCGGCATTCAGGTCCGTTCGTGCTGAGCCTGTCGAAGCATGAGTGGACCGTGACCCCACCGCCGTCCACCCTTCGACAGGCTCAGGGCGAACGGCTGGGAGTTTTGCGTTATGGATGAACTATTACAAGCCAGCGACCGCGACTCCCTGCGCCGGCGCACGGCGTGGATCTCCCTGGCCGGCGGGTTCATCGTCCTGCTGCTCAAATGGGCGGGCTTCATCGCCACGGGTTCGGCCGCCATCCTTTCCGACGCCATGGAATCCGTGGTCCACGTGGCGGCGGCGGCCTTCCTGGTCTATAGCGCGCGGCTGCTTTCGGAGCCTCCCGACGAGAACCACCCTTACGGCCACGGCAAGGTCGAGCACCTGGCCATCGGCTTCGAGGGCGGCATCATCCTTTTCGCCGCCCTGGCCGTCATCCGCGAGGCCGTCGAGGCGCTGTGGCACGGCTCGCAGTTGCACTCCCTGAACCAAGGCTTGGCGGTGATCGTCGCCGCCACGCTCATGAACCTGTTGCTCGGGCTCTATCTGCTCTTCACGGCCCGGGGCGCGCGCTCGGCCCTGCTCAAGGCCAACGGCCTGCACGTCCTCACCGATTGCGCCACCAGCGCGGGAGTGATCGTCGGCCTGCTGCTGGTCAAGTTCACGGGCATCGTCTATCTCGACCCGCTCCTGGCCATCATCATCGCCTTCCAGATGATCTGGGCCGGCGAGCAGCTCGTCCGCCAATCGGTGCGCGGGCTCATGGATGAGGCCGACCCCAAGCTGCTCGCCCTGGTGGTGAAAGCCGTGAACGAGATCCGCGCACCGGACTGGTTCGACATGCACAACCTGCGGGCCATCAACCACGGCGGGACGAGTCACATGGACTTCCACCTCGTGGTTCCGCCGCACTGGACGGTGGGTCAGGCCCATGCCGTCATGAACCGCCTCGAAGAACACATCCTCTCAAGCCTGGATCGGCCCGGCTCGGTGATGATACACCTCGATCCTTATCTCGACGAGAAACTGCGCCGGCTCGTCCGCGCCGACGGCGGCTCCCTGAGCGCACCCTTCACCCTGGAGTCAGCCACGCGCTTCGTGCCCGAGGATATGGGCGAGGTGTCTTCGGGCATCGCGCCGGGCGCCTCGCCGGCGGTCTAGTTGGAAAAAACAGCGTAAGTTATCATCAATGCCAGGAACACCTGACGGGCGAGGTTCGCCGTGCCGCTACCCGCCTTTGTTGTTCTTTTCCCACTCGTCCACGACCTTCTGCTCGCTTTCCTTGAGCTTGTGGCCCATCTCCTTTTTGAGGACTTCCGGAGGCGTCACGGACCTCAAGTTGGGGGAGTCGCAGAACATGCAGGTCTGGCGGCTGGAGGGAGACGCCGGCCTGGCTTCTATTTGATTGCATTTGGGACAGCGCGCAATCTCGTAGGGACCCGGCATCATCATGGGGAAGCCGCCCTCCCCTTTGCCACCTTCCATCATCTCCTTCTGCTGCTGCAAAAAATCCACCCCGAAGATATTTTTGCACTTGAAGCACTGGTAGGTCTCCACGAAGGTCTTGGCATGGCATTTAGGGCATTCCTGGGGACCCTGATAGGGGTCCAGGCGGATCTTCTTGTCCCGGTGGTTGCAGGAGGTGCAGATGAAATCATGCCAAGACGGCAGCAAGGGCGTCACCTTGCCGCATTCCCCGCACTTCATGGAGGAATAGAGCGTCTGTTTGCCGCATTTTTCGCAGGTCGCGGGCAAATGCGTCCCCGGGGGCATTTCCTTGCGGCCCGTGAAGCCGCACTCCTGGTTGGCGCAGGCGAAATCGAGTTTCGGTCGCTTGGTGGATGAGCCGCCGCCACTCAGGCTGTAGAGGCAAATTCCGATGACCAGCGCGGCGATACCGCCCACAATGGGGTTGCGGCTCCAGGAAGAGCCGCCGGACTTTCCCTTGCCTTTGCCTTTCCTCTTCGCTTGACTTTTCCGTGGTGGCGGCATCTTTTTCTGAGTTCCGGGACTATTACAAGCCTTCCCCGCAGTATGTCAACGTTCCCGGCGCCTCCCACCGCAAATAAGGCTTGGCGCATCCGGCGCTTTGAAGACTCCGAGGTGCGCCGCCTGCGGGAGGATCTGGGGCTCCAGATTCCCACCGCCAAGGCCCTGCTCGCCAACGGACTGCGCTCGGCCTCCGAGGCGCGCGCCTTCCTCTCGCCCTCCTTCGAGAATTGGCGCCAGCTCGCCTCTTTCCCGTCCCTGGCCGCGGGGGCACGCAGGCTCGCCGAATTTTCGCGCGGCCAGCGGCGCATCTGCGTGCACGGCGATTTCGACAACGACGGCGTGCTCGCCGCGGTCATCATGCGCGAGGGCTTCGCCGCCCTCGGGCTTCCCTGTCTCGCCATCATCCCCACGCGCGCCGAAGGTCACGGACTCAACCCGAGCAGTCTGCGGCGCGCGCGGGATCTCGGAGCGGAGGTCATCGTCAGCGTGGATTGCGGCATCACCGCGGTCGCGGAAGCGCAGTTGGCGAAGAGCCTGGGCATGGAGCTGATCATCACCGACCACCATTTGCCGGGGAGTGAAATCCCCGAGGCCAGCGTCGTGGTCTGCCCGCACCTCGACGGGGCCGAGCCTTTCAAAATCTACAGCGGCGCGGCCCTGTCCCTCAAGCTGGTGCTCGAAACCGCCTCGCTCTTGCCCGGCGCGCGCCTGGAGAGCGCGGCCTTCCGCGGCTTTACCCTGAACGCCATCATCCTCGCGGCCCTGGCCACCATCGGCGACGTGGTGCCGCTCATCGGCGATAACCGTGCCCTGGTGAACGAGGCCCTGGGGCTCCTGGATCGGGCGAGCTGGCCCGCCATCAAGAGCCTGCTGCACGCCGCGCGCGTGCGTCCCGGGGGGGCCACGGCGGAAGACCTCGCCTTCCAGTTGTTGCCGCGCATGAACGCCGCGCAACGCATGGGCCGCGGGGACCTGCTGTGGAGCCTCTTCGAAACCCGCGACTCCGGAGAGGCGGAAAAAATCTGCGCAGCCCTGGACAAGCTCAACGAAGAGCGCAAAAGCCACCTGGAGGAGACCCTGGGGCGGATCCTCCAGAACGGCGGAGGCGGAGCCGACGGCCAAGCCGCCATCATCGTCTGCGGCGACAGTTGGCGCGAGGGCATTTCGGGACTCATCGCCTCGCGGCTTTCGGAAACGCACCGTTGCCCGGCCGCGGTCATCCTGGTGCGCGACGGGATGGGTCAGGCCAGCCTGCGCGCTCCCGAGGGCTACAACCTGAAACAGGCTCTCGACGAGTGCGCTTTGCACCTCATCGGTTACGGCGGCCATGAGGGGGCGGCCGGCTTTCGCATCGCCGCGGCTGAAATCCCTGTTTTTCGCGAGCGCTTCCTCGAAAGCATCCGCCGCCAGGGCGCGGCGCGCGCAGGCGTGGATCCAGCGGATCGCCTGCTGATCCTGGATGAAATCCAATGGCCGCAGATCGAGCCGGGGCTCCTGAGTGAGCTGCAGCGGCTCGAACCCTTCGGTCACGGCAACCCGCGCCCGCTGTTTGCCTGCCGCGGGGTACACCTCGATGGACCGCCCAATTTTTTCGGCGCCAACCGCAACCACGTGTCCCTGAGCCTGCTGCGGCCCGGCGGGGGACGAACCCAGCGCGCGGTGGGCTTCAACATGGCCAGCGAAGTAGGTTTGCTCGCCGGCAGCATGGAAGTGGATATCGCCTTCCATTTCTCCCGCGACGGCTTCTCGGGAAAACCGCAACTGCAGCTCAAGGCCGTGCGGCCTCATCTGCCGCGCTGAAATGGAGGGTTACGCGCTCCTCGACAGCGGCGGCGGACGCAAGCTGGAGCGCTTCGGCCCGTATATCATGGATCGGCCCGCCGCCCAGGTCCTGTGGAAGCGCCGCCGGCCTGAGCTGTGGGAGAAGGCCGACGCGCGTTTTGAGCGCGTGGGCGATGGCGATGGGAACTGGAGCCAGCAACCCGGCCTGCCCGCGCGCTGGACGGCGCGCATCGCCGGAGTGTCCTTCCACATCGCTCCCACGCCATTCGGGCATCTCGGGGTCTTCCCAGAGCAGGCTCCGCTCTGGGAGGAGCTGCGAACGCTGGTGTCAGACGCGCGCCGCCAGGGCGAAATCAAGGTACTCAACCTCTACGCCTACTCGGGCGGTGCGACCCTGGCGTGCGCTAGGGCCGGGGCCGAAGTGGTCCACCTGGACGCCTCCCGGCCCACGGTGGCGCAGGCGCGCGAAAACGCGGAACTGAGCGGCGCCAGCGGCCTCAAGATCCACTGGGTGGTGGAGGATGTCCTGGCCTTCCTGAAGCGCGAGCTCAAACGCGGCCATCGTTACCAGGGGGTCGTCCTGGACCCGCCTTCCTTTGGCCGCGGCACGCGCGGGGAGGTCTTCAAAATCGAGCGCGATGTCGTCGAGGTGCTCGCGCTGGCCGCGCAATTGCTCGCTCCCGACGCGCGCTTCATGCTCCTGAGCTGCCACACCCCGGGGTTCACGCCCACCACCCTCGGCAATCTCCTGGGAAACTGCCTGCCCGCAAAAAAAGGCAGCCTGGATTGCGGCGAGATGCTGCTCAGCGGCGCCGACGCACTATCGCTGCCCAGCGGCACCTGGGCGTGCTGGAAGGCCAGCTAAGGCGTTATAAGAAACAGCGCTTAATAGACCGAAGACCGAAGGCCGTAGGCTGAAGGTTAAAAACACGCCGCCGGCCTGGAGGCTTTTCCTACAGCCTACAGTCTTCGGTCTACAGCCTATCCCCCCAGCCTTAAAAGACCAAAGACCGAAGGCTGAAGGTTAAAAAAAAACGCCGCCGGCTTGGAGTTGTTTCCTACAGCCTACAGTCTTCGGTCTACAGCCTATCCCCCCCCAGTCTTAATGCGCCGAGGCCTTCTCGGCTCCGAGGCCGGTGTTGGCCCGCACCAGCAGTTCGTTGAACCGGGCCTCGGCGTGGGGTTCCCGGGTCAACAGTGTGCCGAGGATGGCCCCGAGGAAGCCGATGGGGATGCTGAGGATGCCAGGATTCTTGAGCGGAAAAATCGGGGCGTGGTGGATGAGCGCCTTGGCATCGGTGCCCATGATGCTGGGGCTGAGCAATATCAGCACGATGCTGGAGACCAGCCCCGCGGCGAGGCCCGCGACGGCACCGGCGGTGTTGAAGCGCCGCCAGAAGATGGCCAGCACGATGCCCGGCAGGTTGGCGCTGGCCGCGACGGCGAAGGCCAGGCCCACCAGGAAGGCGACGTTCACGGATTGCAGTTGGATGGCGAGCAGGATGGCCACCGCGCCGACGGCGAAGGCGGTGATGCGCGCCACGCGCACCTCCTCGCCGGGGCTGCGTTCCTTGCCGTGGTGGAGGACATTCGTGTAGAAGTCGTGGGCGAAGCTGGTGCTGGCGCTGATGGTGAGCCCCGCCACCACCGCCAGGATAGTGGCGAAGGCGACGGCGCTGATGAACGCAAAGAAGACTTCACCGCCCAGCGCCTTGGCCAGCAGCGGCGCGCTCATGTTTTCCACGGAGATGTTCGCGGGCGTGAGGATGGTCGCGGCGCCGAACCCGAGGAAGGTCGTCATGATGTAGAAAAATCCGATGATGACCATGGCCCACACCACGCTGACGCGGGCGGTCTTCGCGTCGGGGACGGTGTAGAAGCGCACCAGGATGTGCGGCAACCCGGCCGTGCCGAAGACGAGGGCCAGGCCCAGTGAAATTAGATCCAGGGGACCCCAGCCGTTGGTTACTTCGCGGCCAAAAACCAAGCCAGGCCGGAGGAAGTCCTTGGTCACGACCGTTCCCTCCTTGGTGGTCCAGGAGACATGGCTGATGGCGTCGAAGAATTTCGCGAAACTAAAGTCGAAATGTTTGAGGACCAGGACGCTCAGGAAGACGGAACCGCTCATGAGCAGCACCGCCTTGATGATCTGCACCCAGGTGGTGGCCAACATGCCGCCGAAGAGCACATAGGCGATCATGAGGGCGCCGACCACGCTGACCGCCAGTTCGTACGGAAGCCCGAAAAGCAGCTTGACCAGGGTGCCCGCGCCCACCATCTGGGCCACCAGGTAGACGAGAACGGTAACGATGGCTCCCAGGGACGAGGCCGTGCGGACCGGACCGGCGTTGAGCCGGTAGGCCACCACGTCGGCGAACGTGTA
>JAHFOS010000161.1 GCA_023261545.1 bacterium
CGGTTGCTGGCGCGCGACGGACTCCAGCCGCTGCTTGAGTTGGCCCGGCTCCACCGCCTGCGCGCCCAGGAAGATGCGGCCGTCGCGCGTGAGCGACAGCGTCAAGGTCGAGCGCAGCGTCTCCGCCGCGCTGCGCGCCGCGGGAAGCTGCACGTCGAGGCCCCGGGGCGAATAGTACTGGGCGTTCAGCATGAAGAACAGGTTCAACACGAAGAGCACGTCCACCAGCGAAATGATGTTCATCTGGGGAAGCAGCACGGGTCGCGAGCGGCGGAAGCGCACGGCCTCAGCGCCTCCGCTTGTCGGCGACGATCTCCAGGAGCTCGAAGGAGGCGTCCTCCATGTCGCGCACCAGGCGCTCCTTGAGGGTGAAGAGCCAGTTGTGGGCTATCTGCGAGACGATGCCGATGGTGAGCCCCGCCACCGTGGTGATGAGCGCCTGCCAGATGCCGCCCGCCATGAGCTCGGGACCGGGCTGGCCGCCGGCCTTGGCCACCTGCTGGAACTGCTGGAAGGAGATGACGATGCCCAGCACGGTGCCGAGCAGCCCGAGCATGGGGCTCACGTGGGCGATGGTGGCGAGCAGCCCGAGCCGCGCCTCCAGGGCGGGAAGCTCGCGCTCGCCGGCCTCGGCCATCACTTCCTTCAGGTCTTCGCGCTCGCGGTCGGAAGCGGCGATGGCCGCCATGGCCAGGGACGCGAGCGGCCCCGGATGGCGCCGGCACAACTCCTCGGCCGCCTTGGTTTCATGGACATCGAGGGCGTCGTAGAGCTCATCGAGGAAGGTCTTGCGCTGGGTCTGGATGGCATGATAGAAGCGGAAGCGCTCCACGATAACGGCGACGGCTACCAGCGAAGCCACCAGGAGCGGCGCCATCACCGGGCCGCCCAGCATGATCCAATCCATCAAGTGAAATCCGGGACTGACAACGAGCGTGAGCGGAAATCTTGGCGGCGGCCAGCAAATTGCAACCCACTGGCGCGAGGGGAACGGAATCCCGATTTAGTGCCTTACGCATTTTCTTCTTTGAAAAAACGTAAGCGTTCAGCATGTGATTCGCGCCTTCGCATTGCGGCGCCAACAACCATGTCCGTTCGTGCTGAGCCTGTCGAAGCATGAACGGGCTGTGCCGTCAGCGCCATCCGCCTTTCGACAGGCTCAGGGCGAACGGCGGGGAGTTCTGTACCATGGGTGAACGCTTACGAAAAAACGAGGCATGTGACTTGTCTTCTCCGCGCTCCCCGCGTCTCCGCGTGCAAGGAAATTTCTGCGTTAGGGGATGGCGTGAAAAATGAAGAAGAAGACTGGGATTTGTTCACGCGGAGACGCGGAGAACGCGGAGGGGGAAGTGGCTGTTGATGACTTTTTGGGTTCCGGCCGCCGGATTAGCTTTTTTTGCAAGACCGGAACTCCAGGTACTTCAGGCGCCATCCGCTGCGCGCCGTTGGCGACGGCTCAGGCTGGCTTGGCGCGAGTGACCGTGACGGGGGGTGCGCCACGTAGCGTCTGAAGTACGACGCAATACCTTTCGGTGACCGCCACGATCTTGTCCAGCAGATCAGGGCCTGCATCCGAATCGAGCTCGAACCGCAGGCGAAGCTCCCGAAAACCGACGGCGCAGTCTTTGGAGATTCCCAGCGTGCCACGGAAATCGAGGTCCCCTTCGGCGATGACCTTGCCGTCGCGGAGTTCGGCGCCGAACGCCGTGGCCACGGCTCGCAAGGTGACGCCAGCGCACGCCGCCAAAGCCTGGAGCAGCATGTCTCCCGAGCAGGCTTGGGAACCGTCCCCGCCCGTGGCGGGGTGCAGTCCCGCCTCCACGATTGCACGGCCCGTTTCCACCCGGCAGGCGATGCCCGCGCCGATGCGACCCTCGGCGCGGAGCGTGACCAAGGCCTTTTCGGGCCGATCCCGGTAGTTTTCCTTCAAGGGTGCCTGTAGCGTGCGCAATTCGTCCGCGTTCATTCCGACCTCACTTTTTTTTCATGCGGGAGGATCAAGGCCAAGCGGTGGGGTGTTTCGCATCCCCGCTGGCGCAGCTTGTGGAGCGTCACGGTTCGCAGCATGGCCGCCATTCGCAAGGGCCCCCCATGGTAGAAAAACCACCCGTTGCACAATGGCCGCGCGGAGAGCAAAACATTTCCAAGGAGTCCTGTATGTGGCAGACGCGCCCTTTTAAAATAGAAGCCAAAGCCGGACAGACGCTGGCCTTTTGCCGTTGCAACCGTTCCAAGAACGGCCCCTACTGCGACGGCTCGCACGCCGGCAGCGGCATCAGCCCCTACGTGGTGAAATTCGACCAGGATAAGGCTATCAGCGCCTGCGGCTGCCAGCAGTCCAAGAACCGCCCTTATTGTGATGGCTCGCACAGCAAAATAATCCCGGCCTGATCGCAGCGAGGGCCGAGGGATTTTTAAAGGTGGGCCGTCGCCTCCAGGGCGGCATCAAAACGGTCAACGCGCGTCGTACACCGCGAAGTCCCGCAGGTAGGCCTTGGCTCCCGCGGCGGCCTTGAAGTCCAGGGTGAGTTCGGCGTTCTCCGGTTTCTTTTTGAATTCCGCCTGCTTGAGCAGCCTGCCGTCCTGGTAGAGCTGCACGTGTTTCTCGCCCACGGAAAGCAGCACGGAGAAGGCGCGCGCCGCCGTTTTTTCGCTGAAGACCGGCGCATCGGCCACGCGCCATTCGAAGCGCGTGCCGCTTTCCTCCGCGCTACAGACCAGCGCGCAGCGCGTGGAACCCGCCAGGTTGAAGGCGAGGCTGGCCCCGGCGCCGAGTCCCCGCATGTCCAGTTCCGCTCCCAGCGCAAAGACGGGCGGCAGGCGTTGCTTGAGCCTGAGCGCGCGGGTTGGACCCGCGAGCACCAGGCCGGTCGCCGCTCCCTTGAGGGGATCGGCAAGCTCGAAGGGCCGGTCGCTGGTGAGTACAGTGCCATCCCGCAGCAACGTACTGGAGTCACGAAAGCAAGCGAAGCTGGCGGGGTGCTGTTCCAGGTGGAAGCGGGTCACCTCGAAGTCGCCGGAGACGAGCTGTAAGGCGATGCGATCCATGGCCGCTTCCGGCGGCGAGGCGACATAAGTGACGAGCTCGGGCCCGGCCCAGACCGTGAGTCCGCGCGGGCTTTTGACCACCCGGATTTCGGCATTCCCCGAGTGTTGCGCCACCCGTTGGGCCGTTCCCTCCTTGCTCCCGGGCTGATGCGTGACCAGAGCCCGGCCTGCATCGCGCAAGTCTATTTCGAACAGCGCATCGGGTTTGCGAGCGGGATGACTCAGCAGCAGGCGCACGACGCCGCCCTTTTCGCGCCGCTTCAAACCGAGCGCCAGTTCCGCGCACGGCGCCAGCGCCGGGATCAAGCGCAGCTCGCCGCCGAGCTCCAGGCTCAGGTCCGAAAAAGTGCCGCCGCGGAACCTCCACACGCCTTCCTTGACGTGATAGGGCAGCTCTCCCCCGATGTCCAGAGCCCCCTCCATGGCGCCCGCCCTGTCGAAGCGCAACTGGGAGAGGCTGGCGCTACCCGAGAGCAGGATTTCAAGTTTGAAGGCATCCTTCTCGATGGCGGCGGACTCGTAGGGAGCCGCGCCTCCCCCGGTGAAGACGATGCGTTGATCCGGGCCGACGCCGCGCAGGGCCGCGGAGAATGGCAGGCCCACCTTGAGCGGTGCTTTATCGCCTTTATCCCCCTTCAGTGGGGACTTATCACCCTTGGGCGGTGATTTATCCCCCTTCAGCGGTGATTCGCTTTCTTTAAGGGCTGAGAGTTCGAGCGGCAGGCGCTGGATCTCCGCCATGTCGCGGTTGCCCTCATCGCGGTACAGCGCGGAAAGCTCGTCCTTGGGGCCCATGGAAAGGCGCGCGGGCAGGCGCGCGTCGCGGATCAGCACGATGCTGGTGAACTTCCCCTGCTGGCGCACGATATCGAATTCCGCCGAAAAATCGCCGCCGCCGAGGCGCAGCGCCAGGCGCCGGAAACTCTCCGTCGGAGCCAGCACGGCGGAAACGTTGCGCGGCTGCGACCAGACCTCGCGCCATTCGAGCCGCCCCCCGGCTTCGCAGGCCAGCACCGGATCGGCGTGCCAGCCCGAGGCGGGGTCAACGTGGGCTGGCTTGAGGGAGCGCACTGCTTCCAGCGTCCCAGGGTTCCCCGGGAGCATGACGGCGAAGTGGCGGAAGTGGGTGAGCGTGCCTTTGAGGACCGCCAGTCCCACGGGCGCCAGGGGATCCAAATCAACCTCGGCCTCCAGGGCGCGCTCGCCATCCAGACGGATGGTGAGCAGCCGGCCGCTGCGCGCCACTTCGAGCCGGTGCCAAAGCCCCACCGCCACTTCGGCTTTCGCCGCGGCCAGTTTCGCCTCCGCCCCCGAGCGCTGGCGCACGAGCTGGAGCGCGTTCTTGAGATCGCTGGAGAGCTTCACGACGGTTTCCTCCCCGGCGGAGGGGCGGCCCAGGCACAACCCCGCCTCTCCCGGCTCATCCAGGCGCAGCTCCACGCGCACGACGGCTTCCGGGGGGAGCGCTTCCTTGATCCATATCCGCCCCGGCGAGCCCGCCAGCAGCGCCACGCCTTTCGAGACCGGCAGTTCCACCCGCGTCCAATCGCCCGGAACGGAACGCCACAGGGGGAACTCGCCGAAGCCGGAGAACGCGCCGTCGCCCGGGAAATCCCGCACCAGCGTTTCCGCGGCCAGCAGTTCCAGCTCATCGAACTCCGCCGCCTCCTTGCCGTCGGCCCACAGGCCGAAGCTCCGCGCTTGCGCCTGAAAGGTGGCGACCGTCTGGCCGTCCACGTCCAACCTGGCCTCCGGCCCATCGAGCCGCAGCCGCACTTCGTGGAAATTCGCGTCCCGCAGCGGCGCGCAGGGTTGCAGCAGATCAGCCTTGGCCCCATCCACGGCAAAGAGGCCGCCCTGGGGCTCCGGTCCCGCTCCCTCGTCGCCGTCCTCTTCTTTGAGCGCCCCGGCGATTTCAAAGCGCCGGATCGCCGCGCCAGTGCTACTCAGCAGCGCGAAACCCGCGCGGCCGCGGCCCTTGGGCAAGCGCATGAAGAAACGCAGCTCGCCCACCATTGGCAGGTTGTGTTTCAGGACCAGCGCCACGCCTTTGTTGTCCGTGGCGGCGAGCGACTTGTGCGGCCCAACGCCAACGGCCCAGCCCGCGGCGGGAATCCAGGCGCCGGATTCCTTGTCGAAGCTGTCGCGAAACCCGGCCGCATCGGTCCAGGCGGTGGCGGAGAGTATCCCGAAGAAAAGAAAAAGGCGCAAAGGCAAAAGTTCAGCCGAACCAAAATGCGAAGAAATAAGGTGAAAGATGACGCGCAAAGATGGTGTCCAACTCATTTCTGGCTCATCCGAATAATGCGTACTTTTCAAAAGTTTTCACACGAGGCCACGACTTGGCAAGACAGAATTTAAATGTATTACCGGGGGGATTTTTCCACAGAGGACACAGATTAACACAGAAAACAACCAATCTAAGCTGGCCTCTTTAATCAGTGCCCATCGGTGTAATCTGTGGATAAATCCGAGTTGAAGGCACGGAGCACCAGGAAAAAACTGGGAGGAGACACCACCAGAGGTGCGCATTATTTGGATGAGCCTCATTTCTTCACCGTGTAGCGGCCGGTCTTGGCGTCGTGCGTGTAGGCGACGCGCAACTCGTCCAGCAGCCCGCGCGCGGCCTCCGATTGCGCGGGGTTGTTGAGCGCCTTTTCCAGCGCCGGCCAGGCCTCCTTCTTGAGGGCCGCGAAGGCGCGCTTGAGCAGATCGCGGTGCGCCGCGTCGCGCGCCGGAAGCAGGTCGGCGAGGCGGTTCGCCAGGAATTCGTAATTCTTCTTCAGCAGAATATCCACCAGGGTCTGCTTGATGGCCACGGGGATATCCTCTCTCAGCTTCTCCGCGACGCGGTTCAGACCTTCCGGCGGCAGGTCGCTCAGGTATTTTTCTCCCGCCGCCGCGAAGGTTTTGGAGGGATCCGCGAGCAGCAGCAGGTGGAATTCGAGTTGCAGGGGGCGGCCCTCCTTGGAGAAGTGGCGCGCGATGTCGGCGCGCAGCTTCTTGTCCTCCTCCGCGGGAAAGCGCTCCAGCAGCAGGCGCGCGGGCGCTTCGCCGTCCATGTCCATGAGCGCGCGCAGCGCGCGCGCGCGCAGCCGGGGAGCGGCGGAGCGCGCGGCCAGACCCAGGATTTCGAGCGAGGTTTCGCCCGTCTGGGCCGCGAGGTCGAGGACCTCCATTTGCGCGTCATCGAAGTGGGTGGCGCGATAAAATTCCAGCCAGTCCTGGGCGCTCAGGCCGGGAAGCGCGGCCAGACCTTCCATGGCCATTTTGCGTAGCGCCGGTGATTCGCTGGTGAGGTAGCGCGTCAGCAGGTTGCGATAGCTGGGCTGGCGCGTGTCGGCGATGGCCTTCAAGAGGGCCTTGGCGATCTCCTCCTTGCCGGCGACGCTCAGCAGCAACCGGCCCGCCGCCTCGGAGCCGAGCCGTCCGCCCTCAACCGCGGCCTCAAAAATTTTGCGCGCCTTGGCCGGCTCCTGCCCCTGGAGCAACGCGCCCAAGGCCTCGGTCGCCACCGGACCTTGCATCCCCGTCAGCCAGCGGGCCTTGGCCTCCACGGGGAAATCCGCCTTCATCACGGCGCCAACGGCCAGTTCGCCGTAAGACAGCAAGGCCGCCAGCGCTGGCTCTCCAAGGTCGCGATGGGAGGTGAGGGACGTCAGCGCGGGCAGCAGTTCGGGCCCGGGGCGCCGGCCCGCGAGGTCAATGAGTGCCGCCAGCACCGGTTCCGGGAGGTTCTTCTTGAAGGCCTCCACCAGCGCGGGAACGGCTTCTGGACCACTGGCGGCCAAGACCGCGAGACAGAGCTCATCCATAGCCCCTGGAACCCCTGGCATCCCCGCAACCCCTGATCCGCCGGCTCCCCCAGAAGCCTCGGGAAAGCGCCCCAGAAGCGCCGCCGCGAGCGCGGCCCGGGCTGGACGGGCGTCCTGCAGCGCGCGGCGCAGCACCCACTGGGCCTCCTCGCGCGTGAGGTCGTCGGGCATGGAGCCCGGACCCAGGGCGCTGGTCAGCCAGAGTTGCGCCGGCCTTTGCAATTCGCCGCCGAATTCCTTGAGCTGCGCGGCGAGCGCGGCGGCCTCGGCCTCGTTTGCGGTTTCACGCCAGGCGCAAAATGCCGTCCAGCGCTGGCGCGGCGCATCCTCTTTGAGGCAGCGCAACAGCGCCTCGCGGCCCGGGACTCCCAGCCGCCCCAAGGCCAGGCCAGCCAGATAGGCCTGCGGTCCCGTGGAGCGCAGCGCTTTCTCCAGGGCCGGCACGGCCTGGGCATCCGCAAGCTCGCCCAAAAGCGCGCTGGCGGCGGCAGCTTCCCCTTCGCCGCCCTTCTCCAGGCGGTCCGCCAGGGCGCGGGCAGCGGCCGGTCCCCCCTCGCGCAGCGCCGCCAGCACGGCCTCGGCCAGCTCAGCGCTGCGCGCGGCCTTGAGCAGCACGGGCAGTGCTTCTTCAGGTTTGGCGTGGCCCAGCGCGCGCAAGGCCTCGCGCCGCACCTGGAGGGACTGATCCTGGGACGCGAGCACCAGCAGTTCCGAGGCATCACCCCCTGGCTTTGCCGCCAGCTCGCGCACGTGGGCCAGGCGTTTTTCCTCATCCTCCGCGCCCTTGAGCGCGGGAGCAGCCGTTTCTTCGTCTTTGCCCCCGCCGCGCGCGGCCAAGCCGCTGTTGAAGTCGCGCTCGCGCCGCGCGCTCAGGGCGCTGTGGGCCCTTTTGCGAATTTCCTCGGAGGGATCGGCAAAGTAGGCCTCCAACCTTGCGGCGGCATCCTCCGCGTCGGAATCGGCAAGCTGGGCGATGTCCTCGATCTTCTTGCGATCCGCCAGGCTCGCGGGGGCGGAGGCTCCCGCGACCGAATCCATCGGGACTTCCCCGCCTCCGGGCTTGGGCGCGCGCGCTGGCGTCGCAGGCGCGTTTCCCGCCACGCTGGGAGCCGGGGTGCCGCCCGGCCTGGCATCGTCTTTGGCGGCGTCCGCCGCGGATTTCACCTGTTTCCTGTAGGTGGCCTCGCCCTTCCAGAGGTAGCCGACCACCCCAGCCACGAGTATCGCGCAGCACACGATGGCCACGAAGGTCCCGAACCCCGATCCCGGCGGAGGAGGACGCGGAAGCGCGACCTCCCGCCGCGTTGGCAGGCGATCCGTGCCCCGTTTGGAGGCCGACGCATCGCGCTCCAAAGGCGCGCGCAAAGAGCGCGCGCCGGCTTCCGGCGCGGCGAGCAGTTGTCGCGCCAGCGGCAAGGCGCGCGACAGCGAGCGCAATTCGCGCTCGGCGTGCAGGTAGGGTTTCTTCTTGCTGATGATCTCGCCGATGGTGCGCGCGATGGGGCGCACGTCCATGAGGCTCACGGTCTCGTCGGCTGGCGGACGGGGCTTCTTCTCGGGCTCGGGCAGGGCGTGCATGACCCGGCCCAGCACCTCGATGACCTGCTTGATGTCCGCCGGGCGCTGGCTGGGTTTCTTGGCGAGCAGCCCGTAGGTCAGTCCTTCCAGCTCATTGCCGTGCGGATAGATCCTGAGCAGGGACGGGATGGGAGCCTTCAAATGCTGGTTCCAGATATCCTCCGGCGTGCCGCCGTTGTAGGGCGGTTCGCCGGCCAGGAGCTGGTAGAGGATGACGCCCAGGCAGTAGAGGTCGGTGCGCGCGTCCACTTCCTTGAAGGTGATGTGTTCCGGCGCGCAGTAGTGGGGCCGGCGCCGCGTCATGGCGGAGACGTACTGGATGTCGTGACGGTAGAGCCCGAAGTTGCGCAACTTGACCAGGTGGTCCTTGGTGATGAAGATATTGGAGGGCCGGATCTGCCCGTGCACGAAACCCTTGGCGTGCGCGAACTGCAGCGCCTGGGCCACGCCCATGACCTTGGCGACAGCCAGCAGCGGTTTGAAGGGGCGCGGATCGGTGGCGAAGAAATCGGCCAGCCGCGAGCAGCCGGCGGGAAACTCCTGCACCAGGTAGAGGTATTTCCCAACCTCGCCGCTGCCCAGCGCCCCGTGGATGGCGGGATGCCGCAACTGGGCGAGCATGGCGCAGCGCCTGAGGAAGTGATCAACGGCGGCGGGGTCATCGCAGACCGCGGTGTGCAGCACCTCGACGAAGACGTAACGCGGCTTCTGCAAAAGTTTCCCGAGGAACAGCGTCTTCCAGGACGAGGTCTCCACGTGGTGCGTGAGCTCCACCCCGGGGATCTTGAGGAAGATGGGTATCTCGCGCTTCGGCTGATCCATCTAGCGCTTTCCAGGGGTGACGGTCTCGCGCGTGCCGTGGCCGGCGCCAGCGTCGCCTTTGGTGCCGATCCAGTAGATGACCCAGAGCAGGAAAATAAGGCTCAGGGCGCCACCGATCCATTTCCAGCCTTTCCCTGAGGCGGCGGGCAGCGGGCGGCGCAGGGCCTGGCGGCGCGTGCGGCGCAGTTTCACGCCCATGGCGGCGACGGCGGAGCGTTGCACCTTGGGAAAGCGGCCGGAGGTCGCGCTGGCCGCGGGGGGGGCGGGTTGTTCGAGCTCGCGCAGCCGCTCCACCAGTTCCTCGGCGCGCGCGTAGCGGTCCGCGGGGTCTTTCTGCAAA
>JAHFOS010000162.1 GCA_023261545.1 bacterium
GCACGAGATCGTCGAAAAAATCTTCCCCGGATGCGAGGTGGTGCGCGTGGACGGGTCGTCCGAAGACCGCTCCACGGTGCAGGATCGGCTCGAACGCTTCATGTCGGGCAGCGGCGATATCCTGCTCGGCACCCAGCTCATCAGCAAGGGGCTGGATTCACCGAAGATTTCACTGGCCGCCGCCCTGAACGCCGACCTGCATTTATCGCTGCCCGATTTCCGCGCCGCCGAGCGTGATTTTCAACTGCTCACCCAGCTCGCGGGCCGGCCCGGGCGCGCCGGCGAGGTCGGCGAGTGCATCCTGCAGACCGAACTCCCCGACCACTACGCCATCCGCCGATCCATGATGCACGACTACCAGGGCTTTTTCGAGGAGGAATGCGCCTTCCGCCGCAAATGGGGCTATCCGCCTTTCGCGCGCCTGGCGCGTTTCATCTTCTCGGCGGCCAACGAGGAGCGCCTGACCCAGAAACTGGACGGCGCGCTGGGCGCCGTGCGCGCCGCCGCGGAAGCCGAAGGCCTGCAAATCCTGGGCCCCGCTCCCGCCCCCATCGCCCGCGTGAAGGGCCTCTACCGCTGGCATTTGCTCGCCAAGGGGGCCTCTTCCGCGGCCCTGAGCCGCTTCCTGGCCATCGCCCTGCGCGAATTCGCGGGTCTCAGCGGCATCGGCACGGTTCTCGATCGCGATCCCGTCAATATGATGTGAAAATGAGATTCGCTGTTCTAGGTGATCTGCACTACGAGGCACAGGACACCGCTATCTTTGAGGCGGCACGGCGCCAGCTTCTCGCCCAGCGCCCCGAGGCCGTCGTCAGCCTGGGGGATCTGGGCGGCTACAGCCACTGCGGCACGGCCCTTTCCTTCACGGAAGGCCGCGAGTATTTCTCTGGCTTCAAGGTCCCCTTCTGGGCCCTCATCGGCAACCACGATCTGGAAGGCCTCGACGAGTTCGCCAGCGACGAGGATTCGGTGCGCGGCTTCACGAAGGCCTTCGCCCTCCCAGCCCCCTGGCAGGCCTTCGACCTCGGCGACGCGCTGGGGATTACGCTCTCCAGCACGCGCTTCCGTGGCAACACAGGCTGTCCCCATGAGGTCTTCCTGGGTGCCGAGCAGCTCGCCTGGTTCGAAGCCACCCTGGAGCGCCATCGCGCTCGGCCGATTTTCGTCTTCTCGCACTGCCCGCCTCTGGGTTCGCGCCTGCGGGTCATCCTGAACCTGCACCTCAACTTCGCCAACGCTTGGCTCGACCACAACGAGGAACCGGCTCGCTACCTGGAGATCGCGAAGCGCCACCCGCAGATCCGGCTGTGGTTCTCCGGCCACAACCACCTCGGCCAGCTCTACCGCGATTCGCTCTCACAGGTGGGCGCCTGTGTGTTCGCACACGTCGGGGTCATGAGCCGCGTCACGCGCGACGGCAGCCGCATGAGCCGCGTCGTTGACCACAGCGGCGAAAACATCCTGCTCTACAGCCTCGACCACGACACCGGCCAGTTGATCCACGATGGCAGCTTCGACCTTGAGCGCTCGGAACTCCAGCGCCACGTCCGGCCCGTCGAGCTTATCGGAACGGCGCACCCATCCGCCCCGCGTTTCGAGGATATCCCCCACGACCTCGCCATCGGCGACAGCGTCTTCTACAAATGCGGCGAGACCCTGGTGGAATACGACCGCGTGCTCCAGGACGCCCTCGGCGTCGTCGCCGACCACACCAAAGACCGGCGCGTGATCCTGGATGGCGAGCAGCTCTTCCTCTCCGGCACCTGGGGCCGCCGCCAGGCCTGCCCGCGCCGCCCCGATGGCCGTTTCTACCGGCCTTTGCCTTTCGAACTGCCGCGCCGAAAGAAAGCGCCGGAGGGCTGAGAGTCCTCAAACGGAGCATCGGTTTTGCTCACGAGCACGCCCGTGAGCCACGCTTTCCAGCTTCTGTAGCGATCTTCGAGATTGCCAATTTTTGGCGGGGCCACTTGCCGGATTTGCAGCCGCGCGGGAAACCGCCTTCCCGCCGCCAGGAACGCTGCACCCAGCAGGGAGGCTTCCGGCTCTTGGGGGATTTCCACGGCCATTCCCAAGGCTCCGGCGATGAGGTTGGCGAGCAACGGGTCGTGCGCGAGTCCGCCAGCGAGGCGCACGAGTCCTTGGGGTCGGCCATGGCAGAGATCCGCGGCGATCTCTCGGACGCGGAAGGCGATGCCCTCGGCGATGACGCGCCGCAGCAAGCTGGGTTTGAGTCCCTGCGCCTCGGGGGAAAGCGTCAGGGTGAGATCAGGCCGCCAGTGCGGGGCTCCTACGCCAGAGAGGTCGGGCAGGCAGAAGGCGCGCGGCGGGAGCTTTCCCCGTGTGGCGGGGCCTGGAGCGAGGGCGAGCGCGCCGGCGCAACCGTTGATGGTGCCTTCCAGGGCGTAGCGCGTTCCCAGGGTGGCGTTGGCGAGCAGCGGACCCGTCAAGTAGCCTTTTTTAAGCAAAAAATCCGAGCCGCTGGGCCGCAGGACGAAGCCGCCGGTGCCGAGGCTGACGAGCATTCCCTTGCGCGCAGGGCCCAGCAGGGCCAACGCGCCGGCGGCCTGGTCGGAGAGCGAGGCCGCGGCCAGCGTGCCGTTGGCGAGCCTGTCCTGGTTACCGGAACTGGATTTTATCTCCGGCAAAAAATTCGCGGGAATGCCAAAAAATTCCAGCAATTCCTCGGACCAACCGCCCCGCCGCGCATCGGCCAGCAGCGTGCGCGCGGCCATGCTGGCATCGGTGCGGTGGATTTCCCCACGGCTCCAGCGCCACAGGCAGAAGGTCTCCAGGGTGCCGAAAAGCAGGCGACCGTTTTCGGCCTGGCGGCGCAACGCGGCGTCGCCCTTGAAAATCCAGGCCAACTTCGGTCCGGCATAGTGCGGCGAGAGCGGCAGGCCCGTGCGCTCGCGGATCCAGGCCTCGCGCTCGCGATGCGCCGTGCACCAGGGTTCAGCGCGCCGATCCTGCCAGGAAATCAGCGGCGTTCGCACGCGGCCATCACTTCGATCCCAAAGCACGAAGCTCGAACGTTGGGAGCTGACTCCCAGGGGAAGACCGGAGGGAGCGTGCTTTAAAACGCGGCGCAACACCGCATCAGCACGACGAAAAAGCAGTTCCGCATCACCCTCGCGGATCAGTCTCTTTCCACGCAACCTTGGCGCTGGTACGGAGAGGATCTCCGTGAAACCGTCTCGATCACCAGCGAGCAGCCCGGCCTTGATGCGCGTGCTGCCCAGGTCCAGAGCCACCGCCGCCACCTCTTCGCGGTGGCCGGAGGAGCGCGCCCTCACTTCCTGGCGACGAGATGGGTGGCGAGGCCGTGGAAAGCCTCGGCGCTCTCCATGAAGGTCTCGGCCAGGGTCGGATGGGCGTGGATGGTGCCGGTGATGTCGCCCACCACGCAGCCCATTTCGAGAGCCAGGGTGGCCTCGGCAATCAGCTCGCCGGCATTGATACCGCAGATGCCAACGCCGAGCAAACGCTCGCTCTGGGGGTCGAACAGCACCTTGGTGAGTCCTTCGGAACGGCCGGAGGCCAGAGCCCTGCCCGATGCCGCCCATGGGAAGCGCGAAACCTTATGCTCGCGCCCTTCCTTCTTGGCTTCGTTCTCGGTGAGCCCCACCCAGGCTATTTCTGGATCGGTGTAGATCACGTTGGGTAGGGCCACGTTGTCGAAGACACTGCGCTTGCCGAGCAAGGCCTCCACCGCCACGCGCGCCTCGCGGCTGGCCTTGTGGGCCAGCATGGGGTTGCCGATGGCGTCGCCGATGGCGAAAATATTGGGGGCGCTGGTCCGCAGCGTCTTGTCGGCTTTGATGAAGCCGCGCTCATCCAGCGCCACGCCGACGTTTTCGAGGCCGAGGTTTTCGGTGTTGGGCCGCCGGCCAATGCACAGCAGCACGCGGTCGAAATCCGCTTCCTCGTTCCGGCCTGCCTGTTCATAGCGTACATGGATGCGCGCGCCGCGTTCCTCCATCCCCGCCACGCGGCAATTCAGATGGACGGCCTTGAAGCGCTCCTTGAGCCGTTTCTCCAGTGGCCGGAAGAGGTCGCGATCCACGGGCGTGGCGAGGTCCGCCAGCGCCTCGATGACCGTCACTTTCGACCCCAGCGCGGCGTACACACTGCCGAGCTCCAGGCCGATGATGCCGCCACCCACCAGCAGGAACTCCGCGGGGATATCCGGAAGTTCGAGCGCGCCCGTGGAGTCCAGCACCCGCGGCGAGTCGAGGCGCAGCGCCGGGGGCAGGATGGGCCGCGAGCCGGTGGCGATGATGGCTTGGCGAAAACGCAACTGCGCCGGGCCTTCCCCGCCGGTCACTTCGATGAGGTCGGGAGCCAGGAAGCGCGCGCGCCCGTGCGCCACGGCCACCTTGCGCGCTTTGGCCAGGGTGTGAATGCCCCCGTTGAGCCTCGTCACCACGTCGTTCTTGAAGGAACGCAGCTTGGCGAGGTCTATGCTGGGCGGGCCGAAACCGATGCCGAAGGTTTGAGCCTCGCGCGCCTCTTCGAGCAGGCGCGCCACGTGCAACAGCGCTTTCGAGGGGATGCAGCCGCGGTTGAGGCAGACTCCGCCCAGGGCCTTGCCCTCGTCCACCAGGGTGACTTTCATGCCCAAATCCGCCGCATAAAAAGCAGCGGCGTAGCCTCCGGGCCCGGCGCCGATGACGGCGAGTTCCGTGGTCAGCGCTTCCATCACGCGCCGAGGAGCGTGCGCTCCATGTTCTCCAGGATGTCTTTGAGGCGGCTCACGAAACGCGCGCCATCGGCGCCGTCAATGACGCGGTGGTCGTAAGAGAGGCACACCTGCACCACGGAACGCGGCACGAACTTGCCTTCGCGGTAGAGTGGGCGCACCTCGGTGCGACCCACCCCGAGGATGGCCACCTCCGGCCAGTTCACGATGGGGGTGAAATGCGTGCCGCCGATGCCGCCGAGGTTGGAAAGCGTCATGCTCCCTCCCGCTAGGTCCTCGGGAGCAATCTTGCGCTCGCGCGTGCGTTTGGCGAGCTCGGCGAGGTTGCGGCCGATCTCAAAGAGGGTCAGGCGATCCACGCCTTTCAAGACCGGCACGATGAGACCTGCGGGGGTGTCCACGGCCACGCCGATGTTGTAGTATTCCTTGTAGATAAGCTCCTTGCGGCCCTCGTCCAGGCTGGCGTTGAACTGCGGGTACTCCTTGAGGCATAGGCCCAGGGCCTTGATGATGAAGTTCGTGGGCGAAGCGCTGCTGCCCTGTTTCTTGAATTCCTCGCCGTAGCTCTGGTGCATGCGCACGATGGGCGTGATATCAATCTCCTGGAACTGGAAGACATGCGGGATGCGCGCCCAGCTCTGCGCCATGCGCTCGGCGATGATTTTGCGCAGGTGCGCGAGCGGCTCGCGGCGCACGTTGCCGAACTTGCTGAAGTCCGGCAACTGAGCGGCGGCGGACGGGGACACCGCGACGCTCGCCGACGCGGACAGGGCTGTCTGGCTTTGCTTGACATGCGCCTTGATGTCTTCGATGGTGATGCGCCCCGCGCGCCCCAGGCCCTTCACCTGGGTGAGGTCCACCCCGAGTTCGCGCGCGAACTTGCGCGTGGCCGGTCCCGCGGCGACGACCGCGCCGCTTTTGGGAAGCGTCTCATCCACCAGAGACTCCGGCGACTCCACGTTCAGGTCCTGAGCCTCACGGGTGGGCGCTGCGGTCGCGGCGGCGGCCCGGACGGGAGCCGCGGCGTGTGTCACGGGGCTGGACGGCTCCGCCGCGACCGCGCCATCCCCTCCCGCCGTCTCGAGGATGGCGATGGTCTGGCCGGGTTTGACGATATCCCCGGTCTTGACGCGGATATCAATGACCTTGCCCGCCACCACCGTGGGGACTGAGACTACGGCCTTGTCGGTCTCGATCTCGATGAGCCCGTCTCCGGCGGCGATATCCGCGCCGATTTGGGCCAGAATAGAGGCCACGGTTCCCGAACTCACGCCATCCCCAAGATCGGGAAGCGGAACTTCCAGCATGCGCCGCAATTTCTTGGATTCAGCGGCGGCCTTTGCCGGTGCCAAAGGCGCGGCGTGAGTTTTCTCCGGCTCCAAAGCCTGATCGGGTTCCGCAGCTCGAGCCGGCTCCGCGGCGCGCTCCGGCTCGGCGGCTTGCAGACCAGCCTCGCCGTCGGTGTCAAAAACAGCGATGACCTGCCCGACCTTGATCTCCTGGCCGGAAGCCACCCTGATCTCGACGCAGCGGCCCGTCACGGGCGCTGGAACCGAGAGCACGGCCTTGTCGGTCTCGATCTCTATGAGCGCGTCGCCTTCCTTGATGACCGTGCCAGGCGCCACCGGAATGGAGGCCACCGTGCCCGAGGCGATATTTTCCCCCATTTCGGGGAGCTTGACTTCACGTAGGGACATGGACTAGACCAGCGGATAGGGATTGGATTTATCGGGGTTGATGCCGAGTTCGCGCAGGGCGTCCTGCACGCGGGTGGCGGGCAACTCACCGAGCTTGGCCAGGCGCTGCAGGGCCGCGATGGCCACGAATTCGCCGTCCACCTCGAAGTAGCGCCGCAACTCCTCGCGCGAAGAGGAGTGCCCGTAACCATCCGTGCCGAGGGCGGAAAGGCCCCCGGGGATCCACGGGCTCAGTTGCTCGGGAACGATTTTCATGTAATCGGTGGTGGCGATGAAAGCGCCCTGCTCGCCCTTCATCACCTCTTCGATGTAGCTCAGGCGCGGCGGATCGGCGGGATGCAGGCGATTCCAGTGCTCGACTTCCAGCGCCTCCATGCGCAGCAGGTTGAAGGAGGTGACGGACCATACGTCAGCGGCGATGCCGAAGCGTTCTTCGAGGATCTGCGCGCCGCGCAGCGCCTCGCGCACCAGCACCCCGGAAGAGAGGATCTGCACCTTGTGGGGCGAGGTGAAGCTCGAACGCCGCAATTTGTAGATGCCGCGCACGATGCCCTCCTCCACGCCCGCCGGCATGGCGGGCTGCTCGTAGGCTTCGTTATAGACCGTGAGGTAGTAGAAAACGTTGTCCTGCTTCACGAACATGCGCCGCAGTCCGCTCTTGAGGATGACGGCAAGTTCATAGACGTAGGCCGGGTCGTAAGTCAGGAGCTTGGGCACCGTGGAGGCCAGGACGGGAGAATGGCCGTCCTCATGCTGCAAACCTTCGCCATTGAGGGTCGTGCGCCCGGCCACGGCGCCGATGAGGAAGCCGCGCGCCTGGACGTCCATGGCCGCCCAGATGAGATCCCCCACGCGCTGAAAGCCGAACATGGAGTAATAGATGTAGAAGGGCACCATGTTGACGCCGTGGGTGGCGTAGCTCGTGCCGGCGGCGATGAAGGAGGACATGGCCCCGGCCTCGTTCAAACCCTCTTCGAGGATCTGCCCGTTTTTTGCCTCGCGGTAGGCCATGAGCGATTCCTTGTCCACCGGCTCGTAGAGCTGGCCTTCCGAGGAGTAGATGCCGAACTGGCGGAACATGCTTTCCATGCCGAAAGTCCTGGCTTCATCGGGGACGATGGGGACGATATGGCGGCCAAAATCCTTCCGGGCCATGAGCGCGGTGAGCAGGGTCACATAGCCCATGGTGGTCGAGGCTTCGCGGCCCTGGGACCCCTCGGTGAACTTGGCGAAAAAAGCGTCGTCGGGGACGGGGAGCGGCGGGGCGGTCTCATAGCGCGCCGGAAGGTTGCCGCCCAGCACTTCGCGCCTTTTGCGGAGATAGGCCATCTCCTTGCTGTCATCCGCGGGTTTGTAGAAAGGCGTTTTGGCGACCTGGGATTCGGGGACGGGTATCCCGAAACGCGTGCGGAAAGTCAGCAACTCCTTTTCGTTGAGCTTCTTCTGCTGGTGGGCGACGTTGCGTCCCTCGCCGCTTTCCCCGAGCCCGTAGCCCTTGATGGTCTTGGCCAGGATCACCGTGGGCCGGCCGTTGGGAACCACCGCCTTGGCATAGGCCGCGTACACCTTGCGCACGTCGTGGCCGCCACGGTTCAGGCGCGCGAGCTGATGGTCCGAGTAGTTCTCGACCATTTTTTCGAGTTCCGGGATCTTGCCGAAGAAATGCTTGCGGATGTAGGCCCCGTCGGAGACGGAATAGCGCTGGAACTCGCCGTCCACCGTCATGTTGAAGGCCTTGATGAGCAGGTTGTCCTTGTCCTTCTCGAAGAGCGGATCCCAATCGCTGCCCCAGACGACCTTGATGACGTTCCAGCCCGCGCCGCGGAAGACGGCTTCCAGTTCCTGGATGATGCTGGAGTTGCCGCGCACCGGCCCGTCCAGGCGCTGCAAGTTGCAGTTCACCACCCAGACGAGGTTGTCGAGCTTCTCGCGCACCGCCATGTTGATGGAGCCCAGCGACTCGGGCTCGTCGGTCTCTCCGTCGCCCACGAAGCACCACACACGCGAGTTCGAGGTATCCACCAGCCCGCGGTGCTGGAGATAGCGGTTGAAACGCGCCTGGAAGATGGACATGATGGGCCCGAGACCCATGGAGACCGTGGGGAACTGCCAGAAGCCCGGCATCAGGCGCGGATGGGGGTAGGAAGGCAACCCGCCGCCCTCGGCGAGCTCGCGGCGGAAATTGTCGAGCAGCTTTTCGCTGATGCGGCCCTCCAAAAAGGCGCGCGCGTAGATGCCGGGGGAGGCGTGACCCTGGAAATAGACCACGTCGCCAAGCTGCTTGTCGGTGCGTCCGCGCAGGAAGTGGTTGAAGGCCACCTCGTAAAGCGTGGCCGCCGAGGCAAAGGTGGAGATGTGGCCGCCGATGCCATCGCTGTTGCGGTTCCCCGAGATCACCATGGCCATGGCGTTCCAGCGCACGAAGCTGCGGATATGGCGCTCGATGTCGAGGTTGCCGGGATAGGCCGGCTCGTCATCGTCGGCGATGGTGTTGATGTAGGGGGTGTTGGCGGTGAAGGGCATGGAGATCCCCGAGCGCTGCACCAGTTCCGTGAGCTTGCGGATCATGAAGACCGCGCGGTCCGGGCCGGCATGCTCCAACACGCCCTGCATGGACTCCAGCCACTCGCGGGTCTCCTCGGGGTCGCCGTCCTCCGCGACTTTAGCGCTCAAACGTGGGAGATCCTTGCTGCTCATGCGGGCGCCTCCTTTGTCATCCTATGGGGCAGTGTGCCGTAAAAAAGCCGCGACCATCTCAGAAGCGGACGACCCCGCCCTCGCGTTCGTAGGGGATCTTGATGTAGAGCAACTCGCGCTCTTCGTCAATGTGAAAACCCATCTTGCGCTTGAGCAGCTCCTCCTTGGTGGCGCTGTAGTCGAGCTCGGTGCGGTTGTAAACCACGCGCTGGATGTCGAGCCTTGACGCGATGAAGCAGAAAAGGTAGCTGATCCAGCTCGGGTTCGCCCGTCCCTGACGGCGCGCTATCTTCATCACCTGGCCCTTATGGCTGCTGGTGAGCTTGATGGCGATGCAACTGTGCTCCTCGGCGCGGTAACGCGTGGTCTCGCCGTCGTCGTCGTAGATTTCCGCCTCGCTGAT
>JAHFOS010000163.1 GCA_023261545.1 bacterium
GCAGCCGCCGTTCTTCCGCGGCCAGGATGACGGCCCATAGATGCTTGCAGGGCCCGCCCTCCTCCACGAAGTAGGGGCAGGTGCAACGGACCTTCAGAGCTTGGTCGCCCTCGAAGCGCAGGCCCACCCGATAGTTTTCGGAGCCCTGCACCACGGCGCGAACCCCGAGCTCCGATCCCGAGCGGATGGAGACGTTTCCGGCCTCGTAGTATCGGGTTCCGCGGCTGCGCACCGCATCCGAGAAGTTCCAGGCCAGTTGCCGCGCGAGACCCACGGCAACGTTGGTTAGCCCTCGCGCACTAGCCGCGTGACGCGGCCGCCCACCACCCATTCCACCACGGCGATATCGCCACCCGAGCAGAAACAGGCGCCATGGGGGCTGATGAAGCGGCCGGGCCGGACATGCTCGCTGCCCGCGAGGTTAGGCCAGCCTTGGATAGCGTTGATGCCTTCATGGCGTCCAAGATCGGCGACCACATGGGTTTCGCCAAGGACCAGCTTCACTCCCGAGGTGAGCTCTGGGACCAGCATCTTTCCCCCAGAAAAAGCCACCGAGCAGGGGTAGATAAAGTGGCCGCTGACGCCGCGCTTAAAGTTGCCCGAGGTGTCGTAGATCTGCAATCGGCGGTTGTGCCGATCCACGACCACAAGCTCCCCCATGGGATTGAATCCGATGCCATGGGGGCATTTGAAGAGCCCCAAGGCTCCTGGTTCACTGCCATCCAGGGTCTTCTCGTAAGCGCCGTCGCGATCATAGCGGTGTACCAGGCTCTGCCCGTAGCCGTCGGCCACCCAGACCTTGCCGTCCGGGGCCAGGGCCGCCCAGGTGGGCGACCATTTCGCGGCGGGCGATGCGTAAGCCGCGTGGGGTGGGCGGCGGTAATCCCGGATGAAACGGCCTTCCAGATCACGCAGCTCCACGGCGCCGCTGTACTGGTCGGTGAGCAGCAGCACTTCGCGGCCGGCGTCATTGGCCAGGGTGAGCCCGTGGGCGCCGAGGAAGTGGCTGCCCCAGGAATTCACCAGCCGGCCCTGGCGGTCATAGAAAAGCACCGCGGGGTCGGCCTGACGGAAAACGACGAGGCGCCCATCACGGGTTTCGGCCACGCCGTGGGTGCGCTGGTTCTCAGCCCCGCGCTGCGGAGTCGGAAGTTTGGCCCAGTTGTCCAGCCAGCGGAACCTCATGGCTTCGGCTTCAAAGACCGGATCGAGTACGGCAGCCATGGAACCTCCTGAGCGGAAAGGCGCGGGCTGAAATCCTACGCTGGCGAGAAGCGCTTCAATGGCACCGACCAACCCCATTTATCCCGGCTGCAAATACTCGTGCCGACCAGTGCCGCGTCATAAGCATTTGATTTTTCTAGCACTCCCTGTCAAAATGCTGACCACGAGGCCACCGGGCGGTCTTGCCAGTTTCTGCCGGGGACTAAGACGCGCCTTCCCCCTCTGGAGTTTGTCATGTCCAAAATCCGCGTCACCGTCTGGAACGAGGGCCGCCATGAAAAGAGCAACGCGACCGTCAAGCGCATCTATCCCCACGGCATGCACTCCGTCATTGCTGAAGGATTGCGGCGCCAGGGCGACTTCGAGGCGCGCACCGCCACCCTGGATGACCCGGAACACGGGCTCACCGAGGAGGTGCTGAAAAACACCGACGTGCTGACTTGGTGGGGGCACATGGCGCACGGGGACGTGCGCGACGAGGTGGTGGCGCGGGTCAAGAAGCACGTGCTGGAGGGCATGGGGCTTATGGTGCTGCATTCCGGGCATTACTCCAAGATCTTCAAGGCGCTCATGGGCAGCACCTGCTCGCTCAAGTGGCGCGAGGCCGACGAGAAGGAGATCGTGTGGACCATCGAGCCCGCGCATCCCATCGCCGAGGGCATCGGCGAGCGCATCGAAATCGCCAACTCGGAAATGTACGGCGAGCGTTTCGACGTGCCGCACCCCGAGGAAACCGTCTTCATCTCCTGGTTCGAGGGCGGCGAGGTGTTCCGCAGCGGCTGCTGCTGGAAGCGCGGCCACGGGCGCATCTTCTATTTCAGCCCCGGTCATGAGACCTATCCCATCTACTACCACCCGCAGATCCAGAAGGTGCTGGGCAACGCGGCGCGCTGGGCGCGCCGGCGCGTGACCCTCCCCGACGCTTGTCCCAAGGCCGAGGCCGTCCAGCCTATTCCCAAGCACGAGGTGGATCTGAGCCACATGAAGAACTGGGGAAAGTGATCATGGCTAAAGAGAAAAAACTGCGCGCCGGGGTCATCGGCCTCGGCATGGGCGGGGTGCACGTCAATGGCTACCGCACTCATCCCGGCGTCGAGGTCGTGGCCGTTGCTGACCCGGACCAGAAACGCCTGGCCGCGCGTGGCAAGGAACTCGCCGTCGAAAAGCTCTACGGTTCCGGCGAGGAAATGCTGGCCAAGGAGAAACTCGATATCGTGAGCATCGCCACGCCCAACAAGTTCCATATGCCGCTCACGCTGCTGGCCCTGGAGGCGGGCTGTCACGTGCTTTGCGAAAAGCCCATGGCCATGAGCGCCGCCGAGGGCCGGCGCATGCTGGAGGCCGCGCGCCGGGCCCAGCGGCGCCTGATGATCAACTTCTCCTTCCGCTTCACGGAGGCCTCCTGGGCCCTGAAGCGTCAGGTGGAGGAGGGGCAGATCGGCGCTGTTTACTATGCGCGCAGCTTCTGGCACCGCCGCCGGGGCTTTCCCGGCTTCGGGGGCTGGTTCAGCAACAAGGAACTGGCGGGGGGCGGTCCGCTCATTGATCTGGGCGTGCATCGCCTGGATCTCGCCCTGTGGCTCATGGGCCACCCCAAGGTGACCTGGGCGCTGGCGGGCACCTACAACCATCTCGGCGTCGAGCAGGCGCGCCGCGAAGGCAAGACCTACACCGTCGAGGATCTCGCCGCCGCCTTCCTGCGCTTCGAGAATGGCGCCAGCCTGGTGCTAGAAGCCTCCTGGGCGGCGAACATCAAGGACAACGAGTGGATGGAGACGCGGCTCTTCGGCACCAAGGGGGGCCTGGTGCAGCACAACATTAAGGGGGGCTACGAATTCGAGGCCGAGCTTTACGTGGAACGAGCGGGCAGCCAGTACGACATGAAGCTGCATCCACCGACACCGGCGCCGCCTTCCGCCATGCACCACTTCGCCGAGGCCATCCTCAAGGATCAGCCGCACATCGCCTCAGGCGAGGAAGGGCTGATCGTCATGGAGATCCTCGACGCCATCTACGAAAGCGCCGGGCGCGGCGAGCCGGTGCGGGTGGGCGCGGCGGGATAGGAGGATGGGCTCGCGCCGATTTCCGGCGCGGCGGCGGCGGGAGCAGGCCGCATAATTTTCGGGAGCAGAAAAATGCAGCGGAAGATCAGGATGGGCATGGTCGGCGGCGGCCGCGGGGCCTTCATCGGCGCCGTGCACCGCATGGCGGCACAACTGGACGGCAGGATAGAGCTTGTCTGTGGCGCTTTCAGTTCCACCCCGGAAAAATCCGTCGCTTCGGGCCGCGACCTGCTGCTGCCTGCGGATCGCTGTTACGCATCCTACCCGGAAATGTTCCGCGCCGAGCGTGAAAGGCCCGCGGGGGACCGCATGGATTTCGTGTGCATCGTCACCCCGAACAAGACGCACTACCCGGTGGCCAAGATGGCGCTGGAATACGGCTTCAACGTCATGTGCGACAAACCCCTGACCTTCGACCTGAAGGAAGCCCTGGCCTTGCGCAAGCTGGTGCATAAGACCGGCCTGCTCTTCGGCCTCACGCACAACTATACGGGATACCCCATGGTGAAGGAGGCACGAGCGCTGGTCCGTTCCGGGCGCCTCGGCGCCATCCGCAAAATCGTGGTGGAGTACCCGCAGGGCTGGCTGGCGGGAGCGCTGGAGAAAAGCGGGCAGAAGCAGGCGGGGTGGCGGACGGACCCCGCCCAGGCCGGCAGCAGTTGCTGCATGGGGGATATCGGCACGCACGCCGAAAACCTGGCTGAATACATCACCGGGCTCGAAATCGAGGAGCTCTGCGCGGACCTCACCACCTTCATCAAGGGCCGCAAGCTGGAGGACGACGGGAACGTCCTGCTCCACTACAAGGGCGGCGCGCGCGGCATCCTCTACGCCAGCCAAATCTCCATAGATGATGAAAACGGCCTGCGCATCCGCATCTACGGGGATCGCGGCGGCCTGGAATGGCGCCAGGAGGAGCCGAACACCCTGATCCTGAAATGGCCGGATCAACACCGCCAACTGGTGCGCACCAACGCCAAGGCCGGCCTGCTTTCCGCTGCGTCCAAGGCCGCCTCGCGCCTGCCCGCGGGACATCCGGAAGGCTTCATCGAGGCCTTCGCCAACCTCTACCGCAACTACGCCCTGGCCCTGGAGGCGCAGCTGGACGGCAAAAAGCCGACACCGGAAGCTCTGGATTTCCCCAGCGTGGACGACGGCGTGCGCGGCATGGCTTTCATCGCCTCTTTGCTCAAGAGCTCGCAAAGCCGTCAAAAATGGATGAAGGCCGTGGCTTGGAAGTGAGCGAAAAGCCGGGCAAGCCGCACGGCTGAAGTAAGAAATCTCGGAAATCAACAGGGGCGGGACTGCCAGTGACGCCCCCCATCACCCCCGTAACGGCACCCCGCCCTGTTTCCAAACTTTGGACGCGTCCGGGGTGGCGCCGTCGCGGTAGGTGGGGATCAGCGACCAGCGGTCGCGGCCGGATCGGTTGGGGTGCGAGCCGTGGACGAGCAGGTCGTGGAAGATGAGCGCGTCCCCGGGCTGCATCTCCACGCTGAGGACGGGCTGGTCGGCGAGCAGCTCCTCGCGGATACGGTTCTCGAATTTGCCGAGCTCGTACTTGCCGTGTTCCAAAAATTGGCGGTGGGAGCCCGGGATGACCTTGAGGCAGCCGTTCTCCTCGGTGCACGGGTCCAAGGCGATCCAGAACGAGAGCTTGACGCTGCCACCCCAGTAGGCGCGATCCTGGTGCCAGGGTGAGGCGAAGGAGACGCGCGCCGATTTATAGACGGGCTTCACGCTCAGGAACTCCGGTCGCGGGCCCAGGAGGGGCCGCAACAACTCTCCAACGCGGGGGCCAAGGACGGCCTCGCCGACCAGGGCGTCCAGCTCGTCCGGGAACCAGACCTGAACGCCGGTGTGAACACTCTCGGTCGAGACGAGGCGCGCCACCCGTTCCTTGAGGGCCGCCACCTCCGGGAGCGAGAACAGGGCGGGCACTCTCAAAAAACCGTCGTTTTCGAAACGGGTTTTAAGAGCGGTCTCTTCTTCAGCGCAAATTGTGGTCGAGTTCATGGTTCTTTTCAAGCGGGGGCTTGTGGAATAATGTTGGGGAACACCCTTTATACTAGGGTTTCCGCTTCCGAAGTCGTTAGCCGTTTTCATCCAGCCTTTGCGCATTTTTCATCATGCCTGATATCAAGGTCCTGGCCCCGGCGGGCTTTCCGGCGGGCGCATGCCCCATCGAGCGCGTGGCCGGGTTCTACCGCTTCGACGTCCCGGCCCACCACTTCACCCGCACCTGCTCCACGCCCGGCCACCTGCTCCATCTCGTGCTGACGGGGGGGTACATCCTGACGGCGGGCGGGCGGCGCTACGACATCGCCAGCGGCGACATCATCCACTACCACGAGGCCGAGGAGGTCGTCTGGGAGGGCGACGAGCGGCACGTCTCCTTCTACTCGCTGGTCCTTTCGGCCCCAACTCTGCCCCCGCTGCCGGCGGAGCGGCGCGTCTTTCCCGCGACTCCGGCGGCGCTATGCGCCTTCGAGGAAGTGGCCCGCCAGGCCCAGGAGCCCCCTGGCTGGCGGCGCGACGCGCTGCTACTGGCCGCCGCCCTGGCGCTGGCGGTGGAGGTTTTTCCCGCCGCGCTGGCGCCGGATCTCCTGGACTCCGAGGCAGGCATGGGCTGGTGGGAGCTTGAATCCCGCTTGCGGCGCGGGGGCCGCCTGCGCGCCTCCATGAAGGAGCTCGCCCGGCTCTCCCAACAATCCCCGGCGGCCATCGCGCGCGCTTGCCACAAGGCCACCGGCCTCTCCCCGATGCGCCGCCTGCGCGCCGCGCGCATGGATCTCGCCCGCGGCCTGCTGCGCTATTCCCCCCTGGGTATCGGCGAGGTGGCGAAGCATTTGGGCTTTCAGCGCGTTCATGAGTTCACCCGCGAGTTCACCCGCGCCCAAGGCCAGGCGCCCACGGAGTTCCGGCTCCACCCTGGCCCTGAAGGATAGCGCCTTCCCGATGACACCGGATGCTAAAAACGGCGGTCGAAAGGTGTTTTCAACCGCCGTTTTTAGGTTCAAAGACTGAAGCGCCGCCGCATCAGGCGGTTGATCCAAGAGCGGCCGCCCTTGTCCAGCACCGGCGCTTCGCTCAGATCCCCGGAGACGCGGATGAGGCCCATCCAGAAAGTGGCCGTGCGCTCCTCGCCGGCGTCGAGCCACTCGAAGCAGGGCACGTCGAAAAGCCGGCCCATCTCGACGTTGCGCCGACGGCTCAGGGGGAAGGCGTAGGAGGAGAATTCCAGGCCGCGCACCAGCGTGCGGCCGTTCCAGGGCTTGTGGCGCCGCGAGCGGTTTTCCTCCCAGGTGACGAGCCAGGGATGTTCCTCGCGCCGCCACGCATACACCAGGACCGTTTTCAGGTCGGGGTTCAGGGCTGAGAACCAACCCCACTCGTCCTCAGGCCGGAGGCGCAGGGTCAGCAGGCCGCCCTGGGGCTTCTCACCGCGCGGAAAACGGCGCCAGTCGGCCACTCCGCCGCCACGCAGGGGGATGGCCGGATAATCGAAGTCCGCGTCGGCCTTGTAGGCCCAGGAAGTCTTCGCCGTCGCCTCGGGCCAGGTTCGTCCCTTGTCGGCATTGCAGGAGTAGCGGCACCCCGCGCCGATGAAAGGGGGGCCCAGCGACACGTGCTGGGCGCGGCCCAAAGCCCGCTCGAAACCCGCAAGGTTGCGCACGGTTTCACGCACTTCGGCGAAAGGGCTTTTCTCGTGCAGGATGAAGACCCGCTCGACCTCCAGGGCGCTCAAGGGCAGGCGCGCCTCCAGCGTCACCTTGAGCTCCCCCCGCGAGCGAGAGACGGAAACCAGCTCCCAGACCACCTGGCCGGCCTCGCCGTGGTAGCTCATGCCTGCCTTCACTTCCCCGGAGCTGTGCGATCCGAAGACATCGAGACACAGGCTGTGGCCGGCGATGGAGGACAGCAACTCGCCCTCGGGCCCCGGCTCGAAGTCGGGGGCGCCGGCCAGACGCCGCAGAGCTGGATCAGACGTGGGCCAAGGGGGCTGCCACAGGGGATTCACGGGCTGGTCGAGCCGCGAGAAGGAGGCGATATGCCCGCCACCCATGAGCAGCACCATTTCCACGGCGCCGTTCGCCAAGCGCAGGGCCTGGCGGCCACGGAAAGAAGCTATTTCGGCGTCGAGAGGCAATTGAAGCCGGTGGAATCCCGATGTTCCCCGCAGACTATGCCAGCAGATTTGGACGCAAGACGGCAACCGGCACTTCGTGTTCCAGGTGAGCCTCGATCCCCCGTAAGCCTGCCGACCGTTTTCGGCATAATATTTTGCTTCCGGCTGCGCTGGGCTAGGATCAAGGCCGGATTCTCATTCGCCATGGACCAAGAGGAAAAGCTGCTGGCGATCCTGAAAAGGCGTGACGAGGAGGAGATCCGCACCAACGATGCTATTGAAGTCCTGGAGATTATGGTCTGCGACAAGGCGGTTCCCGCGCTCTTCGACGTGCTGGCGGACGCCAAGCTCAGTTTCAGCCTGCGCCGGCGGGCCGCGCTGGCCATCTACAGCTTGGGCATGGAGGATGCCACCGTTTACCGCATGGTGCGCCTGGCGCTCACGGGAGGCCGGGACGATCGCAGGCTCGCGGCCTACGCCATGAACGGCCCTGGCGGCCGACCGAACAAAACATCGCGGGGATAAGGGGACGGAACGGCGCTGGAGCCCGCCGCGTCAGGCGGGCGCGCCAACCGTCACGGGCGGCGCCAAGACCGCCTCCTTGAGTTGACTGGTTTTCACGCGTTTCACAATGTGTGTATCTACTTGCCCTGTCGTCTAATGGTAGGACCCCAGACTCTGGCTCTGGTTGTCGAGGTTCGAATCCTTGCAGGGCAATTCATCCCCCCCAAGCTACGGCCGTGACGGATCGCGCGGAGGCGGTCTTCCACAGGACCGCGGAGCAACAAGTGAAGGCGGCGGCGCAGCGCGCGCGCGCGGCGGTGAGCGGCCTGCGCGCGCAGCTCGGGCGGCGACCGGATTTTTACGGCGAACTGGCGCGGCTGTTGCGCGTCCGGCGCCAGGACGTCCTCGACGCCAATCGCGCCGATCTCGCGGCGGCGGCCAGCGAGAACCTTTCCGCCGCCGGTCGCGACCGCCTCAGCCTCGACGAGCGGCGCGTCGAGGCCATGGCTCAGATGGTCCTCGCCGTCGCCGCCCAGCCCGATCCCCTGGGTCGTGTGCTGGAGGGGCGCACGCTGCCCAACGGCATGGAACTCAGCAAGCACAGCGTGCCCATCGGCGTCATCGGCTTCATCTATGAAAGCCGGCCCAACGTCACGGTGGAGGCCGCCTGCCTCGCCGTGAAGTCGGGGAACGCGGTGCTGCTCAAGGGCGGGCGCGAGGCGGCGCAGAGCAATATCCTGCTGGAAACCCTGTGTCGCGTGGCGCTCCACAAGGCCGGCCTGCCGGAAGACTTGGTGCAGTTGCTGGACAGCGCGGACCGCGCCAGCGCGCGCGAGCTCGTCAAACTCACCGGTCTCGTGGACCTCGTGATTCCGCGCGGCGGCAAGGGCCTCATCGCCACCGTGGTGTCCGAGAGCCGCGTGCCGGTCATCAAGCATTATGAGGGCAATTGCCACGTCTATGTCCACGCCGGAGCCGATCTCGACATGGCCCTGGCCATCGTGGACAACGCCAAGACCCAGCGCCCCGGGGTGTGCAACGCCGCCGAGAGCCTGCTGGTGGACCGCGCCGTGCTGAAGGACTTCCTGCCCCGGTTCGCCCAGCGCATGGGCGAGCGCAAGGTGGAGCTGCGCGCCTGCGGCGAATGCCTGCCGCTCCTGCCCGGTGCCAAGCCCGCCAGCGAAGAGGACTGGGCCGCCGAGTACCTGGACCTCATCTTGAGCGTGCGCGCCGTGGGCGGGCTGGAGGAGGCCTGCCATCACATCGAGCGCTATGGGTCGCACCACACCGATGCCATCGTCACCCGCGACCTTGAGGCCGCGCGCCTGTTCACCGAACTTGTGGACAGCGCCGTGGTGCTGGTGAACGCCAGCACCCGCTTCAACGATGGCGGCCAGTTCGGCCTGGGCGCCGAAATAGGCATCAGCACCGTCCGCCTGCATGCGCGCGGGCCCATGGGCGCCGGAGAGCTCACCACTTACAAATGGATCGCCTACGGGCGTGGTCATGTCCGCGCGGAATAGCCCGGTGTTGCACTGGAAGTCCGCTCTCT
>JAHFOS010000023.1 GCA_023261545.1 bacterium
GCAATGGCCGCCGCGATGCCCTCGCGCACGTCCACGCCCGAGTATTCGCTTTTGAAGAACTCGTTCACGCCCTTCAGGAACCCCTCGCGAAAGGCGGTCTGATGCGTGCCGCCGTCGTTGGTGTACTGGCCGTTGACGAAGGAAAAGATGCTTTCGCCGTAAGCCTCGGTGTGGGTGAGGGCGAACTCGACCTGCTTGGAACGGTAGTAGGCTATTTCGTAGAGTCCCGCCGTGCCGATTTCGCCCTTCAGGAAGTCCAGCAGCCCGTAGCGCGACTGGAAGGTCTTGCCGTTGAAGACGAGCTGCAACCCGGCGTTGAGGCAGGCGTAATTCCACATGCGCTTCTCGACGTACTCCGGGTTGTAAGCGTACTCCTTGAAGATATGGGCGTCGGGACGGAATTCCACTTCGGTACCGTCGGGCTGGTCGCCAACCTTCCCCTTTTTCGATCCATCGAGTTTGCCGCGCTTGAAATCGGCTGAAAAATACTGGCCCTCGCGGTAGGAGACGACGTGGAAGCTTTCGGAAAGGGCGTTCACCGCCTTGGTGCCGACTCCGTTCAGCCCCACGCTGAACTGGAAGACGTCGTCGTTGTACTTGGCTCCCGTGTTGATGACGGAGACGCACTCCACCACCTTGCCGAGCGGGATGCCGCGCCCGTAATCGCGCACGCGCACGATTTCACCCTCGATGGCGACCTCGATTTTCTTGCCGAAACCCATGATGAATTCGTCCACCGAGTTATCCACCACCTCCTTCAGCAGGATGTAGATGCCGTCGTCGGGGTCGGAACCGTCGCCGAGCCGGCCGATGTACATGCCGGTGCGCAGGCGGATGTGTTCGAGAGCGCTGAGCGTCTTGACCTTGCTCTCGTCGTAAACCTGGGCGGCTGGCATGTCGCCCATGATAGGGGCGACCCGGGGCTGCAAGGCGCGCCCGTCATCGTTCCTCCCTGGTGGCCCGCCAGTGGCCATTCGAGAAGCTCACCCCCCGAAGCGTGGGGGTAAAGGACGAACGGCGAGCAACTTTTCGACAGGGCTGCACTCGTAGCGCGCCCGGAGCGACGGCCCGGCGCGGGCCGCTCAAAGTTCAACTGCTCGCCAGCTCTTTGAACGTCACGTAATAGCGTTTCTGGTAAACCGCGGCCAGCGGGTGCACCATGTAGTTCTTTTGAAGCTCTTTCATGACGGCGAGCGCTTGCTCCTTTTTGCCGACTTTGGCGAAGTTCACCGCGCGTTCAAGCTCTTTCTCGATGAGCTGCCCCACCTTGACCCGGAATCCGTGTTCGCACTCCTCCAGGTAGCCTTTGTATTGGACGAGCGCCGCGGGATTCCTGCCGATAAGGCGCGTCCAGTAATCGAAGGAGTCCTCGAAGCGCCCCAGCCGGAGGTTCAGGACCCCCAGCAGCAGCAAGTCGTCCTGGCTTTCGCCGTGGATGGCCTGGACGGCCAGACGCATGATGGCGTTTTCATCCAGCATCTCCCAGCTCAGGAAGGCGGGCTCCGCGCGGTTCTGTAGGTAGATTTGCAGTCCCTGCTCGCTCACCTTGCCGACGGTGCCCTCGATATCGCTGCTCGGATCGGTGTAACGCAGGTTTTCCGAGGTGTTTTGCTTGAGCAGCTCCACCACGAGCTGCATGGCTTTGAGACCCTGCTGGTGTTGGGCCAGGAAGTATTGCTCTTTGGGGGGCAGCCCTTCCTTGGCCAACAGCTTGCCCACGCGCACCGCCAGGACATCGTACTTCTTCTCGGCTTTGAGCTTGTCGTAGCCCTCGATGCCATGGAGGTGGCGCTCAAGGACCTCGCGCACCTCTTTGGCATGAGCCGTGTAGTAGAATTCGGTTTTCTCGGCAACCTGCTCCCCGGATTTCGTATCCGGGACTTCTTCCTGAAGCTCCAGGTAATGAAGCATGTTGTTGTAATAGTCATGCTTGTGTTGGGTTTCATAAGCCTCGACTTCATTGCGTTTGCGGACGAAAGCGGGTTGATCAGCCTCCGGCGCGGGCGGCGGGGTAGGGGGCTTGTTTTCCGCCGCGGGCTTGGTCTCCGTGGCGACCGCCATGGTGTTGAACTTGAGCTGCCAATACAGCAGCGAGCTTATTTTGGCGAGCTTGACCTCGTCCGCCTCGCTGAGACCCTCGGAGTTTTCAAGATAGACGCCGCGGGCTTTTTTTAGGAGTTGGATAACCTGCCCCCGACTTTCCTTGTCCGCTTTCTTGATGAGTTCCAAGGCTTGCTTGTAGGCCTGATCCCCCTCGTCAAGGGACGTTGCTGCCCAGATCCTGGCAAAGCAGGAAAGCAGAATTACGAAAAAGATTAAACTATGACGCATGGGCGCTCACCTATATATACACTTTTGGCGGAGAAATGTTAAAATTAACTTCCGTGAAATATCAACTTCGAAAAGGGGTGACGACGGCCAGGCGCATGATAAACCGCCGGCGAGTCTTGCTTGCACAAGTGAAAAAAGCGTTCATGATGGTTCACGGATGTTCGGCATGCTGTCAGGATCCTCTGGCCTGAAACTGGAGGAATTTCTCCAGGGGATCTGCAACTTTGCGGCTTGCGCCCCATAATTCCAAGGAGGAGTATGAAGAAAACGCGGGTCAAGATTCAGTTGAGCGGACTCTATAAGGAGGAAGTTGACGCGATGGAGCGCTGGGCGGGTGAGATGGAGACCTCTATCAACAATTGGATCCTCGACACGCTGCGCGAAAATCTGCTCTCGGATGGAAATCACGCGCGCCTTCAGGAAATCGCCAAAGGCCCCCTTGATCTCAGTGTTTACGTGGATTCCGTGATCCTGGATGAATTCAACCATCGCCATCCGCGCCAGCAACTTCCCGTCTGGATCAAGTCCGTCGTGCGTCAGAAGCTTTCGGTGTTGCGCAATGCGTGAGCGCTGCGTCTCGTTCATGTCTGGTTATAAAAATATCATAATATATATTATCGGAACTAAAATTTAGCGGTGGAAATCCACGCCCCCATCATCGTCGCTGATCGCAGCGCCTCGCTTCGCGAGAGCCTGTCCACTTATTTGCTGCCATTCGGCAGCAGCGACGCCGTCACGGATGGGGCGGAAGTTCTCGAGGGCTACCATCGGCGCTATCTCAAGGAGATCAATCCCTATCTCATGGTGGTCATGGGCCCGAGTATCCGCCACGCGGCGGCCCAGGAAGTCATCGAGCATATCAGGTGGTACGAGGCCCTCTGCAACCTTCACACCATCGTCCGCTTTTTGGTTTTGGACAAGGGTCTTTCCCAAAACCAGACGCCCCGACCGGCGGCCGACGGCATTCACTGGATACCCATGGATTCCGGCAGGGCGGCGATGGTGGCCATAGCTGAAAAAATTTCCTGGCCCAAAAATAGCGGGATAGCGGTGGAACCGTCATGACGAATTCTCCCACCATCGAACAGCGCCTCTTCATCATTGATTCCAAGGGGCATTCCCAGCTCGTCGCCGGCGATCCCGACGCCAAGAAAACCACCGTATCGTCGAAGGATGGCCTGAGCGCGCATTTGAGCATGGGCTGGCTGGTGATCAGCGTGACGCCCTATGCCAACACGGATTCCCTGTTGCTGCTGCTACAGCGCGAAACCCCGGCGCGCTAGATTTTCTGTAAATATCTTCCACTGAGGACACAGATTAACACAGACAATAATTAGGCAGAGCTGACTTTTTTAATCTGTGCCTATCTGTGCAATCAGTGGATGTCTTCGCGTTGCGAACGTGGAGAACCAAGAAAAAACGGCGGAAAATACTTTGCCTACGTCGCGGCGGACGCCGGGCGTTTCAGATAGTCCCACAGCAAGTTTAACATGAAACCAGCGGCGGCGGTGGCCAACAGCGGGCGCCAGTCGCTCCCGCGCCACAGGCCGACGGGCTCCAGGGTTTCCAGCGTGATTCTCGGCCAGCCTACCTGTATCTCCGTGGTCCTTTCCAGGTCGTGAGCCTGCTTTTCCAAGGCCAGGCGACGGTCTTCGGTATAGCCCTCCAGCGCTAGGGCCGCCGCGTCGAAACGCCGCTGCAAAGCGGTCTGGTTCCGGCCGAGATCACCGGCGAACTCCCCGATCTTGCTGGCGAACCTGGATTCCGCGAGTTCGAGCCAGGCGCCCGCCGCACTGCTGGGGGAAAGCCCAGATTCCGGGTTTACCGGCATCTCAGCCGAAAGTGCCGTGGCGGCCGTAGAATTCGTCTTTATGTCAGGCCAGGTCGCCTTCCGCATGTCCTCGAAGGCCGTGCGCAGGGACTTGAGGTTCAGGATCTCTTGCGCCAGCCGCTGCCGTTCCCTGGCCTTTTGCGTCTGCTTCCATTCTTCAGCCGCCACTGCCCTCAGCGCTCTAGCCTCCCAGGCTTGGGCCAAGGCCTCTAAGATTTGTTTTTGGCTGCGCCGGATCCTGACTTTCAAGGCCGATCCAGACAAGAGCTGCAATTCGGCTTTCGGCATGAGCGCACGGATTTCCTCCGTCAGCCATTCGCGCCTTTCGCGGTCGCCGCGCCAACTCTCGAAGCTCCCCTCCCCTTTGTCCTCCCAACTGATGATGAAGTCGCGCGGCGGATCGCGGCGCCATTCCCTCCAACTCCACCCCGCGCCGAGGATCAAAAGGAGCACGGTGAGCGCCGTCCGCATTTTATCTACCCCACCACTTCGGCCCGCTTCTTGACCACCGCTCTGCGCCGGTCGCTGTCGTTCAAGAAGCGTTTGCGCAAGCGCAGCGATTGCGGAGTCACTTCGAGCAATTCGTCCTGGCTCAGGAACTCAAGGCAGCTCTCGATGGTTATCTTGCGCGGAGGGGTCAGGCGGACGGCTTCTTCAGCGCCGGCGGAACGCATATTGGTGAGCTTCTTCTCCTTGGCCACGTTGATTTCGAGGTCGTTTTCGCGCGCATTTTCGCCGACCACCATGCCAGCATAGCATTTAGTGCCGGGACCGATGAAGAAGCTCCCGCGCGCCTGAAGGTTGAAGAGGGCGAACGGCACCGCATCCCCGGTTTCGGAGGCGATCATGGAGCCGCGCGTGCGGCGCGCGATCTCGCCTTTGTGCGGCCCATAACCGGCGAACTCGCTGTTGAGGATGCCTTCCCCCCGCGTCTCGGTGAGGAACTGGCTGCGATAGCCGAGCAGGCCGCGGCTGGGGATAAGGTATTCGAGGCGGATGCGATCCCCCGTGGGATTCATGGAGAGCATTTCTCCCTTGCGGCGGTTGAGGCTATCAATGACGGTGCCCGACAGCAGCGCGGGCACGTCAATCAGGCTCTTTTCCATGGGTTCGAGCAGGCGCTTCGCTTCGTCGGTGCGCAAGATGACCTCGGGTTGCGAAACCTGCAGTTCGTAGCCTTCGCGGCGCATGTTCTCGATGAGCACCGCGAGGTGCAGCTCGCCTCGCCCTGAGACCTTATAGCGATCCGGGGAGTCCGTTTCCTCCACCCGCAGGCTCACGTTGTGCTCGGCCTCCTTGAAAAGCCGATCCCGCAGGTGGCGCGTGGTGACGTACTTGCCCTCGCGGCCCGCGAAAGGCGAGTCGTTGACGCAGAACTCCATGGAGAGCGTGGGCGGGTCCACCTCGATGCGCGGCAGCGGCTCCGTCACGTCCGGCGCGGCCAGGGTGTCGCCCACCATCGCCTCCCCTGCCCCGGCCACGGTGGCGATATCCCCGGCCAGCAGCTCCGGGATCTCCTGGTACTTCATGCCGATGCGCTTCATGAGGCGCGTGAGGCGAAAGCCGCGGCTCAAACCTTGTTTAGTGAAAATTTTGACCTCGTCTCCAGGGTGCAGCACGCCGCTGTGCAGGCGGCCGATGGAAAGCCTCCCGAGGTAGTCGTCGTAGCCGAGGTTGGAGACCAGCATGCGCGCCGGCCCCTCCCCCACCACAGGCGGCGGCACCACGGCGAGGATGGTTTCGAAAAGCGGCTTCAGATCGGTGCCGCCCTTGGTGTCGTGGAGGCTGGCGCGGCCGTCCAGGGCTGAACAGTAAAGCACCTTGAAATCGCACTGCTCGTCGTTGGCGCCGAGCTCCACGAAGAGGTCAAAGACCATCTCCACGGACTCGTCGGGCCGCGCCGCCGGTCGGTCCACCTTGTTGATGACCACGATGGGTTTCAAGTTCTGGGCCAGGGCCTTGGAAAGCACGAAGCGCGTCTGCGGCATGGTGCCCTCCACCGCGTCCACCAGGAGCAGCGCCCCCTCCGCCATGTTGAGCACGCGCTCCACTTCGCCGCCGAAGTCGGCGTGGCCGGGGGTGTCAATGATGTTGATGGTGTGGCCCTCGTAGCGGATCGAGGTGCACTTGGCGGTGATGGTGATGCCGCGCTCGCGCTCCTGGTCGTCGCTGTCCATGGCGCGCTCTTGCAGCAGCTCCCCCGTGCGCAGCGTCCCCGACTGGCGAAAAAGCTGATCCACCAGCGTGGTCTTGCCGTGATCCACGTGGGCGATGATGGCGATGTTGCGGATGCTCATGAGGGCGCGGCATGTTAGCAGGGCCGGGGCCTGTGAAAGCCGCGGGCCGCGCGAAAACGGCCGCGACCACGCGCTTTGGGCCTTAGGACTTCAGGATTTCCAGTATTAGCGCATGCACCCCGCGCGGGTCCAGGCTCCCCTCCCCTGTCCCAGGTATGTCCTTTTCAACGAGCACCACGGGGCCTTCCGCCGGAGCAAGATCCCCGCGTCCGTGCGTCCCGCGCACCAGCGTTCCGTGTGTCGGAATCACTTCGAGGAGGCTGCGCAGGCCGAGTCGAACCTTGAGGATGTGGCGCGCAATGGCCAGCTTGGGCCATGCAAGATCGGGATCTAGAAAAAGCTCGGCTGGGTCGTAACCGGGCTTGCGGTGGATGTCCACGGTGCGCGCGAAGTCCGGCGCCCGCCTGTCGTCGTCCCAATAATAATAGCTGAACCAGGAGCCACGCCGGGCCAGCGCCACGATGTCTCCGGCGCGCGCAGAGTCGAGGCCGATGCGCGCGCGCTCGGCGCCGACATAAACCTCCCCTACCCCGCTCTGGGCGCACAACAGGCCCGCGACCTCGTCCCGGAGGCCCGGATCATTAAGGTAAATATGGGCGATCTGGTGATCGGCCACCGCGAAAACGCGGCTGGCGCCGGGATCGAGCAGTTCGCGGCCAAGCTCTGAGCGCACGCTCAGCCACCCGCGGCCCCGGAACAGGCGATTGAGCGCGATATCCTTGTCGCAGGCCGCGATGCCGTATTCGCTCAGCACCAGCACGCGCATGCCGAGATCGTGGGCCGCCGCCTCAAGTTTCTCGATTTCCGCGATGAGCTCATGCACGTGCCCGCCCACGCTCGGGCCTTCCGGCCCCTCGCGCTGGAGCACGTAGTCCAGGTGCGGCAGGTAGCAGAGCGTCAACGTGGGCCGGTGCTCGCGCATCACGAAACCCGTGGCCTCGGCGATCCAGCGGGTGCTGGTGATGTCCGTAGCCGGTCCCCAGAACTTAAAGAGCGGAAACGGCCCGAGCGCGCGCGCCAATTTGTCTTTAAGCTCGGGAGGCGCGCTGTAAAAGTCGGGAAGTTTGCGCCCATCCGCCGGATAGCAGGGCCGCGGGGTGCAGGACCAGTCCACGTCCGCGTACATATTGAACCACCAGAACATTTGCGCGCAGGTGAACCCCGGGAGCTCCCGGCGGGCGCGCTGCCAGATTTTTTCCCCGCGCACCAGGTGGTTGGACTGGCGCCAGAACTGCACTTCGGCGAGCTCGCGGTTGTACCAGCCGTTGCCGACGATGCCGTGCTGTTCCGGCGTGCTCCCCGTCAGGATGGAGGACTGCACCGTGCAGGTCACGGCGGGCACATCGGGCCGCAGGTGGCACAGTCGGCAGCGTTCGATCCAGCCCGGGGCGTGGCGGCGCAAAAGCGCCTCGGTGAGCGCCACGGCATTGATGACGAGCAATCTGGCCATGATTGGACTATTCTTGTGCCCGGCCTGGACGGCGTAGCATCGCCCATTATGACACATATCATAGACGGCAAAGCCATTGCCCAGGAAATCCGCGCGGGGATCCGCCGCGAAATCGAAACCTTGAAGGCCGCTGGCCACCGTCCTCCGGGTCTCACGGTAGTGCTGGTGGGCGACAACCCTGCTTCCGAGGTTTACGTCCGCAATAAGGAAAAGGCGGCCAAGGAGGCGGGTTTCACGGGTGGAGAGACCCGGCTGCCCGCCGCGACCTCGGAGGCTGAATTGCTGGCGCGCATTGCCGTGCTCAACAGCGACGCGGCCGTGGACGGCATCCTGGTGCAGCTCCCCCTCCCCTCCCACATTTCGGAGCCGCGCGTCATCGAGGCCATCCATCCCGACAAGGATGTGGACGGCTTTCACCCCATGAACATGGGGCGGCTGGTGGCCGGGCTGCCAGCGCCGGCGCCCTGCACGCCGCTCGGCGTCATGGAAATGCTGCGCCGCCTGCCGTGCGACCTCGAAGGCAAGGAACTGGTGGTCTTGGGTCGCTCCAATATCGTTGGCAAGCCCATGGCGCTCCTGGCCCTGCATAAGAAGGCCGGCGCCAACGCCACCGTCACCGTTTGCCACTCCGCGACCAGCCGCCTCGCTGAAGTCACACGCCGCGCCGACGTCATCGTCGCCGCCATCGGCCGCGCGCGCTTCCTCAAGGCCGACATGGTGAAACCCGGAGCCGTGGTCATTGACGTGGGCATCAACCGCCAAGAAGACGGCAAACTCTGCGGCGACGTGGATTACGAGCCGGTGTCCAAAATTGCGAGCGCCATCACCCCCGTTCCCGGAGGAGTCGGCCCCATGACTATCGCCATGCTGCTGAAAAATACCCTGGATTGCTACCGCCGGCGCACGGGCGCATGACGGTGGTGAGCTGATGGCTGGCCTCTCCACCAGCGGCAGCGCGTCACCTCGTCCCTTCCCTCCCCCAGCCCGCCGGCGCATCCCGCTGATCGGTCTTCTTTTCATTGTGGGGCTGTTGCTGTCCGGCAACGTGGCCCTTCTATACGAATCTTGGCGGCACCAGCGCGCCTTGACGGCGCTGCGCCTCGATCCCCTGGCCATGGGCGGAGCTTCGTCAGCTCAGGATTTCACCAAGGCAGACCTCATGATCCTTGGCGATTCGCACGCCGCGGGCTGGGGCCTGACCGGTCTCGGCACGCACGTGGCAAATCTCGGCGTGAGCGGTCATACCAGCGCCCAGGTGCTTTACCGCTGTGAGTTGCTGCTGTCCGAGACCCAAGCCAACTGCATCCTCGTCTTCGCGGGCGGAAACGACGCCAAAGCCGCGGGTTTCCAGCCCGAGCGCATCCACGCTATCGCGCAAGATTGCATCTCCAACCTCAAAGAGGCCAGGGATTTCCTCGCCCCGCGCTGCCGGCGCCTGGTCTTCTGCACCATCCCGCCCCTTTTCCGCCAGCCGGCGAGCTGGTATCTCATGAACCGCGAAGCCTGCTTCGAGGCGCGCCAAATCATCAACGAGGGCCTGCGCGAATTCCAGGGAGATCACGTCGAGGTGCTGGATGCCTGGGAGATTTTTTCCGCTCGCGGCGATCTCCCCAGCCTTTCGAGCGACGGCGTGCATATGAACGCGGCCGGCTACGCATTACTGGAAGCGCGACTGCGGGAGCTGCTGCGCGTGGCGCCTAGATAACCCCGGTTTTTAATGTATAATCACCGCGCCGCGGTGGGGGCAAAAACGCCAGTACTGCATTGAAAATAGCACGCACAAATCCTGGTCCGAGGGGTGGCATGAACACTTCGGTGTTCTGGTCTATCGCGCTAACTGCCGTGCTGGTTGTGGCTCGTCCAGGGATGGCCGAGATCATCAGCACGTCTGGAAACATCATCAGCACGACCGGCACTATCCGTCTGGACGCCAATAACGACTCTTTATCGGAAGCCATCATCAACGCCACGGGGCTGGGAGTGGGAACGACCTCGCCCTCCGCCAACCTGCACGTTGTCGGCAATGCTGTTCTGTCCAACAATCTGGGGATTGGCACGTCGGCCCCAAAATCCACGCTGGAAGTGAGTGGAACTGCGGGATTCAGCGTCCAGACCACGAGCACTAACGCGACTTTAAGCGGCAATTCCATCGTGATCGCGGATACCTCGTCCGGCAATATCACCTTGACGCTGCCCTATGCCGGAAACGTCGCGGGCCGGATCTACTTTATAAAAAAATCCGTCGCCAGCAACACGCTATGGGTGGAGGGCGGCGGCAACATGATCGATCAATCCACGGTCGCAAAGATGATCACCGCCACGAACTCGTATCCCTTTCTTGGGGTTTGCAGCGATGGCCGGCAGTGGTACGCCACCACGAGTTCCCCGAACCTGGAGATGGGCGTCGGCCTGGGCAACCTCGTGGGTTACTGGAAGTTCGACGAGAGCAGCGGCAATACCGCCAGCGATTCCAGCGGTCGCGGAAACTCCGCCACCCTGGGGGGCGGCATGACCTTCGCCAGTAATTCCACCACGGGCAAGGTCAGCCAAGCGCTGGTCTTCGATGGCGTTGACGATCACGCCACGGTGACGCTCGACCTTTCGGGAACTCGCGCCGTCAGCGTGGCCTTCTGGGTTTACTGGAACGCCTTTTCCAACAACGACGACCTGATGATGGAGTTCGGGACTCCGGCTTTCTCGTCCGGGAACAAAGGTTTTCTGATCGATCCCAACAGCAGCTTTATTTCCGGCAACTTCGAGATCGCAATGGCCGAATACGGGAACTACCAGAACTCTTCCTTCGTGCGCCCCAGCGCGGCGGCCTGGCATCACTACGTCTTCGTTTTCAACAAGGCCAATGCCGCCCTGACCGACAGCATCGCCTATGTGGATGGCGTCCAGCAGAGCAAGCCGCTGCACTCATCCCCCTACAACACCGACATGACCGGGACTTTCGGCAAGGAGGTGCTGTGTTTCATGTCGCGCTCGGGGAACTCCGGGGGTGCGCTCTACGGCCAGGGCATCATGGACGACGTGCGCATCTTCGACAAGGCCCTCGGCCAGGAGGACGTGGACGCGCTTTACCAGTCCACCAGATAGCGGCGATTCCGCGCTGGTTCCTTATTTTCGTGCCAGACACAGGAGCTCGCCCTTGGCCAGATGTTTTTCTGTGCTGCCCACACCTGGCAAGCTCCGCGGCACATCACCAGTACTTGCGATTTCCTCCAGTCGCCAACCGGATTTCTCGAGGAAATGCGGCAGCTCAGCCTGAGTGATACCCCAGCGAAAGGGCTCATGTGCCCAGCGCAACCACAGGCGAGCGGCCCAGGTGGTGCCGTGAAAGTGGATGTCGCCGTTCACCTGTCGTTCCATGAAGCTGAAGATGAAGGTGCCGCGCGAGAAATGGCGGGCTATTCCGGCGAGGAGCCGCTGCACGGCCTGTTCTTCGAGATACATCAAAACGCCCTCGCAGATGAAGACAACGGAATCGCCGCCGCGCAGCCCCGCCTGAAGGGCCAGCGCGGCGGCATCGTCCGTTTGCAAATCCGTCGGAAGCAGCTTCAAGTTGGCGGCCCGATACCCTGCCTTTTCGAGGGCACGGCGTTTCATGGCCTGAGTGGCCGGGTGGTCGAGTTCGAGGAAAATTCCCTCCGGCCATTCCAGGGCGGAGCGCAGCGCCAGGGTGTCGAGGCCGCCGCCAAGGACGACGAGGGCGCGACAACCGGCGGCCAGCTCCGTGCGCACTTTGCGCTCGATCCAATTCTTGCGCATGGCATGGTGCAATGCCAGGCCGGGAATGGAGAACTTCTCGAAGAGATCCGCGAGGCGGTGCCGCAAGCCTTTCGCCAAGAGCTCTGCAAGAAGCCAACTTTGCGGTTCCGACTCGCGCAGCAGGCGCAGAATCCAGGCCTGCGCTTCCGTATCCACAAGTCCTGGAGGCAGATCAGCGGCGGCGCGCAATAAGTTGCGGGCCACCACCCTTGCTGTCTTGCTGGCCTGATTCGGATTCAATGAGTGTCGGATGCTCCAGGATCGGGGGGCAAAATATAGGGGCTATCCGCGGGATCGGCGTCAGGAACGAGCACCTGCCATTTGTATTGCGCTTCGCGCCGGCCCGTCTCGAACGCGGCTCGCCGCCGCTCCTCGCCCCAGCCGCGCGACATCCTTAACAGCAGGGGCTCCCGCAGCCGCCCGGATTCGCGCTTGCGGCGGTATTCAATGTTCACCGCGCCGAGATGGCGGTCCAACTCTTGCGCCCAATTTCCTTGGGCGGGAGCCTGACTGTCGTCGGCCTCCACCATGACCACGTAGCGCATATTCGCAGCTTCAGGGTAGGCGCGGAACTCACGCACAGCCCAGCCCCGTTCTTCGTGAAGCCGTTCCAGCGCTGCGACGAAATGGTTGGGATGCAGTTTTTCGCCGGTGAGGCTGGTCATATTGCGGGCTTTGCGCACGAAAGCGAGCAGGGGTGCCGAGGCTTCGTATCCGCGCACCTCGACGATGTCGGCGATGTCGTAGCGATAGAGCCCCCCGGGCGTGGTGAGCAGGATGCCGTAGCGCCGGCCGTTCTCGAGTTCCCAGGCCCCCAGGACGGTTGGCGCGTTGTTTTCCAGCTCATCCTCGGGAATGAACTCGCAGAAGTTGGCCGAGAGGGCCAGGATGCCCGCAGGGGAGCCGTCCACGAGCGGCACGGTGACGTGCGCTTCACTCGAGAGGTAGCCGAGGTCGCGCAGAGCCGGTCCCGCACCGTAGAGCTGGCGCAACCTGGGAATTTGGAAGCTTAGGCTTCCACCCAGCCAGCAGCCGATGACGGCAAGTTCCGGCCACCAGCGGGAAGGCAGAAAATCGCCATCCTTCTGGGCCAACCGTCCCAGGTAGGCGGCTCGGGCAGGCCGGGGCTCCAGCCGTTGCGGCCAATCATCGCTGGGTTGGCGCTGTTGGCCCAGGGGGCCGCCGGCGACGCCATCATGGATGGCCCGGATAAGTTCTTCTCGCCGCGCGCGGATGGTTTCCGCCAGCCGGATGAGCGAACTTGGGTTGGGTGCGAGGATGTGTCCGAGGTTCCTCTCCATGGCCAGGCGGGCGATGATGAAGTCACGCTGTTCTTGATTCCACGCCGCCAGGTCTTGGGGAAGGACGGATCGGCGTTTGATCTCATCCGGTAAACGTGCCGCCATGCGCCCTGACAGGCTGCCGTAGGGCAGCCCGCCCGCCGTGTGTCCCTCCACCTCCGCGCCCACCAGGGTCAGGAAGCCTTCCTCCATACAGTGCGGATGATCGCGCAGCAGGCCCTTAAACCAAATTTGGGCTAAACTGCCACAGGCCTTTTCGGCCTCGGGGGTGTAGGGCACCAATTTAGGACGGCCCGTGGTGCCGCTGGTGATGGCGAAGTAGTGAGGCCGGCTGCGGGTCAGCACGTTTTTCTCGCCGCGCGCGGCTCTTGCAAACCATTCAAGGTAAGCTGCGTCGTCGCGTATCGGCACGGCGTGGCGGTAATCCCGTTCGTCCGTGATGGCGGCGAAACCGTGCTGGCGGCCGAAGGCGGTTTCGCGATTGCGCGACAACATGCGCAAAAGGATATCGCGCTGCACTTCCCGGGGCCGGCGCATGGCCTTGAAGAAGGCCCCCTCGCGGGCTTCGGAACCTCGCCAATCACCCATCCGGCGCGCGTTGCTCACGGGGGGACGAGATCGATGATTTCCACGGCATACTTATTCAGCACATCTTCGCGGACCATGACGCCCAGTCCTGGTCCTTCCAACAGCGGCGCCAGCCCGCCGTATCCAAAGCGAGTGTTCCCTTCCGACAGATCCTCCCTGAGTAGCAGCTCCCCGTAGGAGCCCTCGATATGATCCAAGCTGCCGAGATGGGCCGCCAGATGGCGGCCAGCGGCGGAGAGCAGGGCCGTTTCGCCCACCTGGCAGCCGAAGTGCAGCCGCAGGCCAGATCGGCGGCCAAGCTCAGCGATGCGCAACGTGCGCAGCAGCCCCCCGCATTTCGAAATGCGCAGGTTGAAGATGTCGCATGACTTTTCGCGAACCAGCGCCTCGGCATCCGTGATCGTCACCAGGGACTCGTCAACGGCGATGGGCAAAGGAGCACGTGCATGCAGGTGCCGCAGGGCGCTGAAATCTTCGCGCGGCAGGGGTTGCTCTACGAAGCTCACCCCCAGCGGCGCCAACGCCTCCATCATGCGCAATGCCGTGGTTTCATCGAAATCGCCATTGGCGTCCACACCAATAACCGCGCCAGGGCCCAAACCGCGGCGCACGGCCGCTATCAGATCCTCATAGCCTGTACGCGCGATTTTCACCTTGGCACGGGTCATGCCCATAAGGCGCAATAAGCGCGCTTGGCGGAAGGCGGCTTCCGCATTTTCCAATGAGATGGCCCCGGCATATTGTACCATGCCTTGAACCGGAGTCAGCAGGCTTCCGAGGGAAAGACCCCGAGACTTGAGCAACGTGTCCAGCACGGCCAGTTCTGTGGCGCAGCGGGCAGCAGGGTTGATGAATCCGCCCGGCGGATCGGTCAGAAAGCTGGAGACCTTCTCCAAAACTTCGCGGCCATCTTCCACCACGGCTTCCGGAAGTTCTAACCCTGCGATGGCGGGCCAGAAGTGTCTGACGATGGCCTGGCGCAGCGTTTCCAGGGTCTCCCCGGTGACATAAGGGCGCGGCAAGCCCTCGCCGTAGCCCACGCTGCCGTGCCCATCTTCCAGGCGCAACACGGCGGACGCGCTGGAAGTTCGCTCGGCACGGCTGTGGCGGAAGGAGGCCGCGAAGGGAATCTCTAGCAAAAACAGCTTGGCGCTGGTGAACCTCATGGCTGGCTGGAGTCGCCTGACGGAAAATCCAGATAGCGGCGGATAAAGATGTTTTCTCGGAACACGAAATCGAGCATGGCCCCGATCTCATCCTTTGAAAAACCGTAGGAAGCCGCATAGTCTTCGATGTTTTCCAGCGCCTCCGCGGCGTGGCGGACATCCACCTCGGCGTGGTGATGGAACCAGAGCAGAGCCTTGGGGTTTAACCCCAGACTGACGCGCAAAAATCCGGCAATGGTGGTGGCGGTCCGCGACAGCATCCATTCGAAGGCGGAGACCTCAACCAGGGCGGCGAAGCCCAATTCCTTGAGGGTTCTGAGTAGCAGGGCCTCCATGCACATGCGGCTCAGGTCCCCCCGCGCGCGTTTCTGGACGCGCGCGCACCCTTCCTCACCCAAACCGCAGGCGCGAGCCAGATCCAGCAGCAGGGAAGGATGGGCGATGCCTTCCTGGTCCAGACCCATCTCCTCCAGCATGTTCTCCCTGAGTTTGGCTGCGCTGGACGGAGGCGCCAGTGCATAGAGAAAGGCCAGAATTTGCGGACTGCACAGGTGCGCGGCGCAAAGGTTCTCGACGAAGGCCAGATAAAGCCCACGCCCGGCCTGTCCCGACTCAAGCGCGCGCCAGCGCGGCGAACGCAGCAGCCCTTCAAGCTGTTCGCCGAAGCGCTTTTCCACGACGATCCGCGCGCTCATGGTTTCAGGATAGGCCATGAGGCCAGATAAAAAGAAGGTGAGGTTCAGCCATGCATAGATTTCTTGAATCTTGCAGCACGGCGGGTTGCACATCCCCCCTCAATCCAAGCCCTTGACTGTTCGTAACTACCTAAAAGATCGACATTTGTGTGGAATTTGCACCCTTAGCTCAGCTGGATAGAGCATCGGATTTCTAATCCGACGGTCGGCGGTTCGAGTCCGCCAGGGTGTACTATCTAACATATTTTAAAATAATAATTTATAAAATAAATATCGTATGCCAGTGGGCGCACCGGCTTCCGTGTTACCACTATGTTACCAGTCAGGAAGGGTCTGGCGTGTTCGGGTCTGGGAAATCGTGGCCGCAGTGGGAGATCCTTCCCTCTTTTCCTCAGTCTTTTTTTACGTTCTCCGACCCATCGCACCCAGGGACCAACGTAATTGTCGCTTGACAGCCCTGAGCATGGATCCCAATCCCCGCAAGTGAAACTTGAAGAAAGAAAAGGTTATTTCAGCATCGAATCCATTGGAGACGATGGCAAGGCCATTACAGCCTTCGTTTCACGCGAGTTGGTGAGCAATGTCCTTGCCAAACGGGGCGAATGGATGACAAAGCAGCTTCAGCACCTTGTTCCCATAGCTTTGAAAAGCCCGGACGCCATTTTTGAAGGTCTTCGAGACAAACATGACCTGTGGCGCGCTCATATTTTAAACAAGCGGTTCACCTTCAATTTCATTGGCACTCCAGCCAGGCGCGTCGAGCCCAAAACAGGCACCGTTTTTGTCGTCTATTTGAACGCAGACCGGGTGGTTTACAATTGGGCTGTCGTGGAGAACGATAAGGACGACCCAAGGTTTCCCGAAAACTTCGAGAAACGCTTTGGGAAAGAGAGACTTCGTGGACCGGAAATTTCCCGTTAATCACTCAAGTCGCCTTGAGGAAGAGAGGTTCCAATGAGCACGTTTTCCAGCCAAATTGAAAAGACCGCGAAGGTAATCAAGCGGGAACCTTTCGCGCCAGACGTTTTTTACAACCAAGACGGAGACTGTATTGAGTTTGTATTCTCACCGGAAGCCTACTACCAGAAACGACTGGACGAATGGGTCACCTTGTATTTGGACCTCAAGACCGATGAACTGGTAGGATCCATGCTAAAGCACGTAAGCCGCCTCAAAAAAATGCCATTTTTCCTCGTTACAATCCAACACGGGAAGGTCCGGCTCGATCACTTATTTATGGCAACCGCCACCCTGAACAACAAAAAGGATGCCTCAATCATCTATCAAAAGCTCGTTGAGGCCGCGGTTACAGCCCGGGCTGAAACAAAGCTTGTGGAAGTCTAAACCGCGCAAAGCGTGATGCTTTTTCCTATGACGGCCATCTCCTTGAAGCTCCCCAACGGTTTGGCCTCCCTCTTGGATGTGCAGGCGCGATACCGAAAAAAAAGCCGACCCGCCTTGATACGCGAATATTTGGAAAATGAACTGAGCGGCGCGAAGAGTTCCCGACAGGCGAGCTGCCTTAATTTGATGCGCGACTTGGTGGGCACCCAAACAGGTCCGTCGGATGCGTCCACGAACAAGAACTACCTGAATGACCTGGCGCGTGAAAATCGTCGCGCTCATTCGGAAATTCGGCCGTACCATCATCCCCGTGCTTCTGCCACCAGAGCACCCGAACTAACCTGAATCCCAATGGCCAAAACTCAAAAAAGCGAAGCGGACTGGCAGCGCGACCTCAGCCCCGAGCAGTTTTACGTCTGCCGTCAGAAAGGCACCGAGCGCGCCTTCAGCGGTGCGTTCTGGAACACCAAAGACAAGGGCGTCTATCGCTGCGCCTGCTGCAACGCGGAGTTGTTCAAGTCGGACGCCAAGTTCGACTCCGGCACCGGCTGGCCGAGTTTTTTCGCCCCCGCGGCCAAGGACAGCGTCGCCACCGAGAAGGATAAGAGTCACGGCATGGTGCGCACCGAGGCCACCTGCTCCTCCTGCGGCGCACACCTCGGCCACGTCTTCCCCGACGGCCCGGCGCCCACGGGTCTAAGGTTCTGTATCAACTCGGTGTCGCTGAAGCTGGAGAAGGAAACGACCAGGGGGTAGACATCCATGAAGTGCGCCCCCAAAACACGGTCCCCTGTGTCCCGACGCGGAAAGGTGCGTCCCAACCTTGAAAAGGCCAGGCAAGCTATTTCAGCGGCGGAAAAACTTCGATGGCGCGCATGGCGCAAACTCACCCCTGCCCAGAGGTTTGATATCGAGGGCATGATTTGGATGTTGGCTATCGGCCGCTCGCAGGGCCTCTTTCAGGTCACCCTTGTCCTCCTGATAGTAGGTGAAACCACGGCGGTTGAAAATCCCCCAAAGCGCCTCGCGTTCGCGGCGCGAGAGGGTGTCGGGGTGGATCTCGAACACATGCGCCAGCAGCAAGTCAAGCAGGCGACGCGCGAGGCGGCGGCGCTGCTGACCGCGGCGCTGGTGGCGCTTGATGCGGCGTTCCTGTTGCAGGAACTGCAAACCCTTATCCGGCAGCGTCAGCACCCATCCGCGAGATTCGGACAGCGACCCATCTTCTCGAAAATGGAGGAGGCAGGCACCTGTGTTCTTGGCACCCATATCAACGGCGATGGGAGAGAAAAGTTGGGTCATCGTGACAAGATCCGCCGCTTTAGGAGCCGCAACACTCTTTCTTATTCCTTCACATGGGCCTTGAGTTCCTCTAAAAATTCCCGGAAGCGGTGAAGGTCAGCCTCCAGGAGACTTTCGAGGGCCTCGTACTTCCGGAGCAGGAAATCAATCCTGTCCCAGTCGTACTCCATCTCAAAATAGTAGCGGCGGAAATGACGGAAGCGCAGCAGCTCCCCCAGGATGGCGAACGTGTCCTCGGAGATAACGCGCTTGCGGACGCCCTTGATGTCGAGGGTCATCTTGTGGAGCAGCTCCTTGTGCCAGCCCTCCTTTCCCAGTTCGTTCTCGAAGAATTGGGAGACGCGCAAGAAAAGCGTTTCGATGCAGGTGTAATGGTCGGTGATGATATCCGCCATCACCATGGCCGATGAATTCTTGCGCCCCAGCCATTTGAGGTCGCTCGCGCTGAACGACCGATAGAACGCGCGGTTCTTGCCCAGGAGCTCGCGGGTCTTGGCGATCTCCGCCTGGAGCTCAGCCAGCGATTCCCGCGTCCTCATAGATCTTGCGACCTTTGCGGCGGATGCTCTCGGCGTGGAGCGGATCGATTTTTTCCAGTCGCACCACGTCCAGCGGGAAGTCCGTCAATGCCTCGGCGTCGCGCAAAAGTTCCGAGAATTCCTCGGCGCTCCGCAGCCCTTCCACGGCGACGTCAATGTCCGACCACTCGCGGAAGTGTTCCCCGTTGAGCAGCGAGCCCCACTGGTAGATGCGGGCCGGCTGGTACTTCGTGGCTATCATTGACGTGATGCGCGCGAAATCCGTCCTGGCTCGCTCCAGCAGAAGTTTATCCCGCTGCGATCTCTGCTGGCTGCGCTCATCCAGAAGCCGCGCCGCGGCGGTGTAGTCAAAATCCGTTGCCATGCGCCCCTGATTATACCCCGCAAAGTGGCGGAAGCCAGTCCGGGACAGGTGACAACCGGTCCGGATCCTATCCGGTCCTAAATCCCCCGGTAGAGGCGGTCGGCCAGGAAGTTGTCGAGGCCGGGGATATCGCGGATCTTCTGGGCCGTCTTGTCCACGTCGTAGGCGATGCGGTGGTAGGTGACGGCGCGCTTCTCGGTATCGTAGGTGATGAAGCAACTGCGGTTGTCGCGGTCGCGGGGCTGGCCGATGGAGCCCACGTTGACCCAGCACTTCTCGAACTCGCCCAGTTCTATGGGGCCGGCTTCTTCGGCTTCGATGTAGTAGAGGCTCGAATCCCTGAGGCCCCAGATGCAGGGGAAGTGGCTGTGGCCAGCGAAGCATACGCGCTCCTGCACGGTCATGCGCTCGAAGATGAACAGCACGTCCTCGGGCACTTCCACGTAGTTCACGTTGCTCTGCAACATGCCGTGGGAATAGACGATTTCGCCCTCGCGCAACAGGGGCTGGAGCGTCCAGAGGTAATCGAGGTAGCGGCGATAAGCCTCGCCCTCGAACTGGGTCTTGGTCCACATCAGCGCTTCGCGCGGGATCTTGTTGAAGTTGACGGGCTGCTTCAGCAAGGCCTCGTCGTGGTTGCCGAGCAGCACCTTGCTGCAGCGCGCCATGACGACATCGAGCGCCTCGCGGGGATTGGGCCCGTACCCCACCATGTCGCCCAGGCAGATGAGGTCGTCGGGGCGGAGCTCGTCAATCTTCGCCATGCAGGTTTGCAAGGCATCGAGATTCGCGTGCAGGTCGGAGATGATGGCGATCAGCAAAATTAAACTCCGCCGCCTTCGGGGCTGCCAGTGGCAGCCACCTTATCGATCCTCTCCCTCCGGGAGAGGGCGGGGTGAGGGAAAGCATGAAATTTCGTCAACATTGAAATTCCTAGGCCTTAGGGATAGGCGAAGTTGAGCGCGTTCACGGCATAGGCCGTGGCGAGCTCGCTCACGTCTTCCATTTCCTTTTTTTCGTCGTTGACCCAACTGCCGTCGGCCCGCTGGCGCTTCAGAAGTTCCTCGGCCAGCGCCTTGCGCCAGGGTACCACGCCCTTGCCTTCAAGCTCAACCTCCTCCAGGCCCAACAGGGCCAGCGTCCTGGCCAGCGTGAGATAGTAATAGTACACCGTCATCTGCCCCATGCCGGGATGCTCGGTGAGCGTGAAGTTGCGGCGCACCCAGCGCAGCGCCTCCTGCACACGCGGGTCATCCTTGGGGACGCCGCAAAGGATGAGGCTCTTGATGCCGGCGAAGGTCATACTGCCATAGGCATTGACTCCCCCCGGGTCGCCGTTCTTGGGAAAACTCTTGTTGTTCTTGGGATCGGGACAGTAGAGGAACCCCCCCGAGCCCTTGGCCCAGCCGAGATCATTGCCCTCCGCGTCCTGACAGCGCTGCAAGAAGACCAGCGCCTTTTTGAAGGTGGGGCTTTGGGCCTCCAGGCCAGCGGCCTTCACGGCTTCGAGCGCGAACTGCAGGTTGCTGAGGTCGGGGCGCTGAGCGCTGCCGTAGCCGATGCCTCCGTAGTAGAAGTCTTTTTTAGCATCGTACCCCTCGCCTTCGTCGGCCTGGATGCCCACCAGGAAGTCGCGCGCCTTGGCGATGATCGGCTTGAAACGCTCCTCACCGGAGGTGACCAGGGCCATCACGGCCAGCGAAGTGCAGTAGTTCTGGCTGGGGGAGCGCAGCGCCGGATCGTAGATGCCGCCGTCGGGCTGCTGCAATCCGGCCAGATATTCCAAAGGCAGGCGGATGAAGGGCCCGTCCTCGGAGCGGTAGTGACGCTGCGAGGTGAGGAAGGCCTGAAGGCACAGAGCCGTCACTCCGGGGTGCATCCAGCGGCCGTCCTTTTGCCGGTCGCGCAGGAACCGCAGCGCCTGATCCACCCGCGCCTTCACTTCGCCGCGCATGTCGCCCGCCACGGGGTCCGCGGCCCAAGCCGGCAGGAAAAGCGCGCTGAACAGGAGCGCGAGCAGCCCAACCCGCCGCGGGGATCTTGAGCGCAACAAGGTTGCTATCATGCCCCCTATTTTAGCATCCCGCCTTTGTCGTCACGCACCCCAGGCGATGCCTGCATCAACCGCGCCTTATAGGATTATGGGGGTGCTCAACTGCACCCCGGACAGCTTTTACGACGGGGCGACCCTGGACGGCGCCGCGCTGGTCGCCAAGGGATTGCGCCTCGTCGAGGAGGGCGCGGATATCATAGACGTGGGCGGTGAATCGAGCCGGCCAGGAGCGCCAGGGGTGTCCGCCACCGAAGAAATGGCCCGCGTCCTGCCCGTCATCGCGGGCCTCCGTCAGGCGGGATGCCGTTCCATCTCCTGCGACACCCGCAAGGCCGAGGTGGCCCGTGCCGCCCTGGAAGCGGGAGCCACCATCATCAATGATATCTCCGCCGGACGCGATCCCGCCATGTTCCCCCTCGTGGCGCGCGCGCACTGCGGTTATATCGCCATGCACATGCAAGGGGAGCCCGCGACCATGCAAAAGGACCCCGTTTACAGCGACGTGGTGGCGGAGGTAACGGCCTTTCTCGAAAAACGCACCCAGGACCTGGTTGCCCTGGGCGCGCGGCGCCAGGACATCCTCTGGGACCCCGGCATCGGCTTCGGAAAGAAACCCGAGCACAACTTGGCGTTGCTGCGCGGACTCCAGCGTTTCACGCGCCTTTCACGGGTGTGCGTCGGCGTTTCGCGCAAGAGCCTTGTCGCGGCGCTGAGCCCCGCCACCGGGAAGGACCCGGGCGCGCGCCTGGCCGGGTCGCTGGCCGCCCTCGTTCCCGCGCTGCGGGCCGGAGCATTGTGTCTGCGCGTGCACGATGTCGCGGCCACCCGCCAGTTCCTGGAGATTTTACGCGAACTCGCGCCGGATATAATGATACCCAGGCCATGATCCTGCTGGGAGTCAACATTGACCACGTGGCGACGTTGCGCAACGCGCGCGGCGGCGCTGACCCCGATCCGCTGCTGGCCGCGCAACTCGCCTTGCTCGGTGGCGCTTCCTCCATCACCGTTCACCTGCGCGAGGATCGCCGGCACATCCGCGACCGCGACGTTGAACTCATGAAGGAAAAGCTCGGGGCGCCCCTGAACCTGGAAATGTCCATTGATTACGAAATCGCCGAGTTCGCGCTGCGCATCGCCCCCGACCAGGCGACCCTGGTACCGGAGCGGCGCGAGGAAGTCACCACCGAGGCGGGGATTGACGTCATCCGCAACCTGAAGCGCATCGCCCCCATCTCCGAAAAACTGCGCGAAAAAGGCATCCGCGCCGTGCTCTTCGTGGACCCCGACCCGGCGCAGCTCCACGCCTGCCTCAAGACCAGCAGCCGCGCCGTGGAGTTGCACACGGGAGCTTACGCCCGGGCGGTCAACGAGCCGGAGCGCCGCAAGGAGCTGGATCGCCTGGTGAAGGCGGCGCTGTTCTGCGCGGAGAACGGCCTCGCGCTGCACGCCGGCCACGGGCTGAGCTACCACAACCTCTTCGGGATCCTTTCTCTGCCGGGCTTGCGCGAGGTCAATATCGGCCACGCTATCGTCGCGCGCGCCCTGTTCACCGGCCTGGAACGGGCGGTGCGCGAGATGCGCGAACTCCTGGACCTCGCCGCCACCCACGAGTTCATCGAACGACGGCGCAGTTTCACCGAGGAAGGCGCCCGCAAGGAGCGCTGAACCCGCGGCAGATCCGCCAGGGGGATTTTTTGGCCGGGATAGCATCTTGAAAAAGGAAGACCAGGAGGAGCAACGCCTCGGGGAAGACGCGCGCCGCGAGCGCAACTGGAAGCGCTGGGGTCCCTACCTCTCGGAACGCCAGTGGGGCACGGTGCGCGAAGACTATTCCGCGGACGCCAACTGCTGGGACTATCTGCCGCACGACCATGCCCGCAGCCGCGCCTACCGCTGGGGCGAGGATGGCCTCATGGGTTTCACCGACCGCGAGTGCCGCCTGTGCTTCGCGCTCGCCTTGTGGAACGGCCGCGACTCCATCCTCAAGGAGCGCATCTTCGGGCTGACCAACTCCGAGGGCAACCACGGCGAGGACGTCAAGGAGTGCTATTACTACCTCGACGCCACGCCCACCTATTCCTACGTGCGTTCGCTCTACAAGTACCCCCAGGCGGAGTTCCCCTACGCCCAGCTCGTGGAACAAAATCGCCGCCGCGGCAAGCATGAGCCCGAGTTTGAGCTGCTGGATACCGGCGTCTTCAAGGATAACCGCTACTTCGACGTCACGGCCGAGTACGCCAAGGCCGCGCCCGACGACGTCCTCATCCGCATCGAGATCGCCAACCGCGGCCCCGAAGCCGCGACCCTGCACGTGCTGCCGACGCTGTGGTTCCGCAATACCTGGGGCTGGGGCCTGCAATACGAGGAGGGCCTGTGGGAAAAGCCCAGCATCGAGCAGGACGGCCCGAACCTGCTGACCACGCGCCACTCGGCGCTGGGCCCCATGGTTTTCGAGGCCGCCGCGGGTCCCGACCATCGGCCTCCGGCTTTTATTTTCACGGAGAATGAAACCAACCTCGAGCGCCTTTACGGAACGCGCAATCCCCAGCCCTGGGTCAAGGATGCCTTTCACGAGTACCTCGTGCGCGGCCGGCGCGAAGCGGTGAACCCGGCGACGCGCGGCACCAAGGCGGCGGCGCATTATATCCTCGCGCTGCGGGCCGGACAAAGTGCCATGCTGCGCCTCAGACTGGCGAGCCCGCGCGAACGACAGGACGAAGCCTTTGGCCACGGCTTCGACGGCGTTTTCAAGACACGCCACGCTGAGGCCGATAATTTTTACGATTCCCGGGTTCCCGAGGAGACTTCGCGCGAGAAACGCAACGTCCTGCGCCAGGCCTATGCCGGGCTGCTGCAATCCAAGCAGTTCTACTATTACTCCGTCAAGGACTGGATCGAGGGCGATCCGAAGCAGCCCGTGCCCCCGCCGCCGCGCAAGGCGGGTCGCAATCGCGCCTGGACGCACCTCTACAACCGCGACCTCATCTCCATGCCCGACAAGTGGGAGTACCCCTGGTACGCCGCCTGGGACCTCGCCTTCCACACCCTGCCCTTCGCGCGCATTGACGTCGAGTTCTCCAAGCAGCAGCTCTTGCTGCTGATGCGCGAATGGTACATGCACCCCAACGGCCAAATACCCGCCTACGAGTTCGCCTTCGGCGACGTCAATCCTCCGGTACATGCCTGGGCCTGCTGGCGCATCTACAAGATGTCGGGCCCGCGCGGCCAGCGCGACCGCGCCTTCCTGGTGCGCGCTTTCCACAAATTGCTGCTGAACTTCACCTGGTGGATCAACCGCAAGGATCCGGACGGCCACAACCTGTTCTCCGGCGGCTTCCTGGGGCTCGACAACATCGGCATCTTCGACCGCTCCAAGCCGTTGCCCACGGGCGGGAGCCTCAAACAGGCCGACGGCACCGCCTGGATGGCTTTTTTCTGCGCCACGCTGCTTTCCATCGCCCTGGAACTCGCCCATCAGGATCCGGCTTATGAGGATATCGCCTCCAAGTTCTTCGAGCACTTCGTCGCCATCGCCGACGCCTGCAACACCCTGGGCGGCACGGGCCTTTGGGACGAGCAGGACGGCTTCTATTACGATCAACTGGACATCGAGGGCCAGACCCTGCCGCTGCGCGTGCGCTCCCTCGTCGGCCTCATCCCCCTCATCGCCGTCGAGGTGCTGCGCGAAGATCTGCTGAAAAGCATGCCCGGCTTCACCAAGCGCATGCAGTGGTTCCTCGAAAACCGCAAGGACGTCACGCGGCAAATAGCCTGCATGGAAAAAGGGGCCGGCGGCAACCGGCTCATCGCCATCCCCTCGCGCGAGCGCCTGGAGCGCGTGTTGCGCTACCTCCTCGACGAGCGTGAGTTCCTCTCCCCTTACGGTATCCGCTCGCTCTCGCTGCACCACCGCGAGCATCCCTACGTCTTCCGCGCCGGCGGCGAAGAGTACAGCGTGGCCTACACCCCGGGCGAGTCGGACTCCGGCATCTTCGGCGGCAATTCCAACTGGCGCGGGCCGGTGTGGTTCCCCCTGAACTACCTCATCGTCGAGGCCCTGGAGCGCTACCATCACTTTTACGGCGACAGCTTGAAGGTGGAGTGCCCCGTGGGTTCGGGCCGCTGGGTGAACCTGCAGGAGGCCGCCCACGAAATTTCGTCGCGCCTGGTGCGCATCTTCCTGCCCGACGCCAAGGGCCGCCGTCCCTGCCACGGGGAGCTCGCCTGCTATGCCACCGACCCCCACTGGAAACACCTGCTGCTCTTCCACGAGTATTTCCACGGCGATACCGGGACGGGGCTGGGCGCCAACCACCAGACCGGCTGGACCGCCCTGGTCACGCGCTGCATCGAACAGTTGGGGTGATAGCCCCAAGGGCCGGCGCGCTGGTTTTTTCTCAGCCCTCTTGCCGCTTTCCAGCGCCGTCGAGGTCTTGCAGCCGGCCCCGGCAGCGCGCGGCGTAAAGGCGCACCGCGGGATCCTCAAGGCCGAGGCCTTCGCAGAGCGTCAGGGCTTCAAGGATACTGCCGCTCCAGTAAGCCTGGAGCATGCGCACGAAGCCCTCGCAGAAGAGGATGCGGTCGCTCGATAGGCGCTCGCGTTCCTCGATGAGTTCATAGACCAGGAAGGGGATGTCGCCTTCGCGTTCCGAAACCCGATCCAGCGGGCGCAACAGGTAGCGGCCATCGAGCTGGTTTTTGAAGGGATCCGAGAGCAGGATGCGCGCCCCGTAAAGTTCTCCCAGGCCGCAGATACGGCCGGCGTAGCGCGTGCCCGGCCCCCAGGCGCTGTAATGGAGGCGCTGCGGCGGCCCGACGTTGCCGACCAGGCTGCGCGCGAAATGCAATCCGATGCGGCAGGAGGGCGCGCGCCCGCGCTCCCAGCGCCAGTTTTCCGCCTCATCGCTGCTGAACCAGCGCAGCATCTCCAGGGCGGATTGCGCCGCGCGCAAGGCGTGGTCGCCGCTGCGCTTTGGGGCGTTCCAAAAGGCGTACAGGGTTTCGCCGGCGCAGCGCTCGACGTGTCCGCCCCGACGCTCGATGATCCCCGCCAGGGCAGCATGACAGCGGTTGAGCCGCTCCACGACGTCTCCGGCCTCGATTTCGCTTTCGGAGACGGATGGCAGCTCGACGTGGCAGGAGAGCAGGCTCAAGTCCTCGCGGCTGCCGCTGGTCTTTTTGAGTTGCCGTTGATCGGAAAAATGCGCGAGGACATCGCTCGAAACATAACGCCGGATGGCCTCCTCGGCCCCACCGCCCTTTTGCAGGTTTTCCGCCATGTGGTTGAAGCTGTCCCGTAGTCCCGAGTCGTCGCGGTGACGTGACTCGGACCGGACGGAGAAATCTCCGCTGGCAAGGCGCCGCATTTTCGCCTTGAGATCCTCATACAGCGGCTGCAACCAGCGCTCATAATGCGAAGCAGCAAAAAAAGCCGCGGCAAATATGGCTGCAACAAGACCCGCCGCCACCTGGAGCCAGAGCAGCAACCTGGCATGGCTTGCAGTGGATGTTTCCCTGATCAAAGCCAGGGTTCCAAGCTGTCGGCCATTGGAGGCGAGCGGGAGGATTATGGTGCTGTAACGGACTCCGGCGGCTGAGATCTCACCCCCGCCCAGGGACGCCATGCGAGCCAGATCCATCGCAAGTTCTGAACGGCTTTTCCAATCGTCCATGCTGGAGGTCACGACTTCCTTGGTCGCATCGAGGAAGATCCACTCCACCGGCGACGCCACCGCCGCGCGCTCCAAGACTCCCAGGGGTTCACCAACGATAAGGACTCCCCGTAGCGCGTTCCCTTCCAGCATCCCCGCCGCCAGCATCCGATACATCCCAGCCTCCTCTCCTTGGGGCAGGAAAGCCGAGTGTTCTTCCACCTGCCACCAGTCTTCGGAGGATCTTCCAGCCTGCGCCTCGGTGAAGGACCACCAGGAGGAGGCATCCAACCCGATTTCGGGTCCAGCGCGATTCCAAACCACTTCACCCGCCGAGTTGAGCAGCGCCGCCGCCGGAAAGCGGGAAAGCAACGGTTGAGCGGATAAGCGCGCCTGCAGGCCGGCGGCGATGGTGTTGAACCCCGCCACCGCTCCGGTGTCCTCCGGCCCCCCCACCTTCGAAGAGGCCGCCAGCCAGCGCAACACTTCAGCGTCAACCGCGAGCCCGCGCACCGCGGTGACGAGGTCCTCGCGACCGCGCTGGGAGGCCTTGGACAGACCCTTGCGCGCGCGCACGAGTTCATCCCGCGCCGCCGCCGCCGCCTGGCGCTCGAATCCCCAGGCCGCCAGGACCAGCACGAAAAATGCGGCCAGCGAACTCCAGGTTCCAACGATGAGCGTGAGGCGCATCCTCGCAGAGAGATCGAAAACGATGGAGGCGAACTCCGCCTCCAGATCCTTGGCATCTTTCACTTGTTCGCCGCCATGGCTCCGGGGCCGCATGGCATAAACTGCCAGGATCCTTTTTTCGCCACCGAGTCCCCCATTTGACCAACACCCGGCCCGATCATCTGGCGCGTCGCTGGGGTGTGCCTAAGACCCTGGTCATGCGCCGCATTATACGGGGCAGGCCGACTGAACAGGCGGAAAAATGCGAACCAAAAATTTCCGGGCCGCGGTCTTTCGCCAGCGCGTGATGTACACCTTTCTGGGCTCAGACGCTTTCGCGCTGGCGGTGCTGGAAAATCTGGCCGCGGAGGAACTCCCCGCCGCCATCGTCACCACTCCGGATCGCTCGTCGGGCCGGGGCATGAAAATCCGGCCGGGGCCGCTGGCGCGCTTCGCCATGGAGCGCGGCCTGCCCTTGCTGCAACCTGAAAGTTTGAGAGGCGCCGAAGCGCAAAGCGCCGTCCTGGCCCCAGGCGCGGACCGCATGATCCTCGTGAGCTACGGCCTTATCCTGCCGCGCAGCTTCCTCGATAGCGCCCCGCCGGTGCTGAACGCCCACGCCTCGCTGCTGCCGCACTGGCGCGGGGCCTCGCCCATCCAGTCGGTCCTGCTGCATGGAGAAGCCGAAAGCGGCTGCACCGTGATGCGCATCGTGCCCGCACTCGACGCCGGGCCGGTGATCTCCCTGCAACACGTGGCCGTCACGGCTGAGGATGATTATGGCTCGCTCAGCGCCAAGCTCGCGGCGGCGGCCGGAGAACTATTGCGGCCCCTGCTCAAAGTGGCGGAGATTCCGCAGGGAATCTCGCAGAATCACGCCCTGGCGACTTTCTGCGGAAAGATAGCCCCGGGAACGGAGCGCCTACGCCCCCGCGAACAGGACGCCGCCACGGCCTGGAACATCGTGCGCGCTTTTGCGCCGAAACCCGGCGCCTATGTCGAACTCGCGGGCGTGGAGCGTCCCTTGCGGCTCAAGGTTCTCAAGGCGGTGGTATTGGAGCGCGGCCCGGAACCCAGTGCATTCCTGCGCGTCAGCAACTGCCTCCTTCTGGGATGCCGCGAAGGCGCGCTGCAAATCCTAAGGGTACAGCCCGAGGGTCGTCCGGCCATGGAGGTGGAGGCCTTCCTCAACGGCTGGCGCGGGAAACTCGCGCTCGCTTGAGCCTGTCCAACAGGGTGGCGCGCTTCTTCGCGGCGGACGGGCCGCTGGCGCGCACTTTTCCGGAATACAGCCCGCGCTCCGGGCAACTGCAACTCGCGCAGGCCGTGGCCGAGGCGCTCGAAAGCGGCCACCACCTCGCCGCCGAGGCCGGCACCGGCATCGGCAAGAGCTTCGCCTACCTCGTCCCCGCCCTGCTGCGCGCGAATCGCAAGCGCCCCGTGGTGGTGAGCACCGCCACCATCGCGCTCCAGGAACAACTTGTGGACAAGGATTTGCCAGCCCTGGCGCTGGCCGCGGAGCGCCCTTTCAAGGCGGTGCTCGCCAAAGGCCGCGGCAATTACCTGTGCGAGACGCGCCTCCAGGCCGCCCTGGCCCATCGCGACGCATTGGCCGCCTCGGAGGAGGACCACGAGGCGCTGGATCGCCTCGCCGAACGCGCCGCGCGCGGCGGCATCCTCACGCACTCCGATCTGCCCTTGCCCCTGAGCCATGAGACCTGGCATCACCTGAACAGCGAGTCGGGACTCTGCGGGGGGCCTGTGTGCCGCAAACGCCCTTGCAGTTACCTCGCCGCCCGCGCCGGCCTCGCGGGCGCGGACGTCATCGTCGTCAACCACAGCCTGCTCTTCGTCAGCCTGGAACTCGCCGCCGCGGGGGTGAAGCTCCTGCCGGCCTTCGAGCACCTCATCCTCGACGAGGCCCAGCACGTGCCCGACACGGCCTCCGAACAGGCCGGTCTGGAGGCGAGCAACGCGCGCGTCACTTTCCTGCTGGACCGGCTGTTGAGCCGCAAAAACAAGGGTTTCCTGGCGCGCGTGCGGCCCGAGCCGCTGGTGCTCAAAAACCGCGTCGGAAGCCTGCGCGACATCTACGATGTTTTCTTCTCCGGCCTCATGATGTGGCGGCTGCAGAGCCCAGGCAACGGCCGCCTCGTGGCGCCGCACCCTTTCCGCGATCCGCTCTCGCCGGCGCTCGGGGAGCTCAGCGAGCTCCTGGAGAACTGGGCACGCAGCGCCGACAACGCGGATGAACAAAACGAGTTCGTCCACTACGCCGCGCTCGCCAAGGAGCTCGCCGCCGACATCGGCGTTTTCCTGACCCAGGGCCTCCAGGAGTCCGCTTATTGGGTCGAGGTGGACACCCCGCGCTCCACGGGCGCGCGGCGCGTGGCGGCGCGCGGGGCGCCGCTGGATATCGCCCCGCGCCTGCGCGCGCTGCTCTTTGAAAAATTCCGCAGCGTGATCATGACCAGCGCCACGCTCACCGCGCCGGGCGGGCCGCCCTTCGACTACTTCCTGAAGCGCATGGGGGCCGAGGGCGTTCCGACCCTGCGCGTCCCCTCCCCCTTCGACTACTTCTCCAAGGCACGCATCCTCACCACCCGCGTGCTGCCCGCCCCGGATCGGCCCGAATACCTCGACGTCCTGCCCCAGCAAGTGAGCCGCTGCATGGACCTCACGGACGGCGGGGCCTTCGTGCTGGTGACCAGCTACACGCTGCTGCGCCGCCTCAAGGAAGCGCTAGAACCCCATGCCCGCGAGCGCGGCTACCTGCTGCTCGCCCAGGGCCAGGGCACTCCGCGCAGCCGCATGCTCAAGTCCTTCAAGACCCACCCGCGCGCGGTGCTTCTAGGCGCCATGAGCTTCTGGGAGGGCGTGGATGTGCCGGGCTCGGCCCTCCGCAACGTGATCATCACGCGCCTGCCCTTTGAGGTCCCCGACCACCCCCTGGCTGAGGCGCGCGCCGAACGCCTGCGCCAGCGCGGCGGCGATCCCTTCCGCGAAATCGCCCTGCCCGTGGCCCTCATGCGCCTCAAGCAGGGCTTCGGCCGCCTGCACCGCCGCGCCGACGACATGGGCCTGGTCTGCATCCTCGATTCCCGCGTCCACACCCGCCCCTACGGCCGGCTTTTTTTAGAAGGCCTCCCCCCCTGCCCCGTCCTCTGCGACGAGCCCCCAGACCCAGAGTTCCTGGAGCGCCTGCGCAGTTGGACCGCCAGCCAGCAGGCGGGGCCGGAAACGCGGATATAGGTGCCAACCCGGCAGCCGGATTAGTGCCTTACGCATTTTCTTCTTTGAAAAAACGAGGCCTATTGCTTGTTTTCTCCGCGTTCTCCGCGCCTCCGCGTGCAGGAAAATTTCTGCGTTCAGCGATGGTGTGAAAAATGAAAAGAAGACGGGGATTTATTCACGCGGAGACGCGGAGAACGCAGAGGGGGAAGCTGCTGCTGGCGACTTTTTTGGTTCCGGCAGCCGGGTTAGGTTTATTTCCGCGTTTCGACCATCCCTGACCGCCGTCGCTCCCATAAAACCTCGGCGCTGGTGGGCAGGAGGTAACGCACGGCCAGCTTTTCGATGGGCACCCGGTAATCCCCGACCGTGAGCGCGGTCGCGGCGACCAGCGCGGCGTCGGGGAAATCGCGGAGCAACGGCGCGGGCGCCGCGGGCAGCGCGGTGGCCCGGGTGCCAGCGCCACAAAGCAGAGCGCTTGCCACTTCAAAATTTATCTGCTGGGGCTGGCGGACTTCGATCACGCCCTCTTTTTGCCATTCCCCGTTTTTGGTGTAGCGCTGGGCGAAAAAACAGCCGCCCTGGGCCACTTCGAGCAGCAGGGCCGCGCGCCCGGGCGGGTCTTCACGGCGCAGGGCGGCGAGCCCTATGTCTTCGAGGGGCACCGCGTGGAACTCTGTCCCCGGATGCGCCAGCGCGAAGGCCTGGGCCAGCGCCACACCCATGCGCAGCCCCGTGGCCGAGCCGGGACCGACGTTGATGGCCACGGCACGAATTTCCCGGGCCGCGCTCCCGGTCTCATCCAGCAGCGCGGCCAGCAGCGGCACCAGCCCCGAGCCTTGGCTAAGGCCTTCCGCGAGCGCGCGGCGGGCACGCACGACTCCGTTCTCGACCATGACCAAACTCGCGCGCCGGCGCGAAGTCTCGATGGCTAGCATCATCCTAAAAACAGCATCCTTGACCTCCTGCCGGCTTTGACCGGCGCTTTCGGACTGTCCCTTGCGATACAAGGGGCCCGCTCCCCGTCTTTCAATTCCCCGGCTTGCGCTCCTCTCCGAACGCGCGGCCCACGGGGTTTTCTTCCACCTCGCGGTGCGCGGCGGCCACGACGGCTATTAACAGGGCCGGCTGGTCGCCTTCGGCGATGATGGCGTGCGGCAGGCGCGAGTCGAAGTAGAGCGAGTCGCCGGGGTGGAGCTCGTAGCTCTTGTCGTCAATGATGGCGAGCACGCGACCCGCCAGCAGGAAAAGGAACTCCTCGCCCTCATGGCGCGAGGGGTACGGGGCCGTCTGGTGCGGGGGGATCTCGATGAAGAAGGGCGACATGATCTTGTCGCTCAGGCGATAGGAAAGCGCCTGGTAGTTGTAGTTCAGCATTTCGGCCCCGGGCGTGAGTGGCGGCACCTTCCAGCGCTCGTGGGCACGCACCATCTCCACGCGCTTCTCAGCCAGTCCGCGCTGGAAGAAGGAGCCCAGGGAGGCCCCCAGCGCCTTGGCCAGGTTGGCGAGCTCGCCCAGGCTCGGCAGCACGCGGTCGGCTTCGTAGTCCGCAAGTTGCGGGCGGGGAATTTCCGTGAGCTCGGCGAGCTTCGCCGGAGTCATCCCCGCGCTAAGGCGCAGTTCGCGCAGGCGTTCGCCAATGCGCGTCGTTCCCGAAGCGTTTTCCGACTTCGCGGGCGCGGCAGGCTCCTGAGCGGCAACCGCGCGCCGGCGGGAGGGTTTCTTGCTCGTGGTCACGGGAGTATTTGGGGGGCGAAAGCCTGAAGTGCGCTGCGGAACATGCCGTGGGCCATTCTCGACCCCACGGCCCGGTATCAAGCCATCCTCCTCGTCTGGTTTCAGGTCTTGGAAAGCGCCATGAGATCGGCGGACCAGAGTCCCGAAATAACCGCCCCCACCACTCCCAGGCCGCCCTGGTCGGTGCCGCAGACGCGCAGGTTGGCGAAGGGGGTGACGCCCTTCCACGACTTGGCGGGGGTGCCGTACACGGACCCCGCGAAGTGGCCGGTGTACTTCACGATGGTACGCGGGGTGAACATATCGGTGGCCAGGGTTCGCGCCTCCAGAACACCCGCACCAGGACGTGCGAGGAAATCCAGGGCGACCCGGCGCATCTCCGCGAAACAGCGCTGCTTCTCCAGGCGATAGTCGTCTTCGCTGAGGCGCGTCCAATTCTCGTGGTTGGCCAGGCAGGTAATCCGCAGGCTGGCTTCCGGTCTTCGGCCTTTCTGGGGGCCTTCCTGGCGGCCTTCACTGGGGCCGAAATTCTCCGGGATGCAAATCACCCCGCTGGCCGGTTCCACCAGACCATCGGGCTTGTGATAGATGAAACGCGGCCCGCGGCTGAAAAACACCACGCCGTCCTTCCAGGCGAAATCGGCAGGCGTCCCGGAAAAAACCGTGAAGGTCTCGGCGAAGCTGATGCGCCCGGCGGCACCGGTTGGCGTGGCCGTGCCGGCCAGGGCCAGCGTTTCATGGAGTCCGATGCTGGAAAGCACCCGGCGCGCCTGGAGGGTCGTCCCGTCGTCCAGAACCAGGGCGGAGATGCGCCCATCTTCCACCTCGAAACGCCGCACGCCGCAGCCGAAATAGCTTTCGCCGCCCTCCTCGCGCAGGCGGCGCAGCAGCAGGCGGATCAGCGTGCGGATGCCGCCCCGGGGCCGGCACAGCCCTTCCAGGAAAATGGCGCGGAACAGCGCGGCGAAAACGCCGAAATCCATGTCGTCCTCGGTGGGGCTGCCGTAGAGCATGGGCGGCATGAGCAGCAACTCGCGTAACGTCTCGGACTGGAGATGCCGGGCGAGAAATTCGCGCGCGCCGCCGCGACCCGCCATTTCAGCGGCATCGGCATATCCGGGCAAAGCCTGGACCATGCGCCGGTAGCCGTCAACCTCGGCGGGATAGCGCGCGGCGATACCATCTTCGAGAAACGCCGGATCATTCGAAAAAACAAGCTCGGCCTCACCCAGAGCAATGCGCGAAGTGGTCTGAGGATCAAGGCCGAGGTCGGCGACTTCGAGGCCGAGCCGGCGCAACGCCCGCCTCAAAGGCGCGCGCGCGTCCCCGGTGTTGTAGTTGGTGAGCGCGTGCAGCCCGACGTCATAGACGCGCCCTCCCAGGCTGTAGTAGCTGTTGAGGCCACCTGGAATCGTGTGCCTCTCCAGCAGGCAGACCTTGCGCCCCAGGCTGGCGAAGCGCACCGCGGCGGCGAGGCCCGAAAAACCGGCGCCGATGACGACGGCGTCATACAGCGTGCCGGGATCCGGATGCCGGCCAACGGGCAAGGCTCAGCCCTTCGACGTCGAACGGGCTCTCAAGGCAGCTTGGGCTGCAGATACTCCATGCAGCCCTGGAGCGTGCTGAGCTTGCCGTAATCGTTCTCGGGGACCTCGATGCCGTAGCGCTTCCTGAGCTCCATCACGATGTCGAGGAAGTCCATGGAGTCGAGCTGGATTTGCTGGCGCAGGGGCACGTCGTTGCTGAGGGCGCTCAAGTCCTCGTCCGGGGCGATTTCCGTGATGATGTCCAGGACGGCCTGACGGGTCTGATCCGCGGTCATGCCCGTTCAGACCCGCGGGGCCACCGCCACCACCACCGAATTGATGCCCAGCATGCCGAAGGAGTTGTTGAGGATGGCCCGTTGGCGGCCGACCTTGACCGGCTGGCCAGAAATAAGCCCTGGCAACTCGCATTCGGGGTCCAACTCATCCAGGTTAATGGTAGGGTGCACCCACCCATCGTCAAACGAGGGAAGGTTGCCGGCCAGCTCCAGCGCCCCCGCCGCCCCCATGGCGTGGCCGATGAACGACTTGGTGTTGTTGAAGCGCGTGCCGGGGCAGTCGCGGAAGACCTCGCGCAACGCCTTGCATTCCTGCACGTCGCCCTGGGGCGTGGCCGTGGCGTGGCTGCTCACGATATCCACCTCTCCGGCGGCGAGCCCGGCCCGGGAAAGCGCTAGGCGCATGCACTCGGCCTGACGTTCCGGCAGCGCGTTTACGAAGTCGCTGGCGTCGGAATTCATGGCCCAGCCCGCGATTTCGGCGTAGATGCGTGCTCCGCGCCGGCGCGCGTCCTCCAGGCGCTCTACGGTGTAGAGGCAGCCGCCCTCGCTCACCACGATGCCGTTGCGTTTGCGGTCGAAAGGACGGCTGGCCTTGGCGGGGTCCTCGCCCGCCGGGGCCAAGGCCCCCTGGCTCTTGAAGGCGGCGAAAATGCCGAAGGTATGGATGCTCTCGCTCACCCCGCCCGCCAGCGCCATGTCCACCTCCCCCAGGCGCAGCATCTGGGCAGCCTGGATGATTCCGGCGTTGCCGGCGGCGCAGGCAGCTCCCAGGGTGTAATGCGGCCCGGTGATGCCCAGGTTGAGCGTCACCTCGCCGGCGGGGTTGTTGGCCACGGTGCGCGGGTTGTGGTGGTGGGTCCAGAAGCGCGTGTCGTAGTTGTATTTCGAGATGTTGTGGATCTCGTTCTCGGTCTCCACGTTGCCGTGCTCGGTGATGCCGATGTACACCCCCATGCGGCTGCGATCCAAGGCTCCGAGGTCCAGGCCCGCGTCGCGCACCGCCTCGTTGGCGGAGTAAATGGCGATGGATCCCGCGCGCGTGCCGCGCCTGAGCTCCTTGCGTCCCTGGTAACGCAGCTCGTCGAAACGGCAGGCCCCCGCGGGCACTCGGCCCATGTAGCGCGTCTCCAGGGTCCCCACCCCGCTGCGGCCCGCGAGCAGGCTGGCCCGGAACTCCGCGAGGTTGTTGCCATTGGGGGCGGTGAGGCCGATGCCGGTGATGGCGATACGGGCTGGATCCATGTTCATGAAAACAGAGCTGAAGCAGGCGCTGATCCGTTCAGCACGCCCAAAATGCAAAGCAATAATTTGAATCTGGAACTCAGGAACTCAGGAAAATTAAATTTCAAAGACCAGCGTGGTGTGCATTCACGGAGCACGTGATCCCACGATTCTTTTTCCTGAGTTCCTGAGTTCCAGATTAAGAATCGAATTTTTCCGAGCATTTGTGTTTTTGGAGCCGCACCTGTCGTGAATGCTTACGAGAGCGAATCGGCCAAGGGGCCACGAGTATAGGTGCCGGGAGGCACCTCTCAAGGGATGGCAGGCGGCGATGGCGGATATATTGCCGCCCCATGCCGGAAAGCGCCTACCGCGTCATTTTCGAGGACGAGCACCACCTGGTCCTCGATAAGCCGGCGGGGATTCCCTGCCTCCAGAGCCGCCGGCCCGACGCCGCGGGCGACCTGCTGAGCGAATTGCGCCAGGTCCACCCCGCCGCCGTCCTGGTGCACCGCATTGACGAAGGCACCAGCGGCATCGTGCTCGCCGCCAAGCATGGGGAAGCCCTGGCCTGGCTCTCCCGGCAATTCGAGGAGCACGAAGTCGTGAAGGAGTACACCGCCTACGTCCACGGCAGCGCCTGGTTCACGGAGCTCAACGTGGATACGCCGCTGGTCGCCCCAGGAGAGCGCGACGCCAAGACCGCCACGACGCTGCTCCTCCGCCAGCGCCTCTACCGCGGTTTCAGCCTGCTCACTTGCCGGCCACGCACCGGGCGCACCCACCAGATCCGCCAGCACCTCGCGAAGGTCGGCCTGCCCATCGTCGCCGATACGACTTACGGCGGACGCATCATCACCCT
>JAHFOS010000164.1 GCA_023261545.1 bacterium
GAACAAGCCTTTCTCACCGCCATCCTCTACGAAGAGGCGCGCCAGTCCAAGCTCAGCGCCGAGAAGTTCCTGTTGGACGGTCGCCACGTGGGGACGGGCGGAGGCAACCATATCACCCTGGGTGGCGCGCTGCCGAGCCGCAGCCCCTTTTTCACCCGGCCCGATCTCCTGGCCAGCCTGCTCAATTTCGTCCAGCACCATCCCTCGCTCTCTTATTTATTCTCCGGGCTTTTCATCGGCCCGACCTCCCAGGCTCCGCGCGCGGACGAAGCGCGCATGGACAACCTGCCCGAGCTCGAAGTCGCCCTGAGCCAGATAGCCGACGCCAGCCATCCGGCGCCATGGAAGGTGGACCGGCTGTTGCGCCACTTCCTGGTGGATGTCACCGGCAATACCCACCGCGCGGAGATATCCATTGACAAGCTCTACGCGCCGGAGTCGCTCCAGGGCCGCCTCGGCCTCGTGGAAATGCGCGCCTTCGAAATGCAGCCCCACCCGCGCCTGAGCCTCGCGCAAGTGCTGATGTTGCGCGCGCTCGTGGCCGGCTTCGCGCAGAGTCCCTACCGCCATCCCCTGGTGCCCTGGGGCACGGACCTCCACGACAGGTTCATGCTGCCTCATTATATCTGGCGCGATTTCCAGGAGGTGCTCGGCTACCTGCGGGCGTGCGGCTTTCACTTTGCCGAGGAATGGTACGCGCCTTTCGCCGAATTCCGTTTCCCCCACTACGGCACCGTGGAGCACGCCGGCATCGAGGTTGAACTGCGCATGGCTCTGGAGCCGTGGATCGTGCTGGGCGAGGAAATGACCGCCCAGGGCACCGCGCGCTTCGTGGATTCCTCGATGGAACGCCTGCAAGTCCGGGTTCGCGGCCTCACCCCCACGCGCTATTTCCTGGCTTGCAATGGACGGCGCGTGCCCTTGCAGCCGACCGGCACCAACGGCGAATACGTGGCCGGGGTGCGCTTCAAGGCCTGGCGTTGTCCCTCGGCGCTGCATCCCGCCATGGAGGTGCACGCGCCCCTGATCTTCGACCTCTTCGATCTGTGGAACCACCGTTCGGTGGGCGGCTGCACCTACCATGTGGCGGACCCCGGCGGGCAGAACCACGAGCACCGGCCCCTGAACGCCCTGGAAGCCGAGGCGCGGCGCGTTTCGCGTTTCTGGTCCCATGGCCACACCCAGGGTTTCGCGGAGCCGCCCGAGGAACATCCCCACCCCGCGTTTCCCTGCACGCTGGACCTGCGCCGGCCGCCGCATACGCTTTCGCGTTGATGGCGGACGACACAGGGAGGCCCGGGGCGTTGCTCGCGGATTACCGTCCGCTGGCCGGGACTTACGACGAATGCCTGAGCACCGACGGCGCGATGCGTCCCGCCTGGCGCCCGCTATGGAGAGCCCTGGAGACCATGGGTGGCACCACCCTGCAACAGCGCCACCGCGAGGCCGTGCAATTGTTTCGCCAGAACGGCGTCACCTATGGCTCATCCCAGGAGCCGGCGGGTCCGCAGCGCCCCTGGTCCTTCGACCCGGTGCCCATGCTGATGGGCAACGAGGAGTGGGGGCGCCTGGAGCGCGGGCTGGTGCAGCGCGCCGAATTCTTCAACCTGCTGCTGGAGGACCTCTACGGCGCGCAGCGCTGCATCGCCGAGGGTGTCTTGCCGCCCGCCGTGCTCCACGCTTCTCCCGATCATCTGCCGCCCTGCCGCGGTCTGCGCCTGCCGTTTCCGCGCCAACTCGTGTTCTACGCTTGCAGCGTGGCGCGCGCGCCGGGCGGCGGGTTCACGGCCCTGGGCGACCACACGCGCCTGCCGCTGGGCGTGGCCTACGCCCTTGAAAACCGCATGGTGCTGGCGCGGGTTTTCCCGGAACTCTACCGCGACTGCCAGGTGCAGCGCCTCTCCCGCTTCTTCCGGGCCAGCCGCAGGACGCTGGCGGAACTCGCCCCCCAGGGCGGCGGCAATCCCTTCATCGTGCTGCTTTCGCCGGGGCCCGACCACGAGAGCTATTTCGAGCAGGCGTATCTCGCCAATCACCTGGGGTTCCCGCTGGTCGAGGGCCGCGACCTCACGGTGCGCGAGCACAAGGTGTACCTGAAGACCCTGGCGGGATTGCAGCGCGTGGACGTTATCCTGCGGCACGTTGAAGACCGCCATTGCGACCCCCTGGAGCTTACAAACGATTCGCGCTGGGGTGTGGCCGGCCTGCTCCAGGCCGTGCGGCGCGGCGGGGTTTCCATCGCCAATCCCCTGGGCTGCACGGTGCTTGAAAACCCCGCGCTGCGCGCCTTCCTCCAGCCTTTGTGCCGCTTCTTCCTGGGGGAGGACCCGTTGCTTCCCAGCCTCGCCACCTGGTGGTGCGGACAGCCCCGTGAGCGCGAGCACGTCATCGCCAACCTGGAGCGCCTCGTGCTGCGCGCCATCCATGCGCCGCGCGCCCGGCCCATCGTCGTGGGAAGGCTCGCGCTCGCGGAGCGCGAGAAACTGGTCGCGGCGCTGCGGCGCGAGCCCCACCTCTACGCGGCAGAGGAACCTTTCCCCCTTTCCACCGTCCCGACCCTGGAGGGCGGCGCGTTTCTTCCGCAAGGATTGGTGCTGCGCTGTTTCCTGAGCGCCGGCCGCGAGGGCTACAGCGCCATGCCCGGAGGACTCGCCCGCGTCCATCGCCACCCGGGGGACGAGACCCCGGAAGCGCTGGGAAGCTGGGCCAGCAAAGACACCTGGGTGATTTCCGCCGCGCCCGAGGAGACCAGTGAAGCCCTGATGGGGGACGCCAAGCACACCCTCAAGATTGACCGGCGCGGCAGCGGCGTCTCCAGCCGTATCGCTGAAAACCTCTTCTGGTTCGGACGCTACATGGAGCGCGCCGACCGCACCGCGCGCCTGCTGCGCGAGGCCATCGTGCTTTTCCTGCAACAGGGGGAAAGCCGGCGCGACGCGGCCCTGGCCCAGTTATTGCGGAGCTTCTATGGCATCACGCGCATCCCCCCGCCCGAATCCCCCGCCGGCGCGGACGGCGCCCCGGACGCCCGTTCCGCGCAGGAACGAGAGCTGCTGCGCCTGATACTCGATGCCGCGCTGGAGGGGAGCCTGCTCCACGATGTGCAGGCCATGGCGAGCGCCGCGGGCGCGGTGCGCGACCGTATTTCCTCTGAAATGATGCGCATCGTCAACGACATCGTGGACGGTCTCGAGCGCATCGCCAGCCCGGCGGAGGCGGTGCGCCAGATGGAGTCCGTGACCCTGTCCATCGCCGCCATCGCCGGGCTCAGCATGGACAGCATGACGCACACCGAGGAATGGCGCTTCCTGTCCATCGGCCGGCGCCTGGAACGGGCGCTGTGGAACGTGGCGCTGATGCGCGCGAGCGCCGCGGAAATCGCCGGAGCCAACGATCCTTACTGGGAGACCCTGCTGCGCATCCAGGACAGCATCATGACCTATCGCTGGCGCTACCGCGCCCAGGTCCACCCCGACGCGGTGCTGGACCTGCTGCTGCTCGACGAGTCCAATCCGCGTTCCATGGCCTTCCAGCTCGTGAACATCCTGAAGCTGGTGGAGGACTTCAATGCCAGCCATCAGTCCTATTTCCGCAGCACCGAGGAGCGCGTGATCCTCGAAGCGCTGGCGCGCCTGCGCCTGAGTTCCATCAGCCGCCGCGAGCTTTTTCCCGATCCCAGCGCCTACAGCCGCTACCTCACGCAGCTCCTGGATGGCTGGATCGAATTGCTCAAGGGGTTCTCCTCGGCGCTGAGCCGCGCCTACTTCACCCACTCCAAGGCCGCGCGCCCGTTGCTGCTGCGATCATGATCCTGAAAACGGCAACATGGAAATCGTCCTGCAAACGTTTGAGCCCCAATCGTAATACCGGGGGGATTTTTCCACAGATGCCACAGATTAACACAGAAAATAATCAATCAGGGCTGGTCTCTTTAATCAGTACCCATCGGTGTAATCTGTGGATAAATCCGAGTCGCGAACACGGAACACCAGAAAGAAACTGTGGGAGAGGCCACTGCCCAGGGGTACGCATTACTCGGGTGAGCTGTTTTTAAGATGATCTTGTACCGCGTCCGCCACACGACGGCCTACGAGTATCAGGACGACGTCGAGATTTCCCACAACGAGGCGCGCCTGGTGCCGCGCGAGCTTCCCCATCAGAAACTGCTCTCCCATGAGATGGCCATTGATCCCACCCCCCAGGACCGCGACGAGTGCGGCGACGCCTTCGGCAATAGGGTGCGCTACTTCGCCATCCACGCCCAGCATCGCGCGCTCAGGGTGAAGGCGCAGAGTGTGGTGCGCTTAGAGGCCTGCGCGGCGCCGGACCTGGAAGCCAGCCCGCCCTGGGAGAGCGTGCGCGATCTGCTGCTGGAAAGCCGGCCGCTGCCGGACAGCGCCCATGCCTTCCTCTATGCCTCGCCCCTGGTCCCCATCGCCGAGACCTTCCGGGAATATGCCGCGACCTCCTTCACGCCCGCCCGTCCGCTGCTGGTGGCGGTGCGCGAGCTCACTGCGCGCCTGCACGCCGACCTCACCTACGCCCCAGGAAGCTCGGACGTGAGCACGCCGATCCAGGAGGTCTTCAGCAACCGCCGCGGCGTCTGCCAGGATTTCAGCCATATCGCCGTCGCCTGCCTGCGGGCCCTGGGCTTGGCGGCGCGCTATGTCAGCGGCTATCTGGAAACGCTGCCGCCCGAAGGCCGCCCGCGGCTCACCGGCGCCGACGCCTCGCACGCCTGGTTCTCGGTTTACAGCCCCGGCCCGGGCTGGGTGGATTTCGATCCCACCAACGACCTGCGGCCCGCGCTGCAGCACATCACGCTGGCCTGGGGCCGCGACTACAGCGACGTGCCGCCCCTCAAAGGCATCATCCTGGGCGGCGGCCAGCACCGCCTCAAGGTCTCCGTGGACGTGGAGCGCGTGGGAGGGGACGGCACGGCTCCGGCATGAACAGCGAGGTCGTGCCAGTGTTCACGGCAGTCGTGTCTCCTATAACGCGAATGCTTATAAAAATCGAATTAATTCTTCGCATTTTGGACCTGCAAAACGGTTGCAAAATTATTTTCGGCGCTGGCGGTTGGCGCACGATGACTTCTCCGTGAGGGTTTTCTTCGCCAGCCACCGCATCCGGCTGACCCAGGCGCTGGCGCTGCCTGTCGTCCTGGCCATCGCGCTCACCCACAGCGCATGGGTGGAACGGAGCCGGGCCGTCGCCGTGGGCTTATTCGTGTCCGGCCTGGCGCTCACGAGCATCGCCATCATCGGCAGGCTATGGTGCGCCATTTATATTTCAGGGTACAAAACGCGCTCTCTCATCGCGGCGGGACCCTATTCCATCATGCGCCATCCCTTCTATTTCTTCAGTCTCGTGGGGTCGGTGGGCGTGGGGCTCACGACGCAGACCCTGACGATCCCTCTTGTGTTCTTGTTCATCTTCGCGCTTTTATATCCCATGGTGATGCGCAGAGAGGAACAAGCGCTTTTATCCCAGCATGGGGACGCCTACCAGGACTACGCCGCCAGGGTGCCGCGCTTCTGGCCCAATCTGAAATTACTGGCGGAACCCGAGCGCTACGAGGTTTTTCCCCTGGTCCTGCGCCGTCGGCTCTCCGACTCCCTGTGGTTCATCCTGGCCGTGGGCCTCGTCAAACTGCTGGAGGCCCTGCGAGACGCCGGCGTCCTTGCCACGCTCTGGAGGGTTTACTGAAAGGATCTGGAGTCCCTCGTCCACGTCTTTTTTAAACCTGTGCTCAGCACGGGCGACTTCGCCTTCGCATCCTTTCTGAAAACCATCAAACGGAAGGCGCTGCTCAGTTCGACCTCGTTCAACCACGAAACCATCACAGGCTGGCGATGTCCGGCCACGGCCTTCCTGACCGCGTCTGTCCCAGGCTCTTCAACGTAGAGTTTCAGCAGGGCGCTCGTATCAAGATAGATCAACGCGCGCCCCGGTTTTCATCGAGTATTTTCCGGGTCCGGCGCGCCGCTCTGATGCCCGGGAATTCCTTGAAGCGCTCCCTTCACTCCATAGGCCGTTTTTCGACAGTGGTGAGCCGTGCCACTGGGTTCCCGTGGCGCGTGACGATGATCTCTCCCTCGCCGTGAATCCGCTTCAGCAGCGCGGAGAAGTTCTTCTGGGCCTCGAAAACTGTTGCGATGCCCATAACGTATAGTTCTATGCGTTATTTCCAGTGTCAAGCACAAGCCGACCAGGATGATTCCGTCTCGGCGAGCGCAGCAGCCAGCATGGGGTTGGAGGCCGAGCGAACGCCGCGGCGCGAAGTTTGGCCGTTAGTTTTTCGCTCGTAATCCAGGAATGAGAGTTTCACCTCATTCCCGGCAGACACTTCGGACACGCCGTCTTGCCGCTCAACTCCAGCTCCGCCTCGCTGTCACATCTCAGCAGCTCGTCATCCGTGATGGTATGCACCTCCTCACAGGTGTGCAGGTGATAATGCTCCATGGCGGCGGTGCTGAAGAAACCTTCTTGGGTCATCTCCAGCCATTCCTGGGGCAGCGGTGTTTTGAAGGCCTGGAGGGCTTCCTCCGGGGAGTTGAAATCGTAATGCATGAGAGTGCCCAGGCCCAGGACATCGAAGACCTCGCGCATGCGGCCTTGGACGCGCATGAACTTGAAGTCGCCGCCTCTACGCCGTGCCTGATCCAGTTTGGAGAGGAAGACTCCCGCGCAGCCGCTGCTCATGTAAACTACGGAAGCGCAGTCGAAGATGATTTTGCTGATGCCGGAGTCCACGATCTGCGCGACTTGTTCCCGGAGCTCCTCGGCGACGAGGTGGTCGAGTTCGCCGTAGAGGCGCAGCAGGGTCACGCCGTCCCGGTCGGTGCGCTCCATGCGGAAGTTGGCGGGGGAGGGAGTCACGAGGTGGATTGGTGGGTCATGAATGGTGGCCATCCGACAAACACAACACGAATGGACGGGAGGCAGCTTGGTGAACTGGAGAATAAACAGGGTCGGGCAAGACGAAGACGGCCCTATCAAGATGATAGGTGATTTTCTCGCGCAGGCAAGAGCTTTAGGGTCCCGCCCATTCTGGTGCACCCCAATTTGAACGCCAGTTTTGTCTATACTTTCCTATACCTGGTTGTCCTACTTGACCAGGTCTCAGGTGGCAAAAGAGGGCCTTGTGCAATCTCATTGGAGAGATAGTTGAGATTGCGTAAAATTATGAGAGAATGCCATCCCCCGGGGGCCATAACTAAATCCAGGCGGCAACTACTCAGGTTTACCCCTCTCCCTTCGGAAGAGGGCAGGGTGAGGGGCGGCTGCAAAATGACTTCGCAAGGGTGTTCCGTTCGATTTTGGCGTTACAAACCCTCACCCCCGACCCTCTCCCAGAGGGAGAGGGAGCGTGCCGATCTCTGAGCGGTTGCCCCCGGCCAACACTTCGGACAGACGGCCACCGTTTTTTCGCTCGTAATCCAGAAACGAGAATGCGCAGGCGTGTTTCTCGTCCCGAGGGTGGTGTTCCTCATGGACGAGTCGCCATGCTGGAGTCGGGAAGTCGGGAAAGCGGGCATCGCCCGGATGCCGAGCGTGGACGCGGGTGAGGTGAACGCGATGCGCCAACGGCAGGCCCGCGCTGAAGACTTCGCTTCCGCCGATGAGGAAGGCTGCGCTTGCGCCCGCGGCGCGGGCGAGGTTCAGGGCATCCGCCAGCGTCGCGCATAGTTGTACGCCTGCCGGTGGGATCCAGGCGGGGTTGCGGCTCAGGACCGTGTTGCTGCGGCCCGGCAGCGGCTTGCCGATGGAAGCGAAGGTGCGCCGGCCCATGATGATAGGGTGGCCGAGGGTGAGGCGCTTGAAACGCTTCAGGTCCTCCGGCAGGTGCCAGGGCAGGTGGCCTTCGCTGCCGATGATGCCGCCCTCGTCCACGGCCGCGATGACGGCGATGTTCATACCGCCACCGGGGCGGCGATGTGCGGGTGCGGGTCGTAGTCCCTGAGTTCGAAGTCCGCGAACTCGTAACCGAAGATGTCCTGGCCGCGGTCACGGGTGAGCAGGCGGGGGAGGGGGCGAGGTTCGCGGCTGAGCTGCAGGTAGGCCTGGTCGAGGTGGTTCAGATAGAGGTGGGCGTCCCCGAGGGTGTGGATGAACTCGCCCGCCTGGAGCCCCGCGGCGCGCGCCATCATTTGGGTCAGCAGCGCGTAGGAGGCGATGTTGAACGGCACGCCCAGGAAGACGTCGGCGCTGCGCTGGTAGAGCTGGCAGGAGACCCGGCCCGCGGCGACATAGAACTGGAACAGGCAGTGGCAGGGAGGCAGCCGCATGCGCGCGAGGTCGGCGGGATTCCAGGCGCTCACGATCAGGCGGCGCGAATCGGGGTTTTGGCGCAGGCCCTCCAGGACCTGGGTTATTTGGTCAATGCGCTGCCCGTCGGGAGCCGGCCAGGAGCGCCACTGGGCGCCATAGATGGGGCCGAGATCGCCGTTGGCGTCCGCCCATTCGTCCCAGATGGTGACTTTATGCTCATGCAGATAGCGGGTGTTGGTGTCGCCCTTGAGGAACCAGAGCAATTCGTGGATGATGCTGCGCAGGCTCAGTTTCTTGGTGGTGAGCAGGGGAAAACCCGCCGCGAGGTCGAAACGCATTTGATGGCCGAAGACGCTGAGCGTTCCCGTGCCGGTGCGGTCGGCCTTGCGCGCGCCCGTGTCCAGGATATGCCGCAGCAGATCGAGATAGGGGCGCATGGGGTTAGAGCGTGGGAGCGTTCATCATAGACAACTGTTCAGACGCATTCCCCTCACCCCGGCCCTCTCCCGAAGGGAGAGGGCGTAAGAGTGCTATCGCGCCCATGTGCCTTGGCCTCAAGCTCGCGCGCCTTGGCCAGGGCCGATTCGCCCGCCGATACGGCGATGCTCCACTCGGGAGACTTCACGACGGGCGGGGAGGTGAAGAGGTGGCGGAAGAAGAAACGCACGAAGCGCAGCGTGTCCCAGAAGACGTTGATCTTGCTGTACCCGCTCCCATAGATGGTGGCGATGGGCACTTCGAGGACGGGGAAGCCCGCGCGCGCCGCGCGCACCAGGATTTCGGATTCCGCGTCGTAGCGGTTGTTGTTGTAGTGCACCTTTTCCAGGATTTCGCGGTGGATGAGGCGGAAGCCGCACTGGCTGTCCAGAATGGTCTGGCGGGCCAGCATGCTGATGAGCCTGGAGAGCAGGCGGTTGGTGGCCAGCCTCACGAATGGCATGGAGCGCGTGTCGCGCATGCGGCAACCCAGCACGATGCAGGGCCCCCCGGCCTGGAGAGCGCGCCCGACGAAGGCGGGGATTTCGGTGGGGTCGTGCTGGCCGTCGCCATCGAGCGTGATGATGGCCTCGCATCCCAGGCGCAGGGCCGCGTAGAAGCCGCTG
>JAHFOS010000165.1 GCA_023261545.1 bacterium
AGCGCGAAAAATTCATCGCGTTGATGTCTCTGGCCGTCTTGCTGGGTGGCTCCGGCATGGCCGAAACCCCGAAGCCAGCGCATGTTTCCGGCACGGTGCCCATCCCCTGGACGCCACTCGAAGCCGATGGCCAGCGCGTGAAGTGCTGGGGCAGGGAGAACGTCATCCAAGGCCCTTTCCCACAGCAGATCGTTTCCCAGGGTGAAAAGCTCCTGGCGGGTCCAGTGGTTTTTCGCTTCCAAGGCCAAGCGGAGGAACCGCCGGTGGCGCCGCCGGTGTGGAGCAACGGCAATCTCACCAAGAGCGGCCGCGCCGTGGAGTGGGCCGCGAGCGCGACGCGCGACGACGTGAAGATGAGCGCCAGAACTTCCATCGAATACGACGGTTTCTGGGACATCTCCGTGGACCTCGGCGCGGGTGTTTTCAAAGGCCTCGTGCTGGAGATCCCGCTGGTTTCTTCCCATATAAAGTTTTTGCACTTTGTGAACGAAACCCACTACCAGGAAACGAATACACTGGAGCTCCCCGCCGCAGACGGCGAGGTGTGGAGCCATGGCTTCAATTGCGGCGTGTGGTTGGGCGACGATGACGTGGGTCTGCAGTGGGTGGCGGACAGCGACGAATTCCTGCGACTGGAAAATCCCCAGCGCGCCTGCGTGATCCAGCGCTCGGGCGCCGTCACCACCCTGCGCATCACGCTCATCGATCACGAGGTCGTCCTGAAAAAGCCGCTGCGCTGGCGCTTCGGACTCGTGGCCACTCCCATCCGACCCATGTCGTCGCCCAAGTGGCGCGACTGGCGCATGAGCCCTGGGGCTTCGGCTAACGTCCACATCTGGTGGTGGCAGGCCTGGACGGCCAGCCACGCGGATACGGTGCCCAAGGACCCCCAGGCGCTGGCCCAGCAAGCGACGGCCCTGGCGGCCAAAGGGCAGTATCTCCTGCCCTACGTTTCCATGCTGTCGTTCACGGGGAATTCGCAGGCCTATACCCAAGGAGACGGGAGCCACTGGCGCAGGGAGCCGCTGCTGGATTCGGCTCCGGACGGCGACAGCCCGCGTCACTGGATCATGTGTCCCAACAACGGCTGGTGCGATTTCTTCCCCGGCCAGATGGAAAAACTTTTCGAGGTGGCCAAGGTCAACGGCCTCTACTACGACTTCGTATTCCCCTGGACCTGCAACGCGGCGCACCACCCTTGCGGCTATGAGGACGACCAGGGCGCGCGCCGATCTGAGTTCCAGATTTTCAAGATGCGCCAGATAGCCCAGGCCACCTACGAGCGCGTGAAGGCGGTGCGCGCTGATTCGCTGATCATGCTGCACATTTCGGACTCCCTGCTGTATTCCTGCATCGGCTTCGGCGACCTCATGCTGGTGGGGGAGGAGAAGCGGCTGCACCCCACCCAATCGGTGGTCCGGGCGCAGGGCCACTACATGGACGTCCTGCCGCTCGCGGAGCTCCGGGCGGAATACCGCGGACACCAGGCGGGGCTGGCGCCGTTCATCATTCCGGAACTCGCGACGCTCGAAGGCATGCCCGACCCGGAACTGTGCGAAAAACCCGGACCTACCGTGGAGCTGCTGGCCCTCACCCTGCTCCACGACATCGGCGTCTGGCCCATCTACTGCCATGAGGCGACGGTGGAAAAAGTGCGCGTCGCGCAGCGCGACTTCGGGATCGCCGACGCTGTTTTCGCGCCCTACTGGGAAAATCAGGTGCCGGTGGAACTCGCGGACAAGACCTTGCTCGCCAGCGCGTGGGTGAAGGGGGCCGCGGGCGGGACACCCGCGCCATCTGCCCTGATCGTCATCACCAATCGCGGGGACAAAGACATCGCCACCGGGGCGAAGTTCAACGGCAAGGCCGTGGATGCGCTGACGAACGAAGCCCTGGCGGGCGCAACCCTGACGGTTCCCGCCCGGGCGTTCAGGTTGATCAAGGTTTCCCAGTAGTAACTGCTCGAACTGGCTGGGTGCGCGGGCGTCTCGCCCGCAAGGAAACGAGATTAACTTTTCACACCCAACATAAAACCCTCACCCCGACTCTCTCCCGGAGGGAGAGGGAGAGTACCGATGCCTGAGCCGTTACTTCCAGTAAAGACCGGGACGGCTGCGGACCCGCCCGGCCGGCGCGTCAGGGGCCGCGCGGGCCGCGGTGTTCCCTCCCGTGGCTGCGCCGCTGGGGGCGGGGGTGCGCGTGATGCCTTTCCCCGCCGTGTTCTGCTTTTTCAGAAGGCGGCGAGCCGTCCCAGACGACCTGGATGCGGTTGGTTCGCAACAACGTATCCAGGCGACCGAGGTCGCGGCGCGTGACCAGGGTGCAGGCCGTGCCTTTGCGGCCCATCCTTCCCGCCCGGCCCGTGCGGTGGGTGTAGGCCTCGGTGCTGGGGGGGAAATCGTAATTGATGACGTGGGTGACTTGGGAGAAATCCAGGCCGCGGCCAGCCACGTCGGTGGCGATGAGCACGCGCAGGCGGCCCTTCTTGAAGTTGTTGAAGATGGAGGTGCGGCGTTCCTGGGGCAGGCCGCCGTGGATGTACTCTAGCCCTGAGGGCCCGCCGCGCAGGGAGCGGAAAAGCCGCTCGCCGCTTTCCCGCGAATTGCAGAAGATGATGGCCTGGCGCAATTCCTCGTTCTGGAGCAGCTCCTGGAGCCCCTGCTGGCGGGCGTGCGCGTCCAGGTAGCGAAAGACGTGGACCAGGCTTTGAGGAGCGAGGCGGTCGCGGTTGAGCTCGATGCGCACGGGATCCACCAGGCACGTCTTCGCCAGACGCGCGATGGGGTCGGGCATGGTGGCCGAGAACATCAGGGTCTGGTGCTGGCGGACGATGCACGACTGGATGAAGCGGATGTCATCAATGAAGCCCATGTCCAGCATCACGTCGGCCTCATCCAGCACCAGGGTTTTCAAGGAAGCGAGGGTGAGGTCCGAGTTGTAGAGGTGGTCAATGAGCCGGCCCGGAGTGGCCACCAGGATCTGCACGCCGTGCTGCAGTTTGGCCTTCTGGATATTCATGGGAAAGCCGCCGAAGATGGCGAAGCAGGCGATGCCCATCTCGACGCTGACCCAGTGGATCTCCTCCACGTACTGCTGGGCCAGTTCGCGGGTAGGTACAAGAATCAGGGCCTGGATGCCCTGAATATCGGGATCCATGTTCTGCACGATGGGGATCCCGCAGGCGCTGGTCTTGCCCGATCCCGTCTCCGCCATGGCCATGAGATCGCGGCCCTCCTTGATGATGGAGAAAGTCTGTTCCTGGATGGGGGTCAGCTCCTCGTAGTCCATGGCCGCCAGGTTTTGCAACAACCGCGGTTTGAGTCCCAGTTCGTCAAATCTCATAAATCGTCGCTTTCATGTGGAAATTTCTTCAGGTGCGGAAGGTGAGAGCGTGGTCCTGGTTTCCAGCCTTGGGAAACCATAAGGGCAATGCGTGCATCCCGACTTGCAGCAGAAGCCCCGGGCGCGCAAATATTTTTCAGTCATGACCATGAGGTCGGCGTCGTTGAAATAATAGTCCTCGCCCTCGATCATGAGGCCAATTTCGCCAGCGCGCGCAGCTTCGTGGCCCTGTCCAGACGCTTGATCCCGTACTCAATCTTCGCGGCCCGCGAGCGCGTGAAGGGCCCCCGGAAGCATGCGGTGGTGACGGGCCGACGGGCTCTCGTATATTTCGCGCCTTTCCCCGCGTTGTGCTGCGCGACGCGGCGCGCCAAATCCGTGGTGATGCCGCAGTACAAACTGCCGTCGCGGCACTTCAGGATATAAACGATCCAGGATTTCGGCGCTTGCAAGGCCGCGATCATAACGCGCGACCGCCGCGGGCGATAGGGACCTTGAACCCGGCCGAAGTGAAGCGGCTTCCAGTGGAAGCCGATGAGCAAGGTGTGACCTTGCTCGGAGTGAGGCTTTAGCCGAACGGAGAGGTAGGGATTCGAACCCGGCCGAAGTGAAGCGGCTTCCAGTGGAAGCCGATGAGCAAGGTGTGACCTTGCTCGGAGTGAGGCTTTAGCCGAACGGAGAGGTAGGGATTCGAACCCTAGGTACACTAGAAGCGTACACCGGATTTCGAATCCGGCCCATTCGACCGCTCTGGCACCTCTCCGGACGCGATGGTAGAAAAGCGGTGCCGCTTGTCAACGCCGGCAACGAAACCGGGATGCGTGCGCGCATTCGATTTTCGAGGATAATGAGCGGAGGCTTATAACGAGTCGGAACTCGTCGAGACATTTTTTCTGTTAAGGCTTGCGCAACAGCCTTACGGCTTAGATTTCCCCCGATCCATTCCCGAGAGTTTTGGCGATTCCGCACGAATTTTCTGGTTTGGAGCGGTTTCTGTGCTCGTGATATCGCTCGTAAGTGGGTGACGTTTTGGGCCGGTGGCCCATAACATCACAATTTCATTAGTAGCGAAGGATCTTTTTCATGAGCACATTCAACGACCTAGGACTCTCTCCGTCTCTTTTGCGCGCCGTCGAGGAGCAGGGCTATCAAACGCCCACGCCTATCCAGGAGCAGGCCATTCCCGTCATCCTGCAGGGCAAGGACATCATCGCTTCCGCCCAGACGGGCACGGGCAAGACGGCGGCTTTCGCCTTGCCGCTGCTCCAGCATTTGTCGGGCCAGCCCAGCGCCCCGAGCCGCTGCATCCGGGCGCTGATCCTGACGCCGACGCGCGAGCTCGCCGCCCAGGTGGCGGATAGCGTCGCCATCTACGGCAAGCATGCGTCCCTGCGCTCGACCGCCGCCTTCGGAGGCGTCAACATCGGTCCTCAGATCGACCGCCTGCGCCGGGGCGTGGACATCCTCATCGCGACGCCGGGGCGCTTGCTGGATCTGGCGAATCAACGCGCCGTGGACCTCTCCAAGGTGGAAATCCTGGTGTTGGACGAGGCCGACCGCATGCTCGACATGGGCTTCATCCCCGATGTCCGCAGGATAGTCAAGCAGGCCGCGGGCCGGCGCCAGACGCTGATGTTCTCCGCCACGTTCTCCGCGGAGATCCGCCAGCTCACCAAGGAGTTCCTGCGCGAGCCGGTTTGCATTGACACGGGGACGCGCAACACGCCGCCGGATGCCGTCGAGCAGTTGGCTTACGCCGTCGAGGCTTCGGACAAGGCCAGGATGCTGGGACACCTCATCCGCGAGGGGAGCTGGAAACAGGTCCTGGTGTTCACGCGCACCAAGCACGGCGCCGACCGCCTGACCCAGAAGCTGGAGCGTGAACGCATCGCGGCCACGGCCATCCACGGCAACAAGAGCCAGGGCGCCCGCACGCGCGCGCTCTCCGACTTCAAGCGCGGCAACGTGAGCGTCCTGGTTGCCACCGACATCGCCTCGCGCGGCCTGGACATTGACCAGTTGCCACTGGTGGTGAACTTCGACCTGCCTTACGTGCCCGAGGACTACGTGCACCGCATCGGGCGCACGGGCAGGGCGGGCGCCAAGGGCCGGGCCGTCCTGCTGGTCAGTTCCGACGAGCGCCATCTGTTGCGGGGCATCGAGCGCCTGCTCAACCGCGCCATCAAGCCGGAAATCGTTCCCGGCTTCACGGTATCCCCGCGCATGTCCAACAATTATGAGCCTCAGCAGCAGCGCCGGCCCATGCCGCCGCGGCGGCACGCCATGCCACCGCGCGGACGTCATCCGCATCAGCATCGCAACCCGCGCTTCGCCCGCGCCGAATCGCACTGAAACGCAGGCCGCCACGCCGTGGCGGCTGCGCGCAGAAATCTCCAGGAGCCCGCTGAGTGGCTCCCTGGAGATAGTTTCAGGCTGACTCCCCGCTCCCCGGTTGGGTAGCGGCGGCCAGCTCTGTTCCCCCTCTCCCTTCGGGAGAGGGTTGGGGTGAAGGTCTTGGCGCGGCCAGGGTGGCGAGCCGCAGCCGCCGGGATCCCCACCCGTAGCCCAGGACAGCGTACAGCAGCTCGAAGCCGCAGAACAGTCCCAGGTTCAGGGCTGCGCCTTCGGTGAAACCGTAGGAGTGCAGGCCAACGCTCAGCAGGTTCACGCCGAACCAGGCCAGGGCCACCACCGGGCAGGCGAGCACCAGGCCCGCCGCGCGCGCCAGGGGGGAGAAGAGCCCGGACAGCCGCCCATGGATGAGCAGCAGCAGCGTGAGCGCGATGAGCAGGGCGCCGTTCTCCTTCGGGTCCCAGCCCCAGAAGCGGCCCCAGGACTGGTCGGCCCAGATGCCGCCCAGGATGGTGCCGAACAACGTGAAGAAGACCGCGAAAAGCGCGAGGCCCGCCATATTGCGGTCGAGGTCAGCCTGCGCGCCACGCGCGGCGGGCTTCAAAACATAGAGCGCCAGGGCGAGGTGGCCCACCAGTCCCGCGAGCAGCGTGGCGCCGTAGCCGGTGGTGATGGTGAGCACGTGGATGGTGAGCCAGAAGTTGGAATTCAGCACCGCCACGAGTTGCTGCAGCGAGTCGCCCTCGGCGGCGTAGCCGAAGCCAATGTACATGAGCACCGTTCCCGCGATGGTGGAGCAGATCAGGCCGAGGCCGCTGCGCTTGATGGCCTCGTAAAGCAATCCGGCGGTTACAGCCACGGCGGCCACGAAGAGGATGGACTCATAGAGCGTGGAGACCGGCGGCCGGCCCAGCAGTCCCACGCGGATGGCGACGCCGCCGACGTGCATCAGGTAGCCCGCGAGCAGCAGCGCCAGACCCATGCGGTGCAAGAGCAGCGGCCGGCCCATCCACCCGGCGAGGACCAGCAGCAGGGCGGCGAAATAGCAGAAGGCGCTTTTGGTGAAGAGGTCCCATTCGTTATAGCGCAGCTCCCAAGCCAGGCGGCGCGCGGAGACGCCGGAGGCGGAGCGGGAGAGTTCGCTGAGTTGGGTGGTTGCGGACGCGAGGCCCACGGAGTCCTTGTCACGGACGGCGAAGACGAAATCCTGTAACGCCGCGAAGGGCGCGTGTTGATCCCCGGTGGCGACAGGCCTGGCGGCGATTGCCGCAAAGGGCGAACTCCAGATTTCCCCGCCCGTCATGGGAGGGAGCAAGCACAGCGCCGGCCCCGTCGCGCCGCCTTCTTCGCTCAAGGCCTTCATGCGCTGGGCCACGGAGAAAGCGGCCTGCTGTTCGTCGCTGAACTTTTCCGCGCTCTCGACATCGGCCAGCAGATCGCGCAATGAGCCGACCCTGGAAAAGAGCTGGTAGAGGCTCAGAGACTCGCCCGGTCGTGCGCCCAGTCGGGCGGCGAGAATTTCGGGAACGGCGATGTCAGGCAGAAAGGGGGCCAGCGAACGGCTCAGATCGTGATAGAGCACGGCGTTGTGATAATCATCCACGAGCTGGCGCTCGACGGCGGCGAGTTCCTTGCGCTCGGCGCGCAGGAGCTTCTCCAAAAGCTCGGACTGGCGCGCCAGGGCCGGGGCGAGTTCGGAGAAACTATACAGATGGTCCTCGCGATTTTCGAGGCCGAGGGCCGCCAGCGCTTCGGGGTTGCGCATAAGGAAAACTTTCCTCGCATGGGCCTGCTCGGGAGCGGTCACGAGCTCCAGCAGCCATTCCAGCGCTGACATCTCTCCCAGCCGCTCGCGCGCGCGCAACTGCAGGAGGTGCGCGCGCGCGAAGGTGTCCAGGGGCTTGATGCGCCCGCCCTCCTGGACGGGGAGCGTCTTGAGTGCCGCCAGTTCCGGCTTAGATTTGGGGCTATAGCCGAACACCAGAACGGCGGCCAACAGCGCGCCCGCCACGGGCGCGGCCAGGGACCAGCGCGACCTGCCGGCACGGACTTCCTCGCCTTCGCTTCGGCCCTTGAAATGCCGCGGCAGGTGCAGGACGAGGTGCAGCAGCAGTCCGGCGCACATGATGAGGCTGGCGACATAGGGGAAGACGCGGCCCTCGTTGTGCACCGCGGCGAGCACGGTGGCCTCCTTCGGCCCGCCCTCGGTGAAGGAGGCCTGGTAGAAGGTGGTGCCGCGATGGCGCAAGGGCTCGTTCATCTCGATGACCACCCGCCGCGCGGTCCCATCCTCGATGAGGTTCACCACCGACTTGTAGCTGCGGGCCTTGGAGGTGCCGGGGTGCTCTTGTTTCTCGAAGTCGAGCAGCTCGATCTCGTAGGGCAACACTTCGATGCGGTGGCGCAGGCGCAGCTCGAAGGTCCTGCCCGCCGCCGTGATGCTGGGTGCGACCGGCATGCCGTCGTAGAGCGCCACCACCCCATCGTCCGGCCCGGCGCCCTGGATCTTGAGCAGCGCGCCCATGACGTTGGCTTCGTCTTCTTTTTCGGGTTCCAGGGTTTCGAGCGTGAAGCGTGCGGCGAAGCCTTTGTGTTCAGCGGGAGCCGGCCCGGTGCGCTGGCGTGGCGCGCAGTTGCGCTGGGTCTCCAGGATCGCGAGCTCGAAGGGCAAGCCCGCGGCGCGCAGGGTGCTGCCTGGGCACAGCCAACCCTGGCCGAAAGCTGTTTCCTCATCGAAATCGGCGCCCGGGGAAATCTCGGCCACGGCCAGCTCGCGGCGGTGGTAGTCGTTGACGATGCGGCTGCGTTCCCCCTCATGGATGAGCATGTTTCCTTCGCTGGAGAAATAAGCGGTGAGGAAGCCGCCCAGCAATAGCAGCAAGGCCCCTGAATGCACGATGAGGGATCCCAGCGCCTTCCAGCGCCAGGGACTGCGGAACAGGATTTTCGTGAGCAGGCACAAGAACACCACTGTCAACACCAGGCGGGCTCCCGGCAGGGGCAGCGGGCCGATGAAGAGGACCCAGGCTGAAAAATAGCGCTCCTGCGCCCGGTAGAGCCCGATGGAGGGTTGCGCCAGCGTGCCCGCGGCCACCAGCACTATGAGCCAGGCGGTGCCAGCCACCATCCAGGCCGGATGGGCGATGGCGTCAACGGCGCGGCGCAGGGCTGGGGTCTTTGCGACCGTCGTCATGGGGGACTTACCTCGCCCGTTGCAGCCGCAGCAGGGATCAGCGAGCGGCAAATCTCAAGAAATGCGTCGCGGTTCTCCTCCGCCGTCGTCGGCGGCGCGTTGAGCTTCACGAAACCCACGCCTGCCGGCCATTCGTGGAGGCTGGCGAGCAACATTTTGTTTTCCGCCTTGAGCGCGATCCATTTGAAATCTCCGCCCGCGCCGCGCTCAGCTTGCAGGGCTTTCAGCGCCTCGGCTTCGGTGAGGGCTGGCAACCCGAGCTGACCGCGCCAGCGGTTCACGTTGGCCGCCGCGCCGCCGGCCGCGCCCGCGAGGAAGGTGATCGAGGCCTCGCCGCTGCCGCCGCTGCCGGAAACCGCGAAACTGGCGAGGCGCAGGTTGCCCGCCGGGAGGACTTTCCAGGCTGGCGGGGCTTTCCAGCGCAGGGCGGTCTGGCTCGGGGCTTCCGGAGCGCCTG
>JAHFOS010000270.1 GCA_023261545.1 bacterium
AAAATGCGTACCTCTGGCAGGGTGCCCCTCATATGTTCTCGGCTCTCGGCTTCCTCAACTCGGGAGCATCCACAGATTACACAGATTTGCACCGATTAAAAAGGACGGACCGGATTGATTATTATCAGTGTTAATCTGTGCAATCTGTGGAAAATTCTCCCGGTAGCTCGCTTTGGTTTCAGTCTTGCTCGACCGTGCGCCCGTGTGAAAATTCTGGAAAAGTACGCATTATTCGGATGAGCTCCATTTGAATAACGAGGAAACCGAGGAGATCAAGCGCCGGGTGGACCTGGTGGAGTACGTCTCCGCGCTGATCCCGCTCAAACGTTCCGGCCGCAACTTCACCGCCTGCTGCCCTTTCCACCGCGAAAAGACACCTTCTTTCTTCGTCCATCCCGACAAGCAGACCTTCACTTGCTACGGCTGTGGTAAATGGGGGGATATTTTCAGCTTTGCCATGGCGCACTTCAACCTCACCTTCCCCGAGGCCAAACGCGAGCTCGCGCAGCGTGCGGGAGTTGAACTGCGCGCCCTGCGGCCCGGAGCCGCGGGCGAGGCGCGCGCGGCCCAGGAGCGCGTGGCGCGCATCGAGAAGACCCTGGCGCTCGGGCTGGAATACTTCCGCGCGGCTTTCAACAGCGGCGACGGGGCACAGGCCCGCGCGTACATGCTGGGGCGCGGCTTTAAGGCGGAAACGCTGGAAAGGTTCGAAATCGGCTATGCTCCCGCGCGCTTCAACGGGCTGCTGGATTGGGCGGAGCGTCGCAATATTTCCTTCCAGTCCCTGGCCGAAGCGGGCCTGGCGGGCGAAAAGGATGAGCGACGCTACGATTTCTTCCGCGAGCGCGTGATCTTCCCCGTGCGCGACCCCGGGGGTCGGCTGGTGGGCTTCGGGGGCCGCGTCCTGGGGGATGGGCAACCCAAGTACCTCAACAGCCCGGACAGCGACCTGTTCAAAAAAGGCCGGCTTTTCTATGGGCTACACCTCGCCTTGCAGCGCTACCGGCCGCTCAAGCCCATCCTGCTGATGGAGGGCTACACCGATGTCATGATGGTGGAACAGTTCGGCCTGGGGCCAGCCGCCGCCGCCCTGGGCACGGCGCTCACCGAGGATCACATGCGCTACCTGCGGCGCTTCGGCCTGCCGCTGTACCTCGTGCTCGACAGCGACGAGGCCGGACGCAAAGCCGCCTCTAGGACCCTGCCGCTATTGCTGCGGCACAACCTGAACGCGCGCGTGGTGCAGGTTCCCGACGGCAAGGACCCTTGCGAGTTCCTGCTCAAGAACCCCGAGGCGCCGCGCACCTGGCCGGAGCTGCTGGAACGCGCGCCGGATGCCTTCAGCTTCAAGCTGCAACAGCTCATGGCCGCCGATCCCCGCTCCGGCGTGGAGCGGCGCGCCCGCATCGCCGAGGAAATGCTGGCCGACCTCAAAGCCTGCGGCGACGCGCTGCGACTGGACCTCTACCTGGAGGAGCTCTCCAGAACCCTGGAGATCCCGCGCTCCGTCCTCGGCGGCAAGATCGCGCAACCCGCCGCCGACTCCCGGCCCCCTCCCCCCGTCGTCCTCCCCGTGGAATCGGAAACCCCCGAGAAAGACAGCGGCTACTACCTGCTGGCTATTTTCCTCGCCGAACCCGGTTACCTCGCCGAAATCGAGGAGCAGGGCGGCCTGGATTCCCTGCCGCCCAGCGAAAGCGCCCAGGTCATCAGCCATTGGATCAGCCTCATGGACGGCTCGGCCAGCCCCGCGCTACCCGAGATCGAGGCACTGCTCACGCCGCCGCAGCGCGCACTTTTCAAGGCCGCCGCCACGGAGGAACTGCCAACCAGCGAGGGTCTGCGCCGTTTCTTCGAGGAAAAACTCCGGGAAATAAAATCCCCGCGCCGCAAAGCCGTGGACCTGCGCAAACGCATCAGCGACGCCCAAAGCCGGGGGAACACGGAGGAATTGCGCAGCCTTATGGCGGAATTACAGCAAATCACGAAAAAAAGCGGAAAAAAGAGTGGCTCATCCGAATAATGCGTACTTTTCTGGAATTTTTAGCACGGGCGCAAGGTCGCGCAAGACTGAAACCAAAGCAAGCTGCCGGGGGAACTTTCCACAGATTGCACAGATTAACACTGATAATAATCCATCCGGATCGTCCTTTTTAATCGGTGCAAATCTGTGTAATCTGTGGATGCTCCCGAGTTGAGGATGCAGAGAGCCGAGAACAAATGAGGGGGAACCCTGCCAGAGGTGCGCATTCTTCGGATGAGCGAAAAGAACTCCTGAATTCCAGACAGATAAACCGAAAAACCCGTGCCGAACCGGCGCCGGCCCGCAAAGACTACTTGCTGGAGTTGGAATTCTGCAGCGAGCCGATCTGTTTTTGCAGGAACTGGCTCTGGGAATTCAAGGTGGACACGATGAGCTCAAGGTTGGAGAACTGGCGCACCAACTGCGAGCGCTTGTTCTCGATTTGCCCCTCCATGCTGGTGATGCGCGTCTCAAGCGTCGCGTTGAGCTTGTTGAGCGTGGTGTTCGCCGCCGGAATGCTTCCCGTCTGAGAGTTGGTCAGGCTGTTGAAGACGCGCGAGGCCTGGCCGCCGATGCCCTGGCTGTCGAGGACCTCCGCTTCCATGAGGCGCGCCCGGTAGCCGTTCTCGGTGAAATCCTCGGAGTCTCCGGTATTGGCGCGGTAGCTCAGGCGCAAGGAGTCGGTCGTGAGCCCCCCGGAAAAGACCACGAAAGTGCGATCCTTGTCAATGTTCGCAAAGTTCTGGTAAACCTTGTACTGGCCGGTGATGGAGTCCTTGTACTCCAGGGTGGGGTTGTACTTGAAGGAGAGGTTCTTGCCCGAAGCCGTCTTAATTTCGTAGCCGCTGGTCTGGGGGTTCGCCCCGGCG